>NZ_JBGSQY010000022.1:0-202910 GCF_041737835.1 Bythopirellula sp. | reverse complement strand
TACCAGACGCACCGCATCTCGCTTAAACTCATCGCTGTACGTCGGCCGCTGTTGCTTCGCTTGTATGTCCATCTATCGGACCTCCTTCGAGAACCATTATTCCGGCTCCCGCCACTGTCCGAAAGTCCTGGGCTATCGCAGCACGTAGTTAAGCGAGTAATAAAAAATCGACCCAAAAACTCTATTTTATTTATAGTTTCGACAACAGATGAAAATACCTCAGCAAATCTCTCACGTGTTATAGCTACTGTATGTCAAATCTCAGGGGCTAACTATTCACACCAGATATATTGTCTTCCGGTACAAGCCTTGTAGGAAGGAATTTGACCTATGGTGTAAGCTATTAATGACAGAAAATAGCTCGCCGAGATTTCTGCAACTCACTAGCCGCTCTTTTATCCCCTTGGAGTGCGACATGCGTACAGAAGCCGAGATTCAGCGGACCGCCAAGGAATTGGCGGGCATGCTGGGACAATTCAGTGGCAAGGGAGATAACTTTCGTTACGGACTGTTGATCGGCAAGGTGATGGCCCTGGCCTGGTCGCTGGGCGAGCCGGCGGATATGACTCGCCACTACGATCTGGAAGAGTGGATCAACGAACAACGCAGCAAGCGCGGGGTGGCGCCGGTGGCGATGACCGTTGCGAAGGTCATGACCGTGCGGGAGCTCTTGGCCCTGATCAAATCCGACCACGCACTCCGACATGATATGCAGAATGTTTTAGGACGAACCTGGGAACAACAGCTTGACCGGCAGATACGCGTTGAATTCCCGGCCAATCGCCAGGGCCAATACCGCGAAGCGACGATGCGGTGGGACGACGTGTTGGAATAGAAATCAATGCACTGCTGGGCAAGCCAGCCTGTGGTACACTATTCACTATCAAGCTCTGAAAAACATAAAAATGCTCTGGCGATTGGCTAGAATCCTCGGATCTGTGAGAGACCAGCGGCGAATTGCTTGACAATCCCGGCCTCGGCAGCCAAAATCGTCGGGAAATACATGATAGAGAGACTCAGTCTCAATTCGCGAACCGCAGTTTGTAATCCCACCTGGAGATGCCTAATGTCGATCCGTAAATCACTCACACTGCTATGCGCCTTGGCTTTCGCCTGCGAGGCCGGTGCCGCCTGGGCAGTGACGAATTTCACAGAAACATTCAACACCAATGCCAGTGGTTGGCTCGCCGGTACGAACAGTGCCCCGACCTACAATGCCACGGGGGGTGTCGGTAACTCGGGTTACATTTCTTATACAACGACATTCACTTCCGGAACATCGGGCGGCTTCGGCGCTCCTCCACTTCAGATTTTGTTGCGTGGCAATAATGCTGCAAACGCGAGCGGCGATGCCTTCGTCGGCAATTGGCTCACGAGTGGAGTTGACTCGCTCAGTGCCGTGGTTCGACACAACTACTCTTCCGCGTTGAATTTCTACGCACGCCTCGATGCCGGGGGTGGTGCAGCGGCCAGTTTGACTTCGGATGTTCTTTACGCCGTTGAGCCCAACACCTGGACCAAGGTGACGATTCCGATTGTGAACAGCAACCCACCCTTCTCATCCTTCGGGGCCGGAACGTTTAATGGGGTGTTCTCAAATGTTCAGAACGTGCAGCTAGGTTATTACGTGCCGGCGAGCACGACCTTCACCGATTTTCGGATCGACCTCGATAACGTCTCCGTGAGCGTTCCCGAACCTGCATCACTCGGAATGATCGGCCTCGCGCTTGGATCGTTGTTGGCTCTCCGTCCACAACGTCGTTCGGCGAACTAATCAACGCACCCTCAGTCTATTGATCAGCGGCTGGCACTGTGGCAGTGCCAGCCGCTGTTTTTTTGGGGAACCGATGAATTCGCTTGCTTTACTCCTTTTGATCTGACAATAAAACTGCGGCAAATGGCTGGTTTGGCGAAGCTAGCATTGCAATAGAAAGCGGCTAGTTTTTCTCGCGGCCCGATCTGGTTGAAGCCGGCGCAACGGTACCGCCGAAATGAATGATGTGGGCAAATGCAAACATTTCGCCCCGGCTCGTCCTTGCCGTCTATTCACGGTCGATTGTGCTTAGTCTCTTCCTACGTACCGCTTTCGCGCTGCTCGTCGGCCTGCAGGTCAATTGGAGCCGTGCGCAAAATGAGTTGCCGCAGCCGCTGCCTTTGCCGGCGATCGACGAAGCCGTTGTGCCAGCAATCGATGCATGCTCATCGCAGTCTGAGATTGCCGTGGCTGCTTACAACCAAAGCTCTGTGAACTCGGGGATCGCCTTCGGGCAATCTCCGGTCGCGACTCAATTTCAAACTCAGGCTTTCGACGATTTCACGGCCACGCGACTCAATAACAACTTTACGGCTGATCCCGTATTTGATCGCGGACTGGTGATCTATGGTTCGGACGTGGCGCTGAAGATCGGCGGTTATGTCAAAGCGGATCTCATTCACGACTTTGATCCAATTGGGTCCAAAGATTTCTTCGACACGACGACCATTCCGGTGGATGTCGTGCCATATCAAAACACGCGCTTTCATGCGCGGCAATCGCGATTGAGTTTCGACACACGATGGCGGATCGATGGTGAAATCGCGCGGGCTTACATTGAAGGGGACTTCTTTGGAGGCGCTCCTAACGAAAACGACCCTAGTGGTAGTAACTCCCAGAGCAACGACGATTTTCGACTCCGGCAGGCGTATGGCCGACTCGGACGATTTACGGCGGGACAGACCTGGACAACATTCACCGATCCCGCGGCTGTGCCACAGACGATTGACTTCGAAGGTGCGGTTTCAAACGTCAATCGTCGCCAGGGATTGGTGCGCTGGGATCAACCACTCGTGGACGACTTTTTGTTTTGGGCCGTTGCCGTTGAAAATCCGGACATCATGATTGAAGCGCCCTCGGCGGTGACGGGAATGGGCCGCACGGAATCGCCCGATTTTATTACGCGTCTGAGACTGACTCCTGACTGGGGCGAATTTCAAAGCGCGTTTGTGCTGCGTGAGCTCGGTTTTCAGCCAACCAATCAACCGGTGATTACCGAGGAAGCGTGGGGCTTCAACTTCACGGGCTCGTTCCTTTTGCTTGAGGATACGAAAGCCTACTATCAAATCACATTCGGCGAAGGGATCGGCAGCTACCGGGGTTCTCCCGACGTCGTGGCCACGGGACCCGACACGGCCGCTATTCTGCCGATGTTCGGCTGGATGATCGGCATGCACCACGAATGGAATGATTCGTGGACTTCCAATCTTACCTTTAGCGAGCTACGGCTTGATGATGTACCGGGCCAAGCCCCCGACAACTTGGAAGCCACGACCTATCTGGCGATCAATTTGATCGCGAATCCTTATGAACGCGTCTTCTGTGGGATTGAATACCTGTACGGCGTTCGCGAGGACGTAAGTGGCGACAGCGGCAGTGCGAATCGGCTGCAAATCGCCTTTGGCTTTTTCTTGCCTTGAGAGGGCAATGTCCTTGTTACTTGCCGATGGGGCAGGCAACACTTCACTCATTCCTCATACCACACCGCCAGCCAGATCGTCGCTTCATCGGGAGCGGTCCATTCGACGCGGTGTTTTTTGTGGGCCGGGATATTAACAAAATCGCCCGGCTTCAATTCCACGGTCTGATCTTCCAAACGCAGTCGCGCAGCGCCTTGCAAGAGCAGCACCCATTCATGCTCGGGTTGGTCATACCAAAATCCCTCGGGAGAGGCGTTGCCTTGGGAAACAATCCGTTCGATGCGCACGTGCTGCGATTTAACGAGCGTCGTGAAAAGTTCCGCGGGCAGATGGGCTGGGATGTTGGCATAGATGTTTGCAGTGCTACTCATAAGTACGGTTTGGTTTAAGTGTTCAAGCTTTCAAGGCTTACGTTGCGCCATGATACAACTTGTCGTAGGAAATTGGTGCTGACCGCGGACTGCCGCCGGCGGGTAAGATCTCACGAAACAATCCGTCCCTTAACAAATGATTGGCTGCCAGCCACATTTTGCTGAGTGTCTAGGAAAGCGGTCATACAACCAACCCCGATCCGCGGCACTAAGGCCGACCGCAGGTCCGCTTGTCACGAATTCTCCTGGAATTGGGCAGATTTCATTACGCTCCTGCCTTGTTGTAGCGATCATTCGGGTTTTGCGCACAGGGCAAAATCGTTGCTGAAAGTCGAGTTGGCGAGCATACTGAAGTGATATTGCCAATGAGATTGAGGCACCTTCTCCATGGCGGCGACCTTCCCGGAACAAGTACTTCGCGATCCAACTTATGAGATTCTCCAAGCGCAAGCGGCCCTCTTCCCATTTCGGTAAGAAGCGACTCTCTCATCCCGAGCAACTGGAACAGCGGCTCGCCATGGCTGCCGAATCGGTGGGAAATCCGTTTCTGGTCAACGACTTGTTGATCCGCAACCAAACCACCGAGAACTCCGCGCAAGCCGTGGCAGTGAGCAGCGCGAACAAGATTGTCGTCTTTGAAGGCCACAGCGCCTCGGACGACGATGGCGTGTACGCCGAGATCTTCAATCCGTCGGGCACGACCACGTTGGCGACGTTCCGCGTGAATACCACTACGGATGGCAATCAGCATTCTGCGGCAGTGGCAGTCGGCGCATCGGGCGATTTTATTGTCACCTGGGCAGGCCGCGGAATTGGCGATCGCGAAGGCATTTTCTTTCAGCGTTATACGGCAACTGGCACGGCCGTCGGTGGCGAGACGTTGGTGAACACCACGGTTGGCGGTGTTCAAGAAACGCCGATGGTGGCGATTGCCGCAGATGGTTCTTTCACAATCGCATGGGCTGGCGTCGGCACGGGCGACGTGTCGGGCGTCTTCATGCGGCGCTATAGCTCGGCCGGTGTCGCGGCGGCTAGCGAAGTTCGCATCAACACAACAACCACAAGTGACCAGATCACCCCTGATATTGCTTATGACGCAAACGGCAACTTGGTGGCTGCTTGGGCCAGCCGTAATCAAGATGGCAGCGATTGGGGCGTGTACGTGCAACGCTACAATTCGTCAGGAGTTGCGCAAGGCACAGCTTTCGCCGCGAATTCCACGACCAACAACAGTCAGACCAATCCCGACGTGGCCATCGATCCCACGGGCGGATTTCTTGTGGGTTGGCAAAGTTTCAATCAAGACGCCTCGGGCTGGGGAATCGTGGCCCGGCGTTTTACAGCTGCTGGTGCCACCGACGGTGCTGAGTTTGTGATGAATAACGTCACGGCAGGTCACCAAACCAATGTCAGCGTGGCATTTGGCAGCGACGGCAGCTTGCTTTCCACTTGGACCAGCGCCGGCTCGGACGGGGCAGGGTGGGAGATTCTAGCCCGCTCTTATTCGGCCATCGGCGCCGCTGATGGCAATAGCTTTACAGTGAACACGGGCACAACGGGTGCCAATTCTGGACATCAACAATATTCGTTCATCGCTGCCAATGCGATGGATTCGCTGATCGTTTGGTCGGGCAAAGGTACCACGGACCGCGATGGGGTCTACGCCCAGCGCTATGATCTCGACGATGATGAACAGGAAGCTCCGAACATCACACCGATCACCGACAAAACTGCCACAGTGGGCACTCAGTTGGAGATTACTGTGACAGCCACGGATCCCGACGGCGACACGCTGACCTTTACTTTGGATCCGGACAATGCACCCGCCGGGGCAACGATTACCAAAACGAGTGACAGCACGGCGGTCATTCGCTGGACTCCCACCACTGCAGACGAAGACGAGACGATCACCTTCCGCGTCATAGTTACCGACGACGGTGAGCCACCAATGACCGATACCGAGGAATTTGAAGTCACGGTTGCCGAAGCCGGTTTAACCATCGACCTCAACGGTTCCGATGATCTGGGTAATAACAATGCGGCGTCATTCGTGCCAGGAGGTGGCGAAGTCATCATCGTTGATGATGATCTTTCGATATTTTCGCCAAACAACGGGACGATCACATCGGCCAGTGCTCAACTGGCTGCCACACCGGATGGCACGAGGGAATATCTGCAGATCGATACGCTCGACACCAATCTAGTCCCCCTTTACCGGAGTTCTACACGGACCCTTACGCTCACAGGAAATGATACGGCCGAAAATTATGCCCGTGTGTTGCGCACGCTGCGTTACAACAACGTCGCCGAGGGAGCTTCAGGATCGCGTACCGTTTCGATCAGCGTGACTGTGGGTTCAACTGTCAGTAACGTGGCAACCGCATCGGTTGAAATCGCGGCGCCGAACCTCGTGGCGTTCGCCCAAGCACTCACTGCCGCGGGAGCCAAATTCTATGGCGCGGCCTGGTCGGCGGACACGACCGAGCAACGCGAAATGTTCCAGGACGGTGGGCAATATTTGCCCTTCGTGGAAGTGACGAATGCCAACCGCACCCCCAATCAAACGGCCACTGACAACAACATCACGACCTATCCCACATGGGTCTTTGCCGATGGTTCACGCTTAGTGGGTGTTCAAACATTGGAGGAATTGTCGGAACATACGGGGATCGATATTTCGGTCTCGACGCAGCCATTCCTGGCTACGATTCCCAGCTCGACGCTGCTAATCGGTTCGCCACTGTTTATACCGCTAGATGGGTATGATCCTAACGGCGGAACGCTCACTTACAGCGTGACGACCAACAATCCGGGCGTGACGGCAACATTGCAAACCGGCAATCGCTCGGCTCGGATCAATGTGGCCGGTTATGGCGATATGGTTTTTGAATTGTTTGAAGACAAAGCCTCGCGCGCCGCCGAGCGAATGATCGAACTAGCCGAAGATGACTTCTACAAAGACATCATCTTCCACCGCATTATTAATAACTTTGTCATTCAAGGGGGTGACCCCACCGGTACGGGCAGCGGCGGGTCCACGCTTGGAGATTTCGACGATCAGTACCATCCTGATCTGCAACATAATCGTACGGGCCTGCTGTCGATGGCCAAAAGTGACGACGATACGAACGATTCACAATTTTTTATCACCGAAGGCGCTCAACGCACCCTTGATTTTGATCACACGATTTTTGGTCTGATGGTTGAGGGCGAATCCGTCCGCGATGCCATCAGCAATACGGCTACTAATTCCGCCAACAAGCCGCTCACTGATATAGTGATGGAAGGCATCGATATCTTTACGGACGAAGAAAACGCGGTAGTGATGCTCAAGGCAGCCCCTGGAACCACCGGCCCTGTGACGGTTACCGTGACCGTCACTGATCAAAACGGCAATTCGTTCCAGCGCGAGTTTCAGGTGACCGTGGCGAACGACACCGTTAATAATGAGCCGTATTTGGGTACAATTACGAGCCCCATCACTGCCACTCGCAACACGGTTGCCCAAGTGCAGCTGACTTCCACCGACTTGGAGGGAAATCAGGTTTTCTACACGGCTCAAAAAGTCGGCTCGGTGAACTACACCTTCACGGTCAGCGAAACGGGGCTGGTAAAGATCACTCCTCCCACGGATTTCGTCGGCACGATTCAAATCCGCGTGGGCGTCGGCGATACCGCCAATAGTCCGGATGACACACAGCTGATTAGCGTGCAATTCGTCTAAGTCGCCGCACATTAAATGCTTACCAGGATGGGGGCTCTGCGCTCTAAGTGCGCGAAACTTAGCATTTTTCCTAACCGGAAAAATCTTCTTAAACGGCTGTTTCAAACACCCCCTATCTGGGCTACAATCCCCACTAGCCAGGACTGGTACGAAATAGCCTTGGCCATTCGCAGCTTCTTTAAATAACGCGCAACTTCAGAATTCAGGGATTAATTCATGGGCCGTTTATCTTTGTGGGATCGCATTACGTCGTTTTCAAGCAAGAAAAGTCAGTCTCGTCTCCTCTACGGTTCGAGACGGCCGCTCATGGAAATGCTGGAAGCTCGCCACATGCTGACGGTGAGTTTCCCAGGCAATTTTTCTCCACCTGATCTCGACCTCTCGGAAGTCGACGCCCAAACCGTGACTGCCGGTCAACTGCTCACCCTCAATCTCACCACCGCTGGGGCCACGGTCGAAGACCTCGACGACGAAGGCGAGCCCACCGGCGACACAATCCTGTATTATCTGGATCCCGACGTGGGAACTGATACACCCACCGGCGCTGCGCTCACAACCGCGGGTGTGTTCACCTGGACCCCCACCGCGGCGCAGATCGGCACGCATCGGATTATCGTGATTGCCGTCGATGGAGGCACTCCTGCGCTCGCCGATGCGGAAGTCTTTATCGTCAACGTCATCGCCACCACGCCCGCCGCCGTTGTGGACCTTAACGGTGCCGACGCAGGAACAGGCTTCAGTTCGACGTTTGTCGAAGACGGTGGAGCAAAAGCCATTGTCGACACCGATCTCACGGTGACCGATGCCGACGACACGAATCTCGAATCGGCCACAATTACGCTCACCAATCGCCCCGACGGTGAAGACGAATCGCTCGCCGTGACCGTAACTGGCACGCCGATTACGCAAAATTACAACGCCACAACGGGCGTATTGACGCTTAGCGGCACGGCAACAGTCGCCGAGTACCAACAAGTCTTGCGAACCTTGACTTACAACAATATCTCGCAAGCGCCGGACACCACCACGCGGACTGTGAATGTCGTGGTCAATGATGGCACATCGAACAGCACTCCCGCAGTGGCCACAATCACGATTCAAGGAGCTAATGACGCTCCTAGTGTAGACCTCAACGGTGGAGATTCGGGGACAGGCTTCGCCGCGACCTATACCGAAGATGGTGCTGCGGTCGCCATCGTAGGAGCAAATGCTACGATCGGCGACGTCGACAGTGCGATTCTTGCCTCCGCGACCATCACTATTACTGCGCCTCTTAATGGCAGTGACGAATTATTGGCAGTCGTGACGACTGGCACAAACATCACCGCAAATTACGTGGCGGCGACTGGTGTCCTCACACTCAGCGGCAATGACACTCTCACTAACTACCAACAAGTTTTGCGCACCCTCACATACGCAAGCACGTCCCAGAATCCATCGGCGACTCGTACTATCCAGGTCGTCGTCAATGACGGCTCGAACAATAGCACGGCACGCACTTCGACCGTCACGATTACTTCCTCAAACGACGCTCCTAATATCGCGGAAATTACCGACAAGACCGCCACGGTCGGCGTTCCCTTCCAAGTGATTGTCACGGCCACGGATCCCGACAACGACAACCTGACTTATCAATTGGACGGTGACGATCCCGAAGCAAACATGCCCGCTTCGGCCATCATCACCAAGAACAACAATAACGAGGCCGTTATTTCTTGGACGCCCAGTGCTGCCGACGGCACTGGTCCCTTTACCTTCGTGGTGTTGGTGACCGATGACGATGGAACGCCGCTCACCGACCGTGAAGAATTTGCCGTCACGATCGTTACCGCCGCTCCGGTGGTGGACCTCAATGGTGCAGAAACTGGGACCGGCTTCACGGCGTCATTCACCGAAGGAGGTACACCCACCGCCATTGTCGCCGATGAGGCGCTGACGGTCACCGACACGGACAGCGCCAACCTCGCATCCGCCACGGTCACGATCACAAACCTGCAGGATGGCGATGCCGAAATTCTGGCTGTAAATACCACGGGCACGCCAATTACTGCCAACTACAATGCCGCAACTGGCGTTCTGTCATTGACAGGTTCAGCAACATTGGCGAATTACCAACAAGTCTTGCGGACGTTAACTTATAACAATACGTCGCAAGACCCGACTGAAGTGAATCGCAGTATCACAGTCGTAGTCAATGATGGAGCGAATAGCAGCACTGCCGCAACAGCAACCGTGAGTGTAGCCGGGGTCAATGATGGCGTCGGCTTGGCTCTGCCCGCCCCGTATGATAATTCGCCTGTCGAAATCACTCTCGGCGACGACATCGAGTTTACCGCGATTATCACGGATCCAGACAACACTCTCGCAGAAATTACCGTTTATCTTGATACCGAGGAACTTCCCCCTGGCTCGGTGGAGCCGACAATTGACGGAACGGGATTGTTTCAGTGGACTCCAGATACCATAGGCACTTTTACAATTACGATTATCGCAATTGACTCGCCTACAACAGCCAACACTAAATCGTTCACAATCATTGTAAATGAGGCTGTTGTTCCCGAAGAAGAATCCCTGGACACCCTCGATGCTGCGTTTGCCAGCCTGATTTGAGCGTGCGGACATTTGCCGGCAAACTCAATTTAACTGGATTTCCTTGCGTAGCTTGCCGATGATACCAGTGGGCGTGATATCCCTGGGAAACTCACACTGCGCCCACTTTTCTTCATCGATTTCCAGAAATTGAGGCCGGCAATGGACTGCAATCGGGCCCTCCGTCCCTTTGGTCAATGGCTGCTAGCAGCCGTCGTTCTGTTTGCTTGTGATAGCACCTGGCTGCACGCAAAATCCGCGGGTCGTCAGGTCTATAATCCCACCACGCAACAGATGGAACCCGAGGTGCGCACGCGCCGACTGGCGACTTGGACTCCGGAAGACCGGAAACCCAAGCCGCGCACTCAATCACCGTCGCAGCCCAAGAAAAAAGCTGCGCAAGTTGCGGAGCAAACCGCCGAGGAGGAGTTCTACGAAGAAGATTTTGATACGATTACCCAAGCTTCGTATGAAACTTCTTCAGAGAGTGAACCCTATTACGAAGCAGGCTCGAAATTCGATTCGTGTGACAGCGGTGGTTGTATTGGTTGCGGCGATACTTGCTGTAACGATCCCTGCTGTAACGATCCCTGCTGTGGCGATATCTGCTGTGGCAACAACGTCAGCTTTTCTCCCGGCCAGCATGTGTACGTTGGTTTTGAGTTGGCAATCGTCAAGCCACGCTTTGAAAACAATGAAGCGTTCACGACGATGACCAGTGATGGCACGACGTTCGAAACCTTCAGCCAGACCGATTTCGATTACGACATGGAAGTGACGCCGCGGGTGTTCCTTGGCTGGGAGCGCAACGACGGCATTGGATTCCGTGGAACCTGGTGGAGATTTGACTATTCATCTGCGGACGTGAGCGCCAATCCTCCGGCGAACGGCTTCGGCGAGATTATCAGTCCGTTCCCCGAACTCGACATCACCACCAATATCCCCACCGATACCTACCGCGCCCAAAGCGATCTCGACGCCTACGCGATCGATTTGGAAGCGACTCGGCAGGCTTCGCTGGGTTGTTGGCAGTTTGGCTTGGGAGGCGGTGTTCGCTATGCCTTCACCGAGCAAACCTATCAGGCGGAAATCCGCGAGACAGGCAATGTTTTGCGCGATGCCATCAACTTCCGGCATTCGCTCGAAGGGTTTGGCCCGACGATTTCGTTTGAAGCTTATCGCCCTTGGACGCCGCAAATTGGCTCGTTCGTTAAAGCACGTGGCTCGCTACTGTTTGGCGACGGTTCGAGCAATCTGACTGCGGGCGAAGACCTCGACGTGGCGAACTCGTTTATCACGCGCAATATCACTGAGCGCGACGATGTGTTTAGCATCGGCGAAATTCAGCTCGGCGTGCGCTGGCATGCCCGGCATTATCGTGGCCGTGTGCTGACGCCGTTCGTCACCACGGCGATGGAAGGCCAACTGTGGCAAGGGGCCGGCAACGCCACGAGCGAAGAAGGCAACCTGGGCTTCTTTGGCATGAACGTTGGCACGGGGTTTATTTGGTAAGAGCGGGTACGCCGGGTGGTCACTGCACATGCTCGGTACTTTCCAATTCCAAACCCGCCCAGTCGGTATCTTTGGGAATCGGCAACAGATAAGGCCGAATACGTTCTAGCGTGCGCAGACCGATGCCATCAACGCGATCCAAATCGTCGACGTCGAGAAAAGGACCTCGCTGCTGCCTGTCGGTAATGATTCGCTGCGCCAAGGCTTCTCCCAAGCCGGGGAGTTGAACCATCTCGGCCCAATCGGCGCGGTTGATGTCGACCAGATACTTGGCATGCAGTGGTCGCGCGCGATCGATCTCGATCAACCGTCCGCGATGCCCACCCAGATAGAGCCAATAGCACGCGAGCATCAATAAACTGCTCGAAACCAACACGAGCAAGCTTTTGTGCTGGCTTTCCTTGATCCAAGGCCCATGCGCCGTCGAGGACTCATTCGCTGGCGAACGCTTCTTCGGCATAAGGGGATTTCTCGGATTGCTGCATGAGGGCTGACTGACTCAAATATAGCAGATCAGCTTTTTCACCCCCAAGCAACTTGGACGGCTCTTGTGCAGGATTTTCACCAATTCACCTGGGACGACGCTCTTCAGCAGGATTGCCAAACTTTGGTGCGGCTGGCACTCGCCGAGGATTTGAACGGCCAGCAAGATTGGACGACCGTATCGCTCGTTCCCGCGGACCGGAAGGGTAGGGCCGACATCGTGGCGCGCGAGTCAGGTATCGCGGCGGGGATGTCGGCCATGGAAATCGTTCTGGCGGAAGCTCAAGCAGACCTTGTCGTAACGACGTTCGTCGATGACGGCCAATCGTTCGCCGCGAAGACCAAGTTGGCCACGCTATCTGGCAGTGTTCGTGACCTGCTGACCGTGGAACGAACACTGCTCAATTTGCTAGGACGTTTAATGGGCATTGCCACTCTGACTGGCCAATATGCCCGTGAAGTGGCGGGGACAAACGCTCGCGTTTACGATACCCGCAAGACGACGCCCGGTTGGCGGCGGTTGGAAAAGTACGCGGTTCACTGCGGCGGGGGAAGAAATCATCGCAGCGGGCTCTTTGATGCCGTCTTGATCAAAGACAATCATTTGGCCCAGCGTGCGGGGAGCACCATCGGTTCCCCCGCCGATGCCGCGGCAGCCGTCGTCGAGGCACGGCAATTTCTCCAGTCTCAGAAGTTGGCCATGCCTATCGAAGTCGAAGTCGATGCGCTGGAGCAACTCGCCGCCGTGCTGCCCCTGAAGCCCGAAATTGTGCTGCTCGATAACATGCCGTCAACAGCCTTGCGCGAGGCCGTGGCAATGCGTGACACAATCGCACCGCAAGTGGAACTGGAAGCCTCGGGGGGCGTTCGTTTGGACACGATTCGGGAAATCGCATCCACTGGGGTGGAGAGAATTAGCGTGGGCGCTTTAACCCATTCAGCCCGCGTGCTCGACATCGGACTCGACTGGCAGGCATAGCTTTGCAGGCCCTGTTTTGCGGGCATTTCGGGCTGTGCAGGCACTGCTGGCCACCTGTTGAAAAAAATCAACATCACATTTCCGGCAATATGTTTCGTGATTGCCACTTATCTCCATCGACATCCTGCTCAACTGTCCTGTAGCAGCCGCTCTCTGCCTGCACCGGTCAGGTTTGAACTATGTTTGAGTAGAGATGGCACCTGAGGGGAGTGGTGCCGCTTCACAGACGCGGCGGGTCACGCTAGGAGCGAGAGGGGACCCCGCCGCGTCATTTTTTGCGCGGTGCTGGCAAAATCACCCCTAGAGCCTATGTCCAGGCACCCTACGACTTTCCCAGTTATTTTGGGGCAATTTGTTTGACACTGGGGGTTAGGGTAGATATTATGAGAGATGTCCGAGCGAGATAGGCTCGGTTTTCAAGCATTTTTTTCTTACCAAGATTGGGTAGTGGACCTCATGAACATTCGATCGGCGACGAGTCGGATTGACTCGGTCGTTGTCCGAAAAGGCACTTACGCCTGGGTTCACCACACCATCTTTCCTGCATAGCGCAAGTCATTCTGACAGGCACTTTCCAGCAGGTTCCAAGCGATGATGTGATTGCTAGGTAGGCCTTTGGGGCGCAGTCTGTCTGCAACCTATTGATCTCGCCTGAGATCAGACAACGCTGTCAATTCGCCACGCTCAAAATGCGCAAATAGGTTTTTGCTTTGGCCCTTCTTACACAAGGGCTCAGAGGCATCTTGCCGCGCCATTCGCCCTTCGAATGCCGTCAAACGCCCACGCGTTTGACTCTCTCGTGAAGCTTGCTGCTCGATCTGGCAACCATAAATGGAAACCAGGTCACACCTCACAACAGTACTACATACCGCTAGAAATTTGCTTCGGCAATGCATCGCAATTGCAATAGTGCATCGCGCCGGGACGGCCAACGGATAGCAAAAGAACAAGCGGTCGGGAAACACACCATGAAAAAGCAGCTTCAAAATTATGTTCCACAGTTCGCCAAGTTTTTGGCAGCCATTGCCGTACTCGCAACGATCGCGATTCCGGCGAGTGCCGTCGAACCCGCGGGCTTCACATTCAAACTCGATCAACATGACTCTGTGCTAAATGACCAAGCCACTTTGGCGGTTCTGGTAGCGGCCATTGAGGCGGGCTTAGTTGATCCCAACGATCCCGCTGTGGCCTACGAACTCGAGCGAGCAGAGTTACAACAAGATTTGAGCTCGTACAACGCCATGTGTACGCTGATCCCATCGGCTCTCGCCTTACGTACGAGTCCCACGATTTCGATTGGCAACGGTCTGGAAGTCAACGGTTCTGATAACTTGGATTCCAGTGCTTCAAAACAAAACATTATTGGCTTCAAGATCCAACTGGGAAGTACGGCTAATATGTATGATTTCGGCCTTCATAAAGGCAACAATATGCCTGCCTTTCCCATGGTGGTTCCCGGCAACACCGACATTACTTCAATGATCCAAGATGACGGCAATACGCTCGTTATCAGCTTCGACAATGGTGGTTTGATACCGGGTCAGATGGCAACCATGAAAATTCAATTGCTCAAAGAGGACGCCGGCCCAACGACGCCCTGGCCGTCGATGACTCAGTTCTTCTCCGAAGATTCGCTACTGACCGTGGTCTTTCAAGACCCGGATACTCTGGACGTTACCGAGACGGATCCGTTCCCGTTTGCCGATTTCATGGAGCACGTAACGATGTGGCAACAGCAAGTCACCACACCGTCGTATCACATCAATGGCGTGGTTGATTCCTATGTGATCGGTGGAATTCTCGAGCCAACCATCGTTCCCGAACCAAGTTCGATTGCCTTGGCTTTGGGAAGCTTGAGCGGCTACTTCTTACTAGGCCGTCGCCGCATTGCTTAAAGTAAAAGATTTAAAGACTTTGTGACCTGTGAGAACGCCCAGGGACTGCGATCCCTGGGCGTTGTTCGTTTCTTGTGCAAAATGGCTGACTCTTCGCTCGCTGTTAAACTGCGCAATCTCTACCAATGTGAGAAAGCTTGCGCCTCGTGCCGATTCTCCGGATTTTGCCGAGAAAAGCGAAAGTATCGATAGTGCAGCCTCCGATTCTTCTATTTGAACGAAGACCTGAGGCGGACGGCCCTGGCAAGTGATCCAGCGCTGGCAGTTTCGCCTTCTTTCGCGTTTGAGCCCGCAAAGTGCCTTGAACGCGATGCTTTTCATGTAGGGGGGACTCAAGGATGAAACTCTGTTTTCAGAGGGCGGCTGCGCTCGCAGTTTGCCTTGCGATGTGGAATTCCACGGCAGTGCAAGCCGACAACAATCGGCAATACCAAATGGCAGGAGCCACGGCCGAGGCGGCCGATTCGATGGCTGACTACAACAGCGTCGAAAGCTACACCGAGTGCCAAAGTACTGACTACACGCCCGGTCATATGGGATGGGGGAAAAGTCGCTTTGTCCGCCAAGGTAGCTTTGTCGTGGGCGGCGATTACTTGAACGTCCGTCCGACGTTCAGCGAAGCGAACGGCTTGATTGTGATTACCAGCATCAATCCGCCGCCATCAACACAAATCGATTATGTTCCCATCGAGTTCGATTACAATTCGAGCTACCGCTTCTACGGCGGTTATCGTTGGGATGAGTGCGGTGAGGAGATCATCTTTACTTACACACGCTTCCAAAATAATTCCGACTATGATAGTGGTATCGCTCCCGCTGCGGTTCCTCCTCAGACTCAGGTTATCTTTCGCGATCCCCATCAAGAAGCGCCCGTTGGTCCAAACGACCGCGTGTTGCAAGACGTGGACGTCGACATTGCTGCCTACGACTTGGCGTTTGGCAAGACGATTCCCATCTGCTCGTGCTACGATCCCTGCTGTGGGGGTTGCGATTCTTGCTGCGACACTTGCTGTGGTTCAGGCTGCGGAGGTGGTTCGGGATGCTGCTGCCCATGCCCCGCTTGGGATTTTACGTGGCGGGCTGGTGTTCGCTTTGCTGAAGTTGATTGGCAACGTGTTGGCACTATCGACGTAGTGGCACCAAACGCCGATATCGTGGGCTCCACCACAATGGACTTTGAAGGTGGCGGACCTCGTGTTGGTTTGACCGGTCGCCGCTACTGCGGTCAAAGCCGTATCTTCTCGATCTATGCGTCCAGCGATGCCGCGATCTTGCTAGGAAACATCGACATGGTGCATTCCGCAGCCAACGGTAGTGTCGTGACAACCATGTCCAACACTCAGTTGTTCCCCGTGCTCGATATCGAAGCGGGTGGCACGATTCAAGTCACTAACAACTTGAGTGTGTCAGCTGGCTACTTGTTCTCGGCCTGGTTCGACATGGGTATGCGTGACACGGTTGTTCCTCTGGCAGCCAATCCTGGTGCCTGGTGGGACGACGCGAACATCCTTGGCTTCGATGGCTTCTTCGGCCGTGCCGAGTTGACCTTCTAGTCGAGGGATACCAATCCTACAGAAACGCCAACAGCCAGTCGCAAGAAATTGCGCCTGGCTGTTTTGTTTGTATTGGTGATCGCAAACGGCAACGGCAGCGGGACGCTGCCGGCTAACGACACGGACTGTGCCGCTAAATAGTTAGCGCGTGGGGACCAATCGTTCGCGACGGGAACGGCGCTGGGCCCGGAGGCGAGCGCGACGCTTTGTTTCGCTGGGCTTCTCGTAGAACTCACGGACGCGGATTTCCTTCTTGATACCGCTCCGCTCCACCAACTTGCGAAATCTGCGAACCGCCTCTTGAGCGGTTTCTCTTTCCCGAAGAGTCAACTTTACCAAGGGTTACTCCTAATCGATCGGTCAAACCTAATGAATATGGGCAGCCCACACTGACGTAGAGGGGGCCTAACGTGTTATGCACAAACACGTAAGATAGCATCGGCCCGCCAAACCGTCCAGCCCATGACCCTCCCGCTTTATTTCCCCAATTTACCTCGGCTAAGCCGGCAAGCGGCGCTTGCCGGCTTAGCCGACCACAATAACCGCCACATCCGCTACAGCCCCACCTTTGCTAGGATTTGCCAAGCCGCTGGGGGCCAACTTGGCTCGCCCCATCCCCTGAAGCACGCCGATTCTTTTCCGTGGTTCGACGACTGCCACCCCGACGGCTACCCGTTATGAAAGAATTGGCCGATAGCGAGTCCCTCCATAAGCTGGACCAACGGCACGAAGAGCTGCTCGTAAAGCTCGATGCGCTGTGCCAGGAGCTGGAGACGGCACTGCAGAATCTCGCCCCCAAAACGGAAATGCCTCTCCAAGAAGCGGCTTGACCTGACGCGCCGCAACTTCGTCGCGCACAAAATTCCGTCGCAAGCGACGGCGCGAACGATTTACTTCCGCCGTTCGAGCCGGCCCGATTTGTTGATCGCTCGCAGTAACCGCAGTCCTAGGAAGCCGCTCAAGGCGAAGCCCGCGGCACCCGGCACCGAAACATCCCAGAGCGGCCAAGTGTGATTCGTCACGAGAAGTGTCGAACCCAAAAACAGCGCGCTGGTCATCATGCCCAACACCAGCCGATTCACCGACGGCTCGAGTCCGCGATGATCGAGATGCACGTCGAAGCGTCCCGATTGCACCTGCTGCATGATGTCGCGCAACCGACGGGGAAAAACTTCGATCAATTCCTGCACTTCAAAGGCGAACCGTTTCGCCTTGCGCAGTTGCCGCCGCGGTGACAAACGACGGGCCATGATCTTGCGCTGATAAGGCTGTAAGACTTCCATCAAGCAGAAGTTCGGCTCGAGCTTTTTGGCGGTCCCTTCGAGCATGATCAGCACTTTGAGGAGCAACGACATCGCCGAAGGCAGAACGATCTTGTACTGCAACATGATGTTGATCATTTCCGAGAGCGCGGTCCCTAGCTCAAAGCGATCGAACGACTGATGGGCGTAGTGGGCCACGAAATCTGCCAAGTCCAGGCCCAAGCTCGTTTCATCCAAGCCGGGGGGAACATCTCCTACTCGCATGACGACTGCACACAGTCGGTGGGCATCCTGCTCGACAATCGCCAGCATCAGCTCTTCGACATTGTCGCGAGTTTTGTCATCCATGCGGACAACCATCCCGAAATCCAGCAGGCCGATCCGGCCGTCGGGCATCAGCAGCAAATTGCCCGGATGCGGATCGGCGTGGTAAACGCCGTGGCTGAAGATCATTTCCAGATAGGCTTCCGCACCGTTCTTCGCCACTTGTCCCAGGTCGACTCCCATGGCCTGCACGCCAACGGGATCCGACAGCGGCACCCCTTCGAGCCATTCCATCACCAACACGCGTTCGGTGCTGAGGTCGGCATAGGAAACAGGAATTTTGACTTTCTCACTGCCACGAAACGCACGCACAAAATGTTCGAGATGGCGCCGCTCGCAGGTGAAATCAATTTCACGCCGCAAAAGACGCTGAAACTCCGCCACGATTAACGTGGGTCGGTAGGGTTGCAATTCCGGGATCCGCTCGGCCAATTGCGCGAGGCCCGTGAGGATTTCCAGGTCGACTCGGATCCGTTGCTTGATCGAAGGATGTTGCACCTTCACCGCGACTTGCTCACCCGTGTTCAAACGCGCGCGATGCACCTGGCCAATCGAGGCTGAGGCTTCCGGTTCGGAAGTGAACTCTGTAAAGCTCGTAGCGATCGGCCGGCCAAGCTCCGCTTCAAATACGGCGGAAACCAACAGCAGCGAGTCGGCCGGAACCTCGGTTTGCAGCTTCTGCAATTCTTCGGCGAGTTCCACGCCCACCACGTCGGGTCGCGTGCTGAGGATTTGGCCGAGCTTAATAAACGTCGGCCCTAGTTCCTCGATGGCTAAGCGAATCCGCGTTTCGCGGTTCTCTCTCGCCAGGACTTGGCCGTTGCGGTTTTTGAGCAGTGTCTTGCCCGGCAGGAAATCAAACCGGTTGAGCCATCCCGCCAATCCATATTTGCTCAGGATCGAGAGGATTTCTCCCCAACGATTCATGTTGCGATAAAGCTGTGGGATGGTGCTGATGCGCATAAGGGGTTCCGTGCGACGCGAGCCGGGGCGTCACGCCGCCGTCCAGGTCCGGGCTCGAGACGAGCCGGCTCACTAACTGTATTGTAACACCACAAAGTGTGCAGTGCAGTGTGTTACGATTGCACAGGAAGCATGCTAACTCCCGCCGCCAAAATGCTTTACGGTCGCTAGTTCTGCTTGACTTTTGGCTTGTTTCACGGTGCAATAGTAGTATCTTCTCTCGGCCTGCCAGTTGCAGAGGCACTCACCGGAACAGAGCAAATTCATGACGAACTTCAGTTCAAACAATCGCCGCGCGCTGACCCTGATCGAAATGCTGATCGGCATGGCGATCACGCTGGTGATGATGGCGGCGGTGGTGAACCTGTTTGCCAACATCAGCCAGGGGGTGCGCAACCGCCGGGCCACGATGGAAATCAGCGCGGATCTGCGCATCGCACGGACCCAGCTCTTCAACGACCTCGCCGGGGCGACGTGCCTGAAGTATCCGAAGAACGCCCACGGCGTGATGCCCAAGCCCGACTCGAACAATCCGCCGGATGGGTATTTTGAAATCGTCGAGGGAACTTATTCGGATGACAATCCCTACGCACCCGGATCAATTGATCGTACAACATCTCTTGTGCCTTCAAGTAGCGCCGCGTTTGATGCTCAAGGCAATCCGGTTGTTTTGGGCGAGTACACCGACGGCGGCGGCCTGGGCGATTACGACGACATCCTCGCGATGACGGTTGAGAATGAAGTTGAAAAATTTCGTGGCAAGGGTCGTGGGTTAACGCCGGGCGGCGATCCAACAACTATAGCTGGAGGCCCGAGTGGAACCGGTGATTGGATCGATATGGCTATCTCTTCCCCTGTAGCCGAGGTTATTTGGTATTCCGTACAAACTCCATTGAGAACTGATCCCAGCTACCGCCCTGAAATGGGTGAGCCAGGGATGCGTAAGATCTATCGCCGCACGCTTTTGGTTGTGCCTTGGTATGGCACGGAAGTGAACAAAGTCAGCGGCATTTCTGGTAGCGATCCTCTTCTCGATTTAAGTGATCCTGCTCTATATCCAACATTTGCTTCACGCCTGAAGGCTCTACGCGACTTTCAAAATAAATACGATATTTCAGCGCGGTTGGAAAATCAGCGAATCGTGCCTAACACGGTTGCTGACTTAGCCCGTCGAGAACATCGCTTTGCTCACATGACGAACCCTGCTGATTATCCATTAACATCGCCTGGCTATTTTCCATATCAGTTTCCCTACGATACGCAAGGAGCACCTCCTAACGCTGATTTTCAGGAGCCCGGGGCTGACAATTCTTCGCTCTATCCGTTTGGCAGCGATAACCAACCAGGGGATTTACCAACTAACGAACGATCAAATGAAGATCTCGTGTTAAGTGACGTTTTAGCATTCGATATACAGGTTTTTGATCCAGGTGCGCCACTTTATCAATATGAAGGTGCAATCATTCAACCTAGTGGCACTCCTGGTGGACCGTTTCTCAATGCAATCGGTACCGGTGTCATAACTGGTTTCGGAACATATGTAGACTTAGGTTGGAATAATGTACCAGGATATGACTACACAGCCATTACCGGCGCCCCACCGACGCTTTTTCAGCAAGAGCGACAAGTTGGCTGGCATCCTCGTGCCCCAGGATATTTCAATTCATCGCCAAGCACGTATGACACCTGGACGACCTACTATGAAACTGACGGCGTCGATCAAGACAATCGTGACAACGATGGCAATGTACTAACCGGAGCGGACGAAGGCACTAACGGTTTAGATGACCCAGATGCTTCACTTGCAGGTGATCCTAGGTACGTAGATGTAGCTGGCGACATTCCCATCAACGGCCCCGACGATCCGCTTGAGCGCGAAACCTCGCCGCCGTATCCCTCTCCGCTGCTGGGGGTTCAAGTGAAGCTCCGCGTTTACGAACCCGAGAGCCGTCAGATTCGCGAAACGACGGTGACGCGGAATTTGGCGAAGTAGCTTGTAGACGCTAGGCGCTGGTTGTTAGGCGCTAGAAACTGAATTCTTAACTAGCTCCTAGCGCCTAACAACTAATCTCTCGCCCATGCCCGACATTCATTCTATCCGTCTCCGCGAACCTTGGATTTGTGAGCCGCGCGAGGATTGCGTCTGCTGGATTCGCAAGTTCAATTGGCCCGCCGGGCTGACGCCGCGCGAGAAGGTGTGGATCGTCGTCGAGGAACTTCCCGCCGGCGCGCGAGTTTCGCTCAACGGGCAGTTGCTTGCTGGCGATCTGGAAGTGACGCAGCTGATCGCACTCACCAACAAACTGGAAATCGAACTGGCCGGCGAAAGGACAGGGGAGCGACCGTTCCAGGTACGGCTCGACATCGACGAAGGGTAAAAATTAGCAGACACAAGTTTTAAACGCAGAGAACGCCAAGACGCGAAGTTTCGCAGAGAAATGGCTGAAATAAATCTTTGCGGTTCTTAGCGTCTCCGCGAGCTTTGCGTTTCAACTGACTGTTTGGAATTTTCGGAGGGAGTTTCATGACGAGAGGAATCTAGGTTAAACTTTCTCGTACTTCGTTCACTTCTTTGGATGGAAACTCGATTCTTTCCGCCTCGGGCGGGCCAAGGCTCCCACAGAATGACCAATTTCTCAAAACTCTGCTCACTCTGCTTCCTCCTGTTCATCACTTCTTTGGCAGCAGCTCAAACGGAAGTTGTCACCCCTGAGCAAGCGGCCGAAGGTTGGATCGCGTTGTTCGATGGCGAGACGCTCTTTGGTTGGAAAAGCACGAGCGATGCCAACTGGCACGTCGAAGACGGCGAGATTCGCGTCGACAGTGGCAAGGAAGGTTGGTTGATGACCACCAGTGAGTTCGCCGACTACGAACTGCACGTCGAGTTCAAAGCGCCGCCCACGACAAATAGCGGCGTGTTCTTACGGACATCGCTCGATCCGAAAGATCCCACGAAAGATTGTTATGAAGTGAATATCGCGCCTGAGGATAATCCCTTTCCAACAGGCTCGCTCGTTGGACGACTCAAAGTAGGTATGAGAGGGGGTATGTACTCATTCTCAGCAAGCGGCGAAAAACCTTATATTCGACGTGGAGGCGGTCCACCACAAACCGAACCCGATCCTTGGAACGGCGATTGGCATTCATTCGATCTAAAAGCGGATGGTCGCAAGTTGCACATCTCACTCGATGGAACGCGACTCGATGTTTTGATCTATAGCAAAGGAGTAGCCTATACACCCAAACGCGGTCACATTGGATTGCAATTTAAAGAAGGCCCCATCGCGTTTCGCAATATCCGCTTGAAACCGCTCGGGCTCAAACCACTGTTCAACGGCAAGGACCTCACCGGTTGGACCACCGACCGCGCCAACAAGAGTGAATTCAGCGTGACCCCCGCCGGCGAGATCGCCATCAAGAATGGCCCGGGGCAACTGGAAACGAACGACTCGTTCGGCGACTTCGTTCTGCAACTCGATGCCAAAGTGAACGGCGACGGCTTGAACTCCGGCATCTTCTTCCGCTGCATCCCGGGCGACGTGTTGATGGGTTATGAAAGCCAGATTCACAATTTGATGAAGGATGGCGATCCAACCCAACCGGTCGACGCCGGCACGGGGGCCATCTATCGCCGCACCACCGCGCGGCGGGTCGTGGCGCGCGATCATGAGTGGTTCACCAAAACCATCGTGGCCACCGGCGCGCATATCGCCGTGTGGGTCAACGGTTATCAAGTGACGGACTGGACCGACGACCGCCGCGGCGATGAAAACCCCCGCCGCGGCTTGCGCACCGAACCCGGCACGATCGCCATTCAAGGGCACGATCCGACGACAGATTTGTTGTTTCGGAATCTCAAGATTGCCGAGTTGCCGGCGGAATAGAACACCGATGAACACGGATTTTGCGGATGTTCGCCGATCAAGCTCTCCGCGTAAATCCGCCTGATCTGTGATCATCCGCGTTCTATTCTCCACCGCTTGTCACTCGCACGGGCGTGAACCACAATGGGGAGTTCGCTGTCAGCAAGGCGACCAATGTAGGCCGGAATCTGCCCAAGGCGGATGCACAGTTCCGGCATATTTCGTCATCCTCGCGCAGGCGGGGATCCAGAATTGACGAGCCCTGGATTCCCGCCTGCGCGGGAATGACACTTACCATTGCCGGAACTTCGTAAAACTCGTTCCGGCCTACAACTTACGTTTAATTAGGATCGTGATCATGCCCAGTTGTGTGTTGGCCTATTCAGGTGGTTTAGATACCTCGGTGATTCTTGGTTGGTTGCAGGACGAAGGCTACGACGTGCATGCCGTGTACGTCGACCTGGGCCAACCATGCGAAGACCGCGAGGCGATCCTCAAGAAGGCCCGCGACAACGGGGCCAAGACCTCGCAATTGATCGATGCCCGCGAAGAGCTTTGCCGGGACTTTGCGTTTCCGGTGCTGCAATGGCAAGCCAAGTACGAGAACATTTATCTGCTCGGCACTTCGATCGCGCGGCCGCTAATCTCGAAAGTTTGCTTGCAAGTAGCTCGCGAAGTTGGCGCCGAAGCTTACGCTCACGGTGCCACGGGCAAAGGCAACGATCAATGCCGGTTCCAACTCGCCGCCGAAGCGCTCGATCCCAACGTGCAGATCATCGCGCCGTGGCGGATCAAAAAGTTTCGCGATCTGTTCCCCGGCCGCACCGAGATGATCGCCTACTGCGAAGCCAAGAACATTCCCGTGAAGGCTTCGATCTCCAAGCCGTACAGCAGCGACGAGAACTGCCTGCACATCAGCTATGAAGCCGGCCAGCTGGAAGACCCCGCGGTGAACGGCGTGGCGATTGTCGATTTCGGCATGACGGTTTCGCCGCAAGACGCGCCGGACAAAGTCGAAGAAGTCACGATCAGCTTTGAAAGCGGCGTGCCCGTTGCGATCAACGGCGAGAAGAAAAGCGCCTTGGCGATGGTGGAAACCATGAACCAAATCGCCGGACGCAACGGCGTGGGACGCATCGACATCGTCGAGAATCGCTTCGTCGGTATGAAGAGCCGAGGCGTGTACGAAGCCCCCGGCATGACCGCGCTGTACGCGGCACACCTTGCGCTCGAGCAACTCACGCTCGACCGCGAGACGGTTCACCTGCGTGACCGTATCGCGCCCGAAGTCGCCGAGATGGTTTACTACGGCTTCTGGTACGTCCCCAAGATGGACGCTCTGATGGCCTTCATTCACGAAGTGCAAAAGCCGGTCACGGGCGAAGTGACCCTCGGCTTCTACAAGGGCAACGTGATGATCCAAAGCCGCACGAGTCCAAACAGCCTGTACGACGAAGCCATCGCCAGCATGGAAGGTGGCGGCAGCTACGATCAGACGGATGCCGAAGGCTTCTTAAGGATTCAAGGTCTGCCGAGTCGGGTACTGGGGAAGGTGAGGCCGAGAGAATACTAAGGGGCTAGGATCTCGGGATTGGGGGTTGGGGGTTGGGGGTTGGAGGACTTTGCATGAGTGTGCTTAGCTACCGCGATCTTGTTGTCTGGCAAGAAGGCATGCAACTAGCCAAAATGGTCTATCAGCACACAAACACATTCCCCAAGCAAGAAATCTATGGATTGGTAAGCCAGCTACGTCGATGCAGCGTTTCAATTCCTTCAAATATTGCTGAGGGTCACGCTCGTACGTCAACGCTCGACTATCTGCGTCATATTTCGATAGCCATGGGTTCGCTGGCTGAATTAGAGACTCAGGTAATCTTGTCTCAAGAACTCGGCTATGTCGATGAGCAAACGGCAAATGCTATGCTGAGGCATTCAGACATTCTGGGGAAACGACTGCGATCGCATGCGAATTCCTTAAAAATAAAATCGCAAGCAAAGAAACAATAATTCCCAATCCCAATTCCCCAGCCCCAAGCCCCCGTTCCCCATGTACCTCTTCGAAAACCCCGTTCTGCAAAACGAACTTGTTGCGAACTTGCGCATGACGCGCACGTTTGTGTTGCTGTTCGCTTATGTGGGGTTGTTGGGTTTGCTGGTCTATGCTGCTTGGCCGGCCGATCAGACGATCGACATGTCCAACAGCGACAAGGCCCGGCCACTGGTGAATCTGCTGTTCCTGGGGCAATACATGCTGATGTCGTTGATGGCCCCCAGCTTTGCCGCGGGGGCGATCACCGGTGAAAAGGAACGCGACAGTTTCGAAATGCTGCTGGCCAGCCCCATGAAGCCTGCGGCGATCGTGTTCGGCAAATTTGCCGCGTCTCTGTGCCCGCTGGCGGAGTTGATGATCGGTTCGCTGCCGGTGGTGATGTTGTGCCTGCCGCTGGGTGGCGTGCAATTTTTTGAAATCCTGGCCGCTTATCTGGCCATGATTTCTTCGGTCGCGCTCTTCACAATGATCAGCCTGTGGTGCAGCAGCTATTTTGTGCGAACTTCGGCTTCGCTGGTGGTTTCGTATTTGATGATCCTGCCACTCGCGATGGCGGGGGTCTTTATCTGGCAAGCACTCGAACAGCTGGGCGAAGCTCGTTTGTTCGTCGTGCTAACAGTCGTTCCGCTAGCGTGCCTCTCGGTCGCGGCCCTCTTGTTCGCCGACGTTTCGCGGCGTTTGCTGCAAGCTCCCAACCTCGGAAGCGCAGGCCGCGAGGCGATTGATTTGGAAACCGAAGCCGAAGCCGCGGTCGGACTTTATATCAAACGCGATGAATTCCCCGACCGACTGTTTGCCCCACCCAAGCGAACGACATTTCTGCCCGAGGATGCTAATCCTATCTACGAAAAGGAAATCCGCAGCGAAATTTTCGCGCAAGGCACTCTCATGCTGCGGCTGGTGATTCAAATCAGCATGGGCCTGGCGATGTTCGTCATGGCGTTCTGCTTGTTCTTGCGGCCTTACTACGCACCGTGGTACATCGCTTATGTACTCATATTTAATATGCTCGTCGGGCCGGTCTTCACCGCGGGGAGCGTCACCAGCGAACGCGAACGGCAAACGCTCGATTTGCTGCTCACCACGCTGATCACTCCGTGGCAAATGATGTGGGGCAAATTGTTTTCGGGCCTGCGCGTTTCAAGCGTGCTCACCGGATTTCTGATGTGGCCCGTGGTGCTCGCCTGCATTATGCCGTTGGACTACTGGAGAAATCTGCCGACGATGGGGGGCTACTTTCTGGTGGTGATGCTCACTTGCGTCACCACGGCGATGACGGCGCTGTTTTGTTCGACGCTCTTTACAAAAAGTTCGACCAGCCTGCTTGCGACCTATTTGGTGATCATTGTCTTGTTTCTCGTGCCCTTGGCCGCGGAACGGTTCGTGGATACTTTCGTGAAAACACCCGAAGCGATCGAAACCGCCACTCTTGCCGGTATTACGAGTCCCTTCGCCGCGGTGTTTAATCTGCCGCTGGATGTTTCCAACTCGCCCCAGCCACGGGCCATTTCGCTCCCGGTATTCTGGGGCTATCTCACATTCACGGTTATTTACAATGCGGTTTTGCTCCTTGCGGTGATGGGGATGTTTCATTTCCGCTGGCGCGTTTCGGATAATTAACCACGAAGTCTCAAAGGTCACAAAGAGAACTTGAAGTTTGATTGTTGCGATGGCAGTCAACAATTTTTATGAATTCTTCGTGCTCTTTGTGCCTTCGTGGTAAGTCTAATCTTGCGCAGCTTGACGGCCAAACTCTGCGTGTGCGATAACAACGGAAGTCGCCCACCATGCCCCGCGAGGATTCTTCGATGTCGCGCGATCCGGACAACCGCCGCACGCCCACCCAGGATGAGTTGGATTTGCTGCATTACGAGTCGCGTTTTCAGCGGCCCGTCCGGATGAAGCTGCCCGAATTTGAGCGCAACGAACGCTTGCGCCACGTGATTTTCAGCGGGCAATTCTCGGTGGACATGCTGGAAGACCTCGCCGGCACGGCCGACAAAATTCGCGCCCTCTCAAAAATGCGCGGCGGTCAGGACTTTCTCATCCGCCTGCTCAACCACAAGCGGGCGATGCTTTACTTCACGCAGCCGTCGACACGGACGTTCCTCTCGTTCATGGCGGCGTGCCAGATTTTGGGAATCACCTGCAACGAAGTTCGCGACCCCACGACCTCGTCGGAAACCAAGGGGGAAACCCGCTTTGATTCGATTCGCATGTTTTCGAGCTACTTCGATTTGATCATCATGCGGAGCAAGCTCGCACGGTTGGCCGAATCTTGTGCTTACTTGATGAACGATTTGGAAGCCACGGGCAATCGCAGCGTGCCAATCATCAATGCGGGCTCGGGAGCCGACGAGCATCCGACCCAAGCGCTGCTCGACATTTATACGTTGCAGCGCAGTTTTCAGTTTGCCAACTCGCACGACTCGCCGATGGCAAACCGCTTTGACGAGCTCCGTCGCGAGTATCCGGAACTTTCCAAAGGACTCGCCAACAAAACCTACGGCTTTTGCGGCGACATCGGTCGTGGTCGCACGGTCCGCTCACTGGCAAGTTTGCTGGCCAATTACGAGGGCGTGACGCTGGTGTTCATTGCTCCGAATGACCCCACGCTCGCGCTGCGTGACGATATGCGGCAACGGCTGGCTGACCGCGGCGTCAAGTTTATTGAAGTCGATTCGTTCGAGGAAAAAATCGGCGGCACGCCTGTGATCGAAGCGATCGACGCGCTCTATATGACCCGCATTCAAAAAGAGCACAACAATCCCGCCGAGGAAGCCAACTTCGCCAAGCTCGATTTGTCGAAGTACAAGCTCAGCCGCGAACTTGTGAATCGCATGAAGCTTTACGCGCCGATCTTGCATCCTTTCCCCCGCGATCAACATTTCGGCGAAATTCCCCCTGAGATCGACAACGACCCCCGTGCGGTTTATTTCCGCCAGGCACGTAACGGCATGTGGATCCGCGCGGCTCTGTTGGCTTCGGTTTTCGGCGTCGATCATCAAATCTCGCGCTATTTCCACGATGAGTATAGCGAGTGGCATGACTACAATGAAGCGATCGTGCGGCCGTAGCCAATATCAGGACCCTGACCGTTAGCCGCGATACAACGTATCGCAGGGCCATGCCTCTCATCATCGACGGTTACAACCTGCTGCACGTCACAGGAATCATCGGTGACTCGTCGGGACCGGGGGGAACATTTCAGCGTTCGCGGGAAGGGCTGCTGAATCTGTTGGCGTCCTCGCTTTCCACGGCGGAACTCTCGCAAACGACAATCGTGTTCGATGCCGCTGATGCGCCACCCGGCTTGCCGCGCACGCTCAGTCATCGTGGCATCACAGTTCGGTATGCTTCGGATTATCGCGATGCCGACGCCCTGATCGAGCAATTGATCGAGGACCATCACGTGCCCAAGTCATTGCTCGTTGTCTCGAGCGATCACCGCATCCAACGCGCCGCACGTCGGCGCCGGGCGAGTTTTATTGATAGCGACCGCTGGTACTCCGAGCTGTGGCAAAAGCGATTCGCCGCCGAACAAGCCGCGGGGAACGCCCAGTTTGATAAACCGATGTCGCAACTCTCGGCCGCGGAAGTGGAATACTGGGTCACGAAATTCACTACCGAGGAATCGCGCAAAGACCGCAAACTGTAGCCGGATCGCCACGTGGTCTGGAAAGTCCCGGATTGCGTTGCAATCGGGCTAGGTGGTCATTGGCAGGTAGACCGTAAAGCTCGCCCCCGCGCCGGACTGCGACGAAACAACGATCTCGCCATGATGCTCTGTCACGATCCGCCAACATTTAGAGAGCCCAAAGCCGAGTCCGCGACCCGCTTCTCGGCCCGAGAAAAAGGGTTCGAAAATATGCTCGCGAATATCGGGAGCGATGCCCGGGCCCGTGTCGGCAATTTCGATCACTGCGCGCGTTTGATCGGCGATCACTTCTTGCCGCAGTAGAACTGAAATTTGGCCTTCGCGCCCAATCGCTTCGACGGCATTTATAAGGAGAGCCTTGAGCGCAACCGTGAGTTGCTCCGCATCGCCCTGAATCACGATCGGCTGTACGGGCAAACTGACGGCGATCTCGATCTGCCGTGCCACTGCTTCCGTTTGCAAACTTTGGGCAACTTGCTCTAAAAGCCCACAAAGTTCCACCTCGTCCAGCACCAATTGCGGCGGACGAGCAAACAGCATGAGATCCGAGATCATTTCATGCGCGCGCAAGGCCTGCTGGTGAATCGCTTCGAGCGCGCGGCGGCGCTCGGGATGCGATTCATCGCGTAGCAGCGTCTGCGCACGGGCAGCAATGTTCGCTAGCGGATTGTTGATCTCGTGGCTTGCACCGTAGGCCAGCTCTTTCAAGGCATCGAGCTTCAAGCGTTCATGCTCGTCGACCATGAAATCGCGCCCTGGCGGTTAAACCACTCACGCCGAGTGAATTTCGACGTCGAGCAACTGGCAAATCCGACCGATCAACTCTTCCACGTCGAAAGGTTTCTTCATGAATTCGTTGGCCCCGGCGTCGCGAAGTTCTTGAATCTTCGCTTGCTCGACCATACCCGAGATGCAAATGATTTTGACGTCGTCCATCGATTTTTCACCGCGGACGAGCGTGCAAACTTCCTTGCCGTTGATATCCGGCAGCATCACGTCGAGCACGATCATGTCGGGGCGAAATTCTTTGATCAGCATCCCCGCGCCAAAACCATTGTTGACGCTGCGGATATCAAAGCGACCATCACGCTCCAGTGCGTCGACGATCAGCTCGACCAAATCTTCGTCGTCGTCAACGACCAGCACCTTGCGGCGGCCGCTGTCGAGGGCGTCGGTCGGAATGCCATTATCCCGCATGAAAGCATACAGCTGGTCGCGGGGGATACGGCGAAAACGGCTGCCCGGCACGCGGAAGCCTTTGAGTTGTCCTGAATCAAAGCAGCGAATGATGGTTTGCTGACTTACCTTGCAAATCTTCGCGGCTTCGCCGGTCGTGAAAACGGTCTTCATAGCTCGAACCACCTCTCTCCTTAGTCGATGGTCAATTGACCTGGGGGCTTTCGGGAGCTTTCATGCCAACCTGAAGAGCATTGCCAAGCATCCCTTGTTTGACTCTCTTACCGGGCGGGAATGAATTGCTAAATCCTTGGCGGGGGATGCTAGCCTGCGCGGTGACTCACCGGCAGAAGTACGCATTTTTCCAAATCCTCGATTACCAACTCAAACAGGCTTGCCGACTTAAATAAGCAAAGCTGTTCAGACGGCAATCTTCTCCGTATCTGCCGATATCCCCTGAATTGCCAATTGCTCGAATTATAGCTGGCCCCCATACCGCGTCAACAGAGATTGATTCGCCTTAACTTCAAGCAAATACAATACTTAGGCGAATGCGCGTGGTTCTGCGCTCAAAAAAGAAGTACACCGCCTCGCCCCCAACTTGCCAAAGAAATCGCCACGATGATTAGCGCCGCGCTGCTTTTCCATCGAAATGGACCATCAATAACGCGATGTCGGCGGGCGTGATCCCGCTGATCCGGCTCGCTTGGGCGAGATTCACGGGCTGAACACGCTGGAACTTCTCGCGAGCTTCGGCGCGAAGCTGCGTGAGACGGGCATAATCGAAACCTTGGGGGATTCTTTTCTCGGCGAGCCGCTGCTGCCGATCGACTTCCACCGTTTGTCGCGCGACATAGCCAGCGTACTTCAGATCATTGAGCACTTGCTCGGCGGATGATCGGCTAAGCGTGGCGAGACTCGGCACGAGCTTCACAACATCGGGCCACTCGACTTCGGGTCGCCGCACGATCTGAGCAATCGCTGTCCCCTGATGGCGAGTCGTATTTAATAGTTCGGTGGCGGATTCGATTTCGGCCAGCTTCTGCTCGAAGCGGCTGAACCGTTCGCTATCGACCAAGCCAAACTTATGAGCCAACGGCGTCAGCCGGCGGTCGGCATTGTCTTGCCGCAACAGCAACCGATACTCAGCCCGGCTGGTGAACATGCGATACGGTTCATCGACACCGCAAGTCACGAGGTCGTCGATCAACACACCGATGTAAGCCTGATCGCGGTCGAGCACCAACGGTTCCGCGCCACGCAGCGTGAGCACCGCATTGGCCCCGGCGATTAAACCTTGGGCACCGGCTTCTTCATAGCCGGTCGTGCCATTGATCTGCCCGGCGAAGAACAAGCCATCGACCAGCTTCGATTCGAGATTCACCTTGAGCTGCTCCGGGGGAGCGAAGTCGTACTCCACCGCGTAGCCGTAGCGCATGATCTCGGCGTTCTCCAAGCCGGGGATCAGCTTGAACATTTGATCCTGCACGTCGCGCGGCAAACTGGTCGACACGCCATTGACGTAGATTTCCAGCGTGTTGCGGCCTTCGGGCTCGAGAAACAACTGATGCTGCGTCTTCTCAGCAAAGCGGACGATCTTGTCTTCGATGGAAGGGCAGTACCGCGGCCCCGTGCCTTGAATCTGACCGCTGTACATCGGCGCGCGGTGAAGGTTCGCGCGAATCAGATCATGGACGGCTTGATTTGTGTAGGTGATATAGCAGGGGAGTTGCTCGAGTTCGAGCTTGTCGTTCAAAAACGAAAATGGCTGCGGATCGTCGTCTCCCGGCTGCAATTCGGTTTTCGCATAATCAATGGTGCGGCCATTCAGTCGTGGGGGCGTGCCCGTCTTGAAGCGTTGCAGTCGCACGCCCAACCGAGCGAGCGCGCCACTGATGCCACCGGTCGTTCCTTCCCCCGCGCGCCCGCCGGGAGTTTTGGTTTGGCCCGTGTGCATAAGCGCTTGCAGGAATGTTCCCGTGGTGAGCACAACGGCCTGCGCGCGATAAACGGCATCCCCACGCACTGCAACGCCAACAATCTTTGGTCGCTCTGTACTACCCTCAGTTAGCAACTCTTCCACAACTTCTTGTCGCAACGAAAGATTGGGCTCGGACTCCACGAGCCGTTTGATTTCAGCCTGATAAAGTTTTTTATCCGCTTGGGCCCGTGGGCTATGCATCGCGGGGCCTTTCCGCAAATTAAGCATACGGAATTGAATGCCCGTGGCATCGATCGCCCGACCCATCGCACCACCGAGGGCATCGATTTCGCGAACGATCTGGCCCTTACCGACGCCACCAATCGCCGGATTGCAGCTCAACTGGCCGACGGTATCGCAGTTCGTGGTCAGCAGAACGGTCTTTGCCCCCATCCGCGCAGCGGCCAGCGCAGCCTCGGTCCCAGCGTGCCCGGCGCCGACCACAATCACGTCGAAATCGTAGGTGGATGACATGAGATTCAGGGTAACGAATGATCTTCTAGGAGCAAGACTATGCCCCCTCAGAACTAGAAGTAATGAGACGATTTGCCAAGCCGGTGAGAGAAACAACCACTGTGGCTTGAATGGTTTGCTCAAACAAGTGTCCAAAATCTCTTTTGTCGCCAGTTGCTAGGAGATCGCAGTTAGAGCTAATTGCCGAACATAAGATGGGCCGGTCTTTCTCAGCAAGTTCAATTGGCAATTCAAAGAGAACAGTTGGTACGCAGAATATTTTTGCTTCTAGAATTCCGAATTCGTCTTGCCATTGCGGGCGTTTTATCAAGATATTCCTACGTGCTTCCTCCAAAGCTAAATCGCATGTCAGCACGCTATGCGCTTGGCAGGCAATATCTACAAGACGAGCCACATTGCTCCCAAAATTCGACGCTGAAAAGAGAACATTTGCGTCAAGAAATATCCGCATCGAATTAGCTCTCGTGCGGCATTAGCTTACCTAGCTCATCCTCTTCCGATGCAAACTCGGCAATCCGTTCGTCGGTGTAGTCTTCCACGGTGAAACTTGGTGAGGGGCGAAGCAGAAGCCCCTGCTCAACGGTTTCCAGAATTAGCTCGCCATCAGTCTGCAATCCACACGCTGCGCGGATTTGCTCTGGAATTGTAATAAGGCCGTTGCTGTCGATGGTCACTCGTACTGTCATGCCCTAAGTATAGCTGACAGGCGAATTCCCGGCAATTTCCGCCGATTTGAACCCCACACCCGCTCGTTCCGTAAGCCGATTGGGGAGCTGGCCCCGAAGGAGTACAATCCACGCTAGCGATTAGGCTGTAACGAAGGGTTAGGCCGGTCGCGTAACAGAGGAAAAGGAATCCGTCATGAAACGCGCTGAAAACCACTGCTTTGCCGCGCTGCTGCTCGAAAGCTTGTTCATCCTGTCCCTGCTGGCCGTCACGGCCAAAGCCGAACCCTTTCTGGGGGGCATCGGCACAAAAACTCTCGGCGGGCGTTTCGTTTGGTCCGACGAAGTGATCTACGATGGCTTTCGCGTTCAAAAGCATTCGACGATTGGGCACTATCGGTTGATCGATCCCGAAGATCGCCGCCGCACGTTTGGCACGTACGAGAATTGCCTGGAGGAACTCGAGAACATCAAGAAGACCGAAAAGCTGGCATCACTCCCCAAGGAAGTGGTGATCGTCGTCCATGGCCTCGGCGCAAGCCGGCAATTCATGGATCAGTTGGCTGAATTCTTAAAGGAGAACGGCCACTTTAACGTCATTAACTTTGGCTATCCCTCTACCAATGGCGACATCGCCACCCACGCGGCGTCGCTCGTGAATGTGCTCAAGCATCTCGACGGCGTGGAAACGGTGAGCTTTGTCGCACACAGCATGGGGAACATCGTAATCCGTCATGCACTGGCCGACTTGGCGGAGTTACCAACCGCGGAGCAGCCCAAGCTCAAGTTCAAGCGATTCGTGATGATTGCCCCGCCGAATCATGGGGCGGAAATCGCGGATGAGTTCGTCGACAACAAACTGGCGAATACATTCGCCGGAGAGCCGCTGCAACAATTGGCCCCCAGCAAAGGCTGGGAATCATTGGAGCAGCGACTCGCGGCGCCCAGTTTCGAATTCGGCATCATTGCCGGTGGCACGGGAGACAATGATGGTTATCTCGCGGCCATTCCGGGTGATGACGATGGTTTACTCTCGGTCGCAACTACGCGGCTCTCTGGTGCGAGTGATTTCATCGTGATCAAAGGGATTCATCAACTCATGCCCAAGAACGAACAAGTTCAAGACGCCACGCTACGCTTCCTCGAGAAAGGTTACTTTCTCCCCTCGGGAAACAAAGACCCCATCCCAGTGACGGATGTGGCTCACGCGGTTCCCTGAGGTAGCTGACGTTAGGCCGATTTGCGCAGTTTGGCGGAGCGGGCTTCCTGCCCGCTTTTGATGTCCGCTTTCTGTTTCTTGTCGCTCGCGGCTTGAGGCTCCGCTAAGGTCGGCTCGCTGACTTTCTTGACCTTGGCTTTGGTCATAGCCGCTTCTTCCTGCGCGGCATTTACCAACTCTTGGCCAAGGTCGATTTTGTCTGCCGTCACTGGCACACCCGAGGTGATGCCACCGAAGGCGATCCGGCAGTAAGCCGACAAAAAGCGAGGATTCTTCAAGTGCGGTCCCAAGTAGTGCGACCGGCCATTTTCAGGATAGGTGTTCAGCTGGATGAACTTGTGACGGAACTGACCCAGGCGACCGGCACTCATGCCCGAGAAGCCCAAAGCTTGCATGCCACGCAACGAACCGGTCTTGGGCCATTTACGCAGCGTGCGGTCGTGGCAGTTGAACGTCGAGAGGATCTTCTCGGCGGCGACAAACGCCTGGCCATAACGGTGACCCGGATAGAGCATATCGCAATCAAACGCGGGCGAAATCATCGCGGCACGCAGATTGGCACGTTCCACCGGAGCACCACCGGCAAGCTTCATGCCGCGAACGCTGCCGTTACCCATCAAGTGTAAGGCCACCGACGAAGTGATCGCACCATAGCTATGGCCCGACAGGGTGACGCGCTGCGAGAGGCTCATTTGGCTCACAAGTTTGCCCAAGTAGTAGCCTTGGTATTCGGCATAAACATACTTGATTTGCAAGTTCTTGCGGATCATTTCACGAAAACGCAAACCCTGAGTCTTGAACACGCGCTCCGCCGGCCACGACCAGCAGACCAAACGCTTCTTGCCGGGGCAGCAACACAGCTTTTCATAAACATCCCAGAAGCCTTTCATGGCTCCCTTGTGCTTGAGTGTATTGCCGTGAATGTAGAACAGGGTGGGCATGCTCGCTTCTTGAGCAAGAAACGATTCGCGCGTTTCTTTCACAAAACAACCGCGACAGCGATCGAAGCGTTGATAGGAGATCATCTCGAAGCCACGATCGAGATTGTTGCAGCGTGGGACACAACGCGTGTTGATCACCCACAATTCAGGAAGCGAGCCGCAGCAGCACGAGCCGCTGTTGCCCTTGGCTTGGACAGGATTGTTCGATGTTGTGCCGGCGATCACCACCAGGGCGACCACGGCCAGCCGCACGGGGCGGCTCAAGCGTGAGAGGAAACCATTCATTAGATTCTTTGCCTTCTTTAACTGGGATAGGAAGACGTTGGCCGTCGAGGTCGCGTGCCGAGTACGTGCTGGGCAAACAGCGCAAACCTTGCGGCTCTGGGAAAAAATACATCGTGTGGCGATAACACCACGTCCCCGCGGCCAAGAAGTTGCAGAAAATCAACACGCCGCGTCGGTACGTTTCACGTAACCGTTACAGATGGAACGAAAACGGGGAACGCCCCGGGATTGCCATCCCGGGGCGTTGTTTAGACTGAGAAATTGCCTCTCACTACGACCAATACAACCGGCTGACTCGGAACTCGCGATTGCTTATACTTAGAGATGACCTATCCCCCTTGAGGCGGCCCGCACCATGAACACTGAATCACTCCACGCCAAGCTCGAACAACTCCGCACCGAACTCGCCGGGGTTTCGCAGCTCGATGACAAAACCCACGCCCAACTCCGCGCTTTGGTGGCCGACATCGAACGAGCCATCGAATCCGAGAAGGACAAGCTAGAGGGGGAACCTTTGAGCGAACAAGTCGAAGATCTGGTCCTCAAGTTCGAAGCCGATCACCCCCAGCTCACCAGCGCGCTCAATCAGGTGGCGGTCGCACTTTCCAATCTGGGTATCTAGAATTCGGCTAGCTTACGGTCATCGTGGGCGACGACGGCTGTAAATATGTCATCCCGAGGGAGGCTCGCCGACCGAGGGATCTGGCGTGCAGCGCGTTCCCGCATTGAGAGCGGGCGACGATGGAAGCCAGCTTCCTCGGGTCGTGGAACTCCCCTCGGAATGACAGTACTGCACATTATTACCGTGCTCCCCTCCCTGTTGCTTCTCCCGGGCGGTCGTGGGATACTAGGCCCCTGGACGTAACATCTTGCTATTTACTGCGCTTAGAGAATTTGACGATCACACGAGAGGGGAAATTCGTATGAAACGTGTCGTAATGCTATTGGCCGCCGCGATTGTGGGTCTCTCCCTGACGAACCAAGCCGAGGCTCAGGTCCGCCGTGTCACGTATTTCGCCCCCGCGGTTCCCGTCACCACATTTTTTGCCCCCACGCCTGTCGTCCAAACCAGTTTCTTTGCTCCCGCACCCGTTGTCATGTACCAATCGGCCCCAGTCGCCCGCACTCGCTACCGTCCGATCTTGGGTGGCACGGTCACCCGTGTTCGTCCCGGGTTTGCGCCCGTAGTTGTCCAACCGGCCCCCGTGTTTTTCGGATTTTAAGCAAAGGGGACTAGGAGTTCGGGGCTAGGGACTGGGGAAAAGCAAAATCGCATGATCCAATCCCCTATCCCTAGATCCCAGCCCCCTCACTATGGCTGAGCTCAAGACCTTCGTCTTCACCGACATCTGTCGCAGCGTCGATCTCAAGAACGAGATGTCGGGGCGGAGCGTCACCGAACGCGACATGGCGTTCATTCAGCAAATCCTGATTCCCCATCGCGAACTCATCGAAGCCAACCTCGCCGAAAACACGGGCCGGGTTGTCTCGACGGCGGGGGATGGTCACTTCCTGGTGTTCAACAACACGATCCTCGCCGCGACGTGGGCGGCCGACGTGCAGAAAAGTCATCAAGACAATCCCATCGATACACCCGGTGGCGGCAAGGTCGAGGTGCGGATCAGCATGCACGTCGGCGTGCCGCAAGTTGATCCCGCGGCTCCTGACAATTTCGTTGGCAAGAGCGTTGACTATGCTTCGCGGCTGAATGACCATGCCACCGGCGGACAGATACTCGTCTCGCGCAGCGTGATGGCGATTCTCGATGACATCGGTCTCGAAGGCATTTCTTTTCATCTCCATGGACGCCGGAATCTCAAGGGCATCGGCCATGTCGAAGTCCACGAGATGCTGTACGACGATCACGGCCCGCGGCCACTGCGGCAACAACCTTCCAGCCACTCCGACCGCCAGTGGACGGTGATTCCCACGGGCTTGGGAGGAGGAGGGCAGGGGGAATCGCGCGGCTCGGCGGTGGCCGAAATTCCCATGCTCAAACGCGTGGGCAATTACGAGCTGGAAGCGATGCTCGGCAGTGGCGGCATGGGCGACGTTTATAAAGGTCGTCACACGCAGTTTGGCCGTCTGCGGGCAATCAAAGTCATCAAGCCCCAATTCATTTCCGCGGGTAACGACGATGTTATCCGTCGGTTCTATCAAGAAATCAAAGCGATCGGCACGCTCGAGCACCGCAACGTCGTGGTGGCCATCGATTCGTCATCGCCATCGGACCGCTTGCACTACTTGGTGATGGAGTACATCGACGGCGTTTCCGTGCAAGATGTCGTTGAGCAGCGCGGGCGATTGAGCGTGGCCGATGCGTGCGAAATCGTCCGTCAGGCCGCCCGTGGTTTGCAATACATCCATCGCAACGGCATGGTCCATCGCGACATCAAGCCTTCGAACTTGATGATCACGCTGATGGATAGCGACGGCGTGGCGGGGCAAACCTCTTCTGATCCAGGTGAGCCCGTGGAAGGGGTCGTGAAGATTCTCGACCTCGGTTTGGCGCTATTGGCCGGTGATTCCCAGGAACGTCTCACACGCTACGATCACAAAGCGATGGGGACCGGCATGTATATGTCCCCCGAACAATGGAAGACCACCAGCGTCGACATCCGCGCGGATATTTATAGCCTCGGCTGCACACTCTATCACCTGCTCTCCGGCAACCCGCCGTTCTACGATTCGGAATTGCGCCCCGAAAAGGCGCACGAGAAATCGCGCGTCCCGCCGATTCGCACGAACAATATCCCCCGCAAGTTGTGGGACGTGATCGAAAAGATGTTGGCCAAGAAACCGGAAGAGCGTTACGCGACTCCCGCGGAAGTTGCCGCGGAGCTGTCGCCGTTCTGCGAAGGGCATAATCTCACCGGGCTGGTGAACGGCTATCTCGACCCCGGCAGCCATCCCAGCGCATTGCAATACACGCGGATCGATTCGGGGGCTCAGTTCGATACGTGGAGTTCCAAACGGACTCATTCTTCTTGGGTCAGCGAATGGTCGCCCTCGCGGCGTTGGCTGCTGCAACGTGGTGTGCCCTTTTTGGTCATCGTTGGTGCGATTGGGGCTTTGCTGTGGTCGATGCAGCTATCACGGCAGCAAACAATCGCGAATGCCATGGAGCAAGCCCGCAATAATCTCCCCAGCTCAGCGGAGCAAGCCGCCAAGATCGTGGGGGCCGAGATCGAAAAGCGTTTCGCTATTCTGCAGTCAGCCGTCGCCGAAGCGGCCGTCATCTACGACGTGGAATACTTTGATGCCGATAAAGCCCGTGAAGATTTGCAAACCTATCGTCTGGCCGAGTGGATCAGAGAGCATCGCCAGAACAACATGGACACGGCCCGCTCCGACAGTTGGTTCATCGTCGATTTGGAAGGGAGGCAAATCGCCCGCCATCCGCTGATCGATCCGGAGACCAAGCAACCCGTCGACAGTTTCTTGCAGAACTATGCCCACCGCGATTACTTCCACGGCCAAGAGAAAGAGTTGCCTGAGATCGACCCGCTTGCCGAGGGGGAAGTTGCCGAGCAAAAGCGCATCGCTCCGATTCAAGAGCCGCATATCTCGACCGTTTATCAGAGTGACACGACAGGCAGGCTTCGCGTGGCGTTCTCCGTGCCAATCTGGACTCAGCCGACGGCCGAGGAAACTCGCAAGGTGATCGGTGTGCTGGCGATGTCGGTCGATCTGGGCGACTTTGAAGTGCTCAACACGAATCTGCAACGTGGCAAGGATATTGTGCTGGTTGATCTACGCAACGATTACTTAGTGACTAACAAAGCCACCGACGAGTCAATTCCAGAGCGTGGTCTGATTCTCAATCACCCACTACTCTCGGTGTGGAAAGACAAAGACAACCCGCCACGAGTCAGCCCCCAAGTGCTCACCGCGATGGATGCAGGCACCGACCATTTTATCGCCGGCTATCACGATCCGCTCTCGATCAATCCCGAAACGACGTACTGGGGGGCCTTCCAGGCTGTGGAGTACAAGGTTCAGGATGTTATGACCGAAACGCCCAAGGTCTTACCAGCTCGTTGGACGGTGCTGGTGCAGCAACCGGCGATTCAGTAGTACTCTAGCCGGATCGCAATGCGATCCGTGTCTTTCCCGGCTCGCGTGGCGGGCCGGCTAGGTGGCCGGTTTCATCCGCGCGATCGTCCAATCGACAATCGCGGCCAGAATGTGTTGCAGCAGCGTGGCCATGACAATCAACAGTACCACGCGCGGTTTGCTTTCCAGCACGACCCCCGCCAGCACCAAGGCTACGCCCGTATGCTTCATGCTGAAAGCGAACACCAGTGCGATCGTCGATTCCTTGTCGAGCGCAATCACGCGCGACATCACCCAAGCCGTGAGGACTCCCAGCAATTGCAGCGAAATTGCCAGCAGCGATGCCAAGGCGATCATCTGCAGGGCCGCCCGTTCAAACACCTGCGGCATGGCGAGCGAAGCGTTCGTGTAATTGAGTGCCAACAGCGCGATCGCACTCACGAGCCGAATCGCCCCGCGATTTTTCTGAATCCCCTCCGCGCCGACCAGGCGGTTAAATAACATTCCGGCGAGCGACGGCAAAATCACCCACACGATAAAAAACGCCCCCGAAAAGCGCTTCACAAGTTCTTCGCATTGCTCGGTGGCTTCATCCGAGAGCGCAAGCCCCATCAGCTTGAGCATCTGCGGCGTGGCGATCGGGCTGATCACGATGGTGAGCACGATCAATCCCAACCCTAGGGCCACGTTGCCGCGCGAGTTTTGCGTCCACGCCACCGAGGAATTCGCCACCGGCATTGCCGCCACGAGCGCCAGTCCCACCAACAGTTCGCTGGTCGCTTCGCTGGCAAAGAAACGGGGCAGCGATCCACCCAACACCGTGACAAACAGACAAGGCACGAGCCACGTGGCGATCAACGCGATCACGATAATTCCGGGCCGCTCCATCAGATGCCACACTTGTTCCCAGCGGACGACCGCCGCCGCGCAAAATAGTAACAGCGTTAATAGCAACACCGGCACGGTGATTTCACCGGCATCAGAACTTCCCCAGGAAAACTGCCGTAGCATCAAACCCGGACCAGGCACAACCGCCGCCAGCAGATAGCACCCCACGAGCAGCCATAAAAAATGATCGTGCATCCAGCCGACAACAATGGCAGCACGATTGCCTCTGCGTGGTGGTTCGTCCTCAATTGATGGAGCCGACGCCATAATCTGCTGCGTGGAATTCGATGGTTGCGGAAAGCCCTCAAGCCGTGATAGCTGCACACGGCGGCGGATTCACGAACATCATTAGAATAACAAATACTACGCCACGTTTCACCCTCGATAGTGATCTTGCCGAACCAGGATCGATGCGCTAGTGTCTCGACCCTTTGTGGGACAACCTGGATCAATCTGGATAGGAAGCTAAGCGCGATTCGCATCACGACCGTGCCGCGAATTCGCATAATTTCGATGTCGACACCTTCTGCTGAATTGACGGAAATATTAGCGGCCACTCCCTTGAGCAACCGAGGATTGGCCACCCGGACCTACGACGAATCTCAGCCGATCTTCTATGGTTGGGTGATTTTGCCGTTGGCCTTCTTGATGATGCTCACCACCAGCCCGGGGCAAACCTTCGGCGTGAGCTACTTCAACGAAGCCTTCATCGCCGAATTCGGCATGAGCAAAACCGCGTTGTCCGCGGCGTACCTGTTTGCCACGCTCTTGGCCTCGGTGGGGCTGACGTTCATCGGCGCGATGATCGACCGCTGGGGCCTGCGAATCATGACCATCGTGGGATTCACCGCGATGGGCATCGCCTGCGCGTTCGCCGCGCAAGCCACAGGCATCTTCACTCTGTTCATCGCTTTTACGCTGCTGCGATTCTTCGGCCCCGGCACGATGACCTTGCTCGCCAACAATAGCTTGGCCGCGTGGTTCGATTGCCGCTTGGGCACGGCCAGCAGTGCCGCCCAAATCGCCATGGCCGGAGCGTCGGCCGCGATTCCGACGGCCATCGTGTTATTAATTGAATCCGTGGGCTGGCGGGGAACATATCTCGTCTTCGCCGCGATCATTGCCGGTTGCTTTCTCCCTTTAATGGCGATCTTCTTTCGACAATCACCGCACGAAATCGGACAGGTTCCCGACGGGATGCGCTTTCATGCTTCCCTGCGTTACAAACCGTTCAGCTACGGCAATGAATTCACGATCCGCGAAGCGATGCAACACCGGTCTTATTGGCTGTTGCTGACAACGACTGGCATGTGGTCAATGATTGGAACGGCCTTGATCTTTCATCTCGTAGCCTTGTTTCAAGCCAGCGGCTTTCGCATTCAAGACTCCACCCGCGCGATCACGGTGATGGCCCTCGTGACGGCTATGACACAACTCGTCGGCGGAGTACTGGCCGATCGCTTAACGATGCGTTGGCTGTTGATGTCGGCGATGGCCCTGATGGGGCTCTGCTGCGTGATTCTTTCCGAGCCGACTTCGCTCTCGACGCTGCTGCTCGGCTACGGCGTGTTTGGCTGCGGGCAGGGGATGATTTCCGTGGTTTCAGCGACGGTGTGGGCCCGCTATTTTGGCCGCACGCATCTAGGAAAAATCCGCGGTCTATCGCTCACGATCGCCGTGGCAGCGAGCGCCATCGGCCCCGTGATTATGGGCGTGAGCGCGGATTACCTCGGCGGCTTTGGCTATTCGCTCTGGTTGTTCGCGGGATTGTCGGTCATCACCGCCATCGCGGCGTTGTGGGCCACTCCACCGCGCACTGCGCGAGTGATCGAGCAAGAAGCGGCAGCTACACGCCCAATTGCTGCTTAAGATCGTCGAGTTCGCGGCGCAACTGGCTGATCTCATTGGTCAGTTCTTCACGCAACTCGGCGAGCTCCGAACGGAAATCAATCGTAGGTGCGTTCGACGGGGCAGCGCTAGGTGAAGAACTCACACTCGGGCGCTGAACAAAGGCTGCCACAGGTGCAGACGGTGCATCCTCATCGTCGGTGAACGGCTCGTCCCCGACGGTTATGTTGCCATGCTCAGCGCGAACCTTCGCCAATTCCTGATCTTGATACAGCGCATGAGTCAGCACGCAGCCGCGTCCCGGCGGCGTGAGCAGAATGATCAGCTTTTTCTTGCGCAGGCTTTCCACCAGCGGCCGCAAATCCGAGATCCCCGGGATCGGTTCCATCCGCGAGGCGCGAGCGCGTAGTTCACCAATCGTTTGCGCGCCACGCAACAGCAACTCTCCCATTACGGCGAGCTCTTTCTTATCGACACCCAACCACTCGTAGGCTAAGTGGCGAAACTTGTCGACGCGACCATCCCCTTGAATCTCAGCCGCTGCTTTCATCTTGCGTAAGCGTTCGAGGGCGTCTTCGACATCCGATTCTTCCAGCTGCATCTGTGGAAAGCGATTACTCTTTTGATTGCAACCATTGGTCAACGCGTTGAGCGACAACGGATAGTTGTCCGGCGTCGTTTTGGCTTTCTCGATCAAAACCCCCAGCACCCGGCGTTCCGTCCGATCAAGGGGCCGCCAGCGGGGACCTTCCGCGGTAGGTTCTTCACTCATAGCACAACTCCCTGTTCTGTAAGCCCGACAAGTTAAGATATGAGTATAAAAGGGCAGGGAATCATGCGGGAGGGGAAATCTCTCGGCATGGTGCAGGGGATTCGCTATAATTAAGTAATGTCCACAGCCCCACAACGCCGATACACGGAAGCCGAATATTTGGCTTTCGAACGCGCTGCCGAAACAAAGCACGAGTTCTATCGCGGCGAAATCTTCGCCATGAGCGGGGCGAGTCGACAGCACAATCGCATTACATTCAATGTTTCTGGTTGCTTGTACAATCAATTGAAAGACCGAGATTGTGAAGCCTTCGCCAACGACATGCGGGTGAAAGTGCAACTGACGACACTTTACACTTACCCCGACATTGCGATCAATTGCAACCAGCCGCGTTTCTTGGACAAAGAATTTGATACGCTTCTCAATCCCCAAGTTATCATCGAAGTCCTTTCCGATTCCACCGAGAAGTACGACCGCGGAAAAAAGTTTGAGATGTATCGCACGATCCCTTCGCTGCGAGAATACGTGCTCATCTCGCAAGATCGTGCCCATGTCGACCGCTTCAGCTTGAACGAACAAGGACAGTGGGTCCTCGACGATGCCTCGGGGCTCGATGCCGTGATCGAACTCTCGACCGTGGGTTGTCGCCTGCCGCTCGCCGACATCTATGCCAAGGTGGAATTTCCGCCTGAAGTCGACGTGCCGACGGAAAAATAGCGGCTGCTTCAAGCCAACTCTTGCCCTGCCGCTTTTGGCTTTCTCGCGGTATATTCAGGGATTCCATTTCCCCGATTTCCGACCACTGTCCTCTCGCATCTTGCCGTTATGAAAACCGACGAACTTCGCGAAAAGTATTTGGCGTTTTTTGAATCCAAGGGACACACCCGCGTGGCCAGCGACGTGCTGGTCCCCACGTGGGATCCGTCGGTGCTGTTCACTCCCGCCGGCATGAACCAATTCAAGGATCATTTCCTCGGCAAGGTGAAACTGGATTACACTCGCGCCACCAGCTGCCAAAAATGCTTGCGCACCGGCGATATCGATAACGTCGGCCGCACGGCTTATCACCACACGTTTTTTGAAATGCTGGGCAACTTCAGCTTCGGCGACTATTTCAAACGCGAAGCGATCAACTGGGCGTGGGAATTCCTGACCGACAGAAAGTGGCTCGGGATGGCGCCCGAGCGATTGAGCGTCACCGTTTATCTCGACGACGACGAAGCCGCGAACATCTGGGCCAATGAAATTGGACTCCCCGGCAACCGTATCGAACGGCTCGACGAAGGGGAAAACTTCTGGCCAGCCAGCGCCCCCAGCGCGGGGCCCGACGGCGTGTGCGGGCCGTGCAGTGAAATCTATTTCCACCCCGACAGCGGCAAGTCGGTCGAAATCTGGAACCTCGTATTCACACAATTCAACCGCGTGGGCGATCCACCCAACAATCTGCGGCCTCTGCCATCCAAAAACATCGACACCGGCATGGGGTTGGAACGTGCCGCCGCCACGCTGCAAGGCGTGCCGACCAACTATCACATCGACACGCTCTTTCCGATCGTCGAAGCCGCTGCCGAAGTGTGCGGCGTAAAGTACAGCCTCGATAGCGAAGCAGGCCGCCGCTGCCGTCGGATCACCGATCACATCCGCGCGTGTACTTTCGCGGTGCATGAAAATGTTTACCCCGGCGCGAACAAAGAAAAATATGTCGTGAAGCGTTTGCTCCGTCGGGCCGTGCTCGATGGCCATCAAATGGGCTTACGCGATCCGTTCCTGTACAAGCTCGTGCCGGCCGTTGTTGCGGCCATGAAAAGCGCCTATCCCGAACTGACCGAAACGACAGATCGCGTCGCGCGAGTCATCCAACAAGAAGAAGCCAACTTCTTCGGCACGATTGACGCGGGTCTCAATCGCATCGAGCGCGTGTTCGACGACATGCGCAGCCATAACCGCGTGAAGGTCGAAGGCGAGATTGCCGCGGAGTTGTATCAAACCTTCGGCGTGCCGCCCGAGTTGTTTGAAGCCCTCGCCGCGGAGCACAATCTGGCTTTCGATTGGGATGGCTACAAGCACGCCATGGAACTGCACGGCGAAGCGTCGGGCAAGGTGCAACACACCGTCATGGGTGCCAAGGGCCCGATCGATTCGCTCAAGCATGCCCTCCACAGCACTGCGTTCCTGGGTTACGAAACAAATGAAGCCGATGCCATCGTGAAAGGCATCATCGTGGGCCAAGCCCCCGAAGATCATCTGTGCGATATGCTCGACGATCTGAGCCACACGGCCGTGCGCGTCGTGCTCGATCAAACGCCTTTTTATGGTGAGAGTGGTGGCCAAGTCGGCGATGCGGGCAAACTCGTCGGTGATGGCTTTGAATTCAAAGTCACCGACACGCAAAAAGATGGCCAGCTCATCGTTCACATCGGTCAATTGACCAAGGGAGTCATTCACGAAGGCTCGAAGGTGAAGGCCATTGTCGACGTCGAACGCCGACAAGGCATCCGCCGCGCGCACTCGGCCACGCACATTTTGCATCACGCGCTGCAAAAGCATTTGGGCACGCACGCCCAACAACAGGGGAGTAAAGTCGACGACGATTGGTTGCGTTTCGACTTTACGAATCTCAGCCCGGTGACGACCGAGCAGCTTGTTTCGATCAATCAAGACGTCGCCAAGCACATTGCCGCCGCCGAGCCCGTGAAGTGGGAGACCTTGCCACTGGCCGAGGCTCGCAAGCAGGGGGCGATGATGCTCTTCGGCGAAAAGTATCCCGACCCCGTGCGGATGGTTTCGATGGGCTCCTTCAGCAAGGAACTTTGCGGCGGCACTCATCTGAACAACACCCGCGAAGTGCAATCGTTTGAAGTCCTCAGCGAAGAAGGTGTTTCGGCCGGTACGCGGCGGATTGTTGCCTTGACGGGCAAACGCGCTGCCGAGCACGCGCAGCAAACCCTTGATGCCGTTCACAAAGCGGCCGAGACCATTGGCTGCGCACAGTTGGCATTAGCCGTGAACGCGTCCGAGCTGCTCGATAAGCAACGCGATCTAAAGAAGCTATTGGCCTCGGGCGGCACGCTCCCCAACGTCGGTGGCAGCGGCATGGCCACCAACATCAGCCAGGAAGCCCCCAAGCCCGCCGCCGCGAAAGCGATTCTCGCCGAAGTTGCCAAGCTCCTATCGGTGTCGCCGCTCAATGTGCCGGAACGTTTGGCCGCGATTCAAGAAGACGTGTACCACTTGCAAGAACGGCTCGCGCAACGCGCCGCGGCGGGCCCCATCACCGCCGAGAGCTTGCTCGAAAAAGCCACCCAAGTGGGCGACGTGACCGTGATCGTGGCCGAGGCCCCCACGGTGGAATCGAACCTCATGCGGCAACTGATCGACCAGATCCGTCAAAAAGTGGGGCTCAGCGCGGTGCTCTTGGCCAGCAGCGAAGGGGACGACAAAGTCACGCTCGTGGCCGGTGTGTCGAAAGAACTCCAAGCCCGCGGCGGCCACGCCGGCAACTGGATCAAACCCGTCGCCCAAGCCCTCGGCGGCGGCGGCGGCGGCAGACCCGACCTAGCTCAAGCCGGTGGCAAAGAACCCAAGCGTCTGCCCGAAGCACTGGAAGTCGCGCGTAAGACGATTGCTGAGATGATTGGGGCTTGATTGGAAAGGGGTCGAGAGTCATTGCTTAAGACTTTCGATGTCTTAAATTTTCAATGAAGAATGAGCAAAGAGCAATCAATCATCGAAGAAGCTTTAACGGCGGTCCGCAGGGAACTCCAAGCGACTCCTAATGGAACGGCGAGCGTTCTTCCCCATGAGCAACTACTCAGAGTTGAATGCGAACTTAGCGATATGCTGGAAGACCTACATCGAGATAGAACTGCCAGTGATCATTCAGGATTGGGACGAATGGTGGTTGACTCGTGGCCGTTGCAACATGAATTGACGGAGCATGTCTGCGCGGCTGTGCAGGCCTACTCGTCCGCTATGGAAAGCGGCTCATCCTAATCTTCGGCCGTACAGACGTCGGGTAGGAACTGTTTCAAATCTTCAACGGCATGTGAATGGGAGAGTGGCACAATATTCCATGTCGTGATTGAATTCGACACGGAGTGTCGATCTACTCTATTTCACTTCAGCAGTGGCACCCTTTGTCTTCTCTAACTCTTCTTCGTCCGCACCAGGATCGAATGCTCACCCTCGTTGCGGGGGAGTTCTGGCTGGGGAGCGGGGAGCGTCTCTTCGACTTGAATCTCATCCATCGACAAGTCTGTCTCGCCCGAGGGATCGATCAATTGCGGGCCGTCCGGGGCCGGCAGGTCGGCGCGATTCACCAGTTCCGTGAGCAGCATGCGTGTTTGATGGAAACTTGGCAGTTCAGAAATCTGTGCGAATTTCGGATCGTTCGAGACGTTATCAAACCGCTGCAGGGCGGCCTGCAGCGCGGCGAGATCGATGGTCCCTTCGTCGACGATTCCCGTCGGCAAATCCAAGAAGCCTTGCCAGCTGGCGGCCGACGTAAAGCGGTTCAGCTCGTTGCCCAGTTCGCCCCCGGTGTTCGAAAGGGCCGTCTGCAACGCGGGCACATCCATCCCTTTCATTTCAACTGGGGAGAGAGCGCGCATCATGGGAGCGGCGGTTGCCGATGCTTGCCGCAAGGCTTGGAAGGCACGCGCCCGTGCTTGTTGCGGCGTGGCTGGCGGCGTTTGACCTGGGGCCGCTGGCGTGGGCTGAGCTTCGGCCGCTTGTTGCGCCACGAGATCGCGCCGCTGTTGCATACGCCGCGCGAAAAATCCTCCGCGCACGGGCGGTGCTACCGGTGGGATGGTCGCAGCTGCGGTTGCGTCTGTTGCTGGCGCTGGTGCCGCGGGGGGCGCATTCGGATCGACCGGCGGTGCCAATAATGCGGCACGGCGTTCGAGAACCCTGCGAACAATTTGAGCTTCGGCGGTGTTTGTCTGCAGCACCACGAACACAGACAAGAGAAACAAACACACAAAGCGGCAAGACATGCGGAATCCTTTCACGATCCAAAATCAGCAAACTCAATTGGGGCGCTGATTATAGCCAAATTTCGCGACGACCGGCACCGGGCTTCTGGGATGTGGTCAAAAATAGCCCATTTACCGCAATCCGAGCGTTGCTGGCACTAAAATCCCCGGCCACTCGTGAACCCCCGCGGGCGAAATTTTGGCCGTCCCGACTCCACGCGTTGCTGCTGCCGAATGGGCCCACGACGTTCCATGCCCCGCTCGACCGCGTGCCGCAATGCTGCCCCCGCGACCTCAGTGAGCACGCGTAGCAGCACATAAGAAAAATCGTTCCCGGTGGGCATACGCTCGTGCGGTCGATTCTGATCGTCATACCACGGCGGAGCAAATTGCTGCGCGGCGCGAATCGCCGACCACAAATCATCGCGGCTCATTTGTCCCCGCACAAAACTTTCGACGATCCCTTCGATCTCGAAATTAGGATGAAACATCGACCGCGCGGAATCGTAATCCGCTCGGCGGAAGCGTAGCCAAATGTCTTGCAGTTCATACACGCGCCGCTTCCACACTTCTTGTTCGGAGGTCAACTCGGCAACGTGTTGTTTGGTTTTTTCAACTTCTTCGCTGATCCAATTCACCTCCGCCACGATCTGATCGTCTTGAGGATCAGGCGTGGCACGCGAAGCATGCTCCAGCCGCCAGCTTTCGAGTCCCGCCAAAAACTCCCTCATCCGCGCAACGGCCTGTTCGTAGTATTCATTCCGCGAGCTCGCCAGCAGCGTGAGTTCTTGCTGCTGCTTGTCCATCCGCTCCTGCTGCTTGCTCATGTCGGCAACTAGATTGTCGCGCGCCTTGCCCAATTCTTGCCCTTCGCGCATCACGGCGGTGAGCCCCACGGCATCGCTGTGACGATCTTCACACGCCTCGACAAGTTCCATCAACGCATTGAATTGATCCCGCCGGCGGCCCACTTCTTGCGCCATCAATTCGGGTGTGACGCGCAGAAATTCATACCCGCGCCGCGCGCGATTGAAATCAATCATCCGCGCCACCCAGCCATCCAGCCGTTTGGTCAGGCCCGTTTTGACATATCCCGAAGTGCCGTAACCCCGTTTGTGCAGATACTGAAACAGCGCGCTCTTTTCATACGAAGGCAATTTCTCCGCGGCTTCCTGCTGCATATCCGTCACACGGCCCTCATTGCGTTCAAGTTCTTTCTCAGCAACCAACGCTTCCTTCGAGAGCCGCTGAAACTCGTCGTCTTTTTCCAATCGCTCGGCCACGACCTTTTCCAGTTCTTCGCGCTGCTCGACTTTTTCGTTGAGCGCGACCGTGATACGATCCAAATCTTTCTCTAAACGCTCGGCGTCGAGGGTACCAGCTTCCAGCAATTTCTGAATTTCTCGCTCGTGCTTTTGCTTACGCATCAGTACTTCCATCAACTGGCTGCGGACTTCCTGAAACGTGTCGGCCACCGATTTCTGATCGATCGCTGGCAGATAATGCTCGGCCAGTTCGAGAAACGCTTGGGAACGCCGTTCGACGAGCTCCGCGGCGCTTCCGTTCAGTTCAGCAACGCCGTTGATGCATTCCTGCAGGCGGCCGTTGAGGCCTTGCACCCCTTGTTGCAGAACGCTCCCCACGGAATAGCCAGATCGCCCGTTCATGACATACCCCACGCGACGCCGATCAAAGCGCCAATCGCCACGGCCCATTTGATGATCGCCACCCGCCGCACATAGAAATGCGCGAGCAACAAATCAAAGCTCCAGGCGGGTTCCTCGAACGAATGAAGTTTGTCGTAGTAATCTTCGATCGCCGCGTCGATCTGCTCGGCTGTGATCGGCTCGCCGGAAACCTTGGCGGCTTCCAACAACCGCTCACGCAGCCGCACCTTGATTTGATCGATGTTGAGCTGTTCCTCGACCACTTCCTGCCCTTTGCGCAGCTCCGTCGCGACATCCATGATGCGGATCAATTCCGGCAGGCTCAATTGCTCCGGCCGGCTGAAGCGTGGTACCGCTTCGATCTCGGCCTGCGCTTCCTCTGGCGGGGCCGTCTGCTGGGCGTATTGAATCTTTCCCATTCTGTTTATCCGTTTCGCATTCCCGCCCAGGCCAGGAACTCCCTGCAATCGACAATACTATTGATTCGCCCGGCAACATGATAAATTGACGCTTACCGGCAAGATTACTGTATCATCCGCGAATAGCACCCGACAACTCCCGAACCTCCCCGAGACGAACCATGGCTCAAGCAACTCAAACCCAACCGGCCCCCGCTGCTCAGAAGAACATGCAGAAGTATTTGGACAAGGCCGTCGACGTGCTCGAGAAGTTCGGCCTGTCCAAGGACGAAGAGGTCCCCGCCGAGCTGATTCGCTTGCTCGAAGAAGTCCGCCACATCGACGAAGCCAAGGCACTGGCGATCGCCAAGACCGTCAAGCACATGAGCACGTTCAACAAGCTTGTGCGCGAGAACGTCGAAAATATCAACGTGGGAAATCGGTTCCTCGAAATCAGCCAAATGTTCGATTCGATCCGCGAAGACTCGAAAAATCTCATCGGCCAGCTCGACGACGGCAAGCTCGGTGTTAGCGAGAAGCTCGCCAATTTGTGGATGCGTCTCCAACGGGGCACGCCTTATGCGCGATTTGAAAAAATCGTCGACGTCTACCGCGACGTGTGTGCCGACACCAAGGATCAACTCAACCGCGAGCAATCGATCATGGACGGCTACATCGATTTCTGCTTCGCACTGAAAGAAGCCGAAATCCTCAGCCGGGAATTGCTCGAAGCTCAGCTGCCGCATTTGGATAAAGCCAAGCACGCCCTCGCCGCCTCGCAACAAGCGGTCGACGATCACAAGGGGGATGAAAGCACGCTGGGCCGTTTGGAACTCGCCCGCGACGAAGCTCGCAACGAATTCCAAAAGCAGGATCGCTTTTATCAGCTGCTCAAGGACATTTCCGAGAACCTGTCGATCGGCTACGACGTCGGCGAAACGCTGATTACCAAGCTCAAGCAAACGCACGACGTTAAGGACCAAGTCTATCGCCGAGCGGTGACATTCTTCACCACGAACGAGCACGTTTTCACGATTCTTGGCACGGTCTACACTTCTCAGCAAGGTTTGCACGAAGCCACGGAATCGACGGAAGCCCTGAAACGGGGCGTGAACAAAAGTTTGGAAGACGTCGCGGAACTCGGCCGCGAATTGGAACGGGCCGCGCTCAAGGCGGGCTACGGTTCGACGATTGCCGCCGAATCGCTGGAAAAACTTGTGAAGTCGATTTCGGATTACCAAGTCGATTCGCTGCAAATGATCGCCGAGCTGCGCAAAGAAAGCGAAGAGAACGCCCGCGAAATCCGCCGCGTGGTTGAAGAAGGCAAGAAGCGCTACCAGGAATCGCTCGCGCGTTTCGCCCGCGGCGAACAGATATAATCAGCGCGCGGCGAAGAAGTCTAAGTTAGCCGGCAGCGTCCCGCTGCCGTGCCACCCACTTTCAAAACTTCACCCCCACCGCCTTACACAAAAACGCCATCAACGGCTTCGCCGTCCGAAACGCTTCCACGGTTTGATCCAAAATCGACGGCTCGAACAAATCATCGTGTCCAAGCCGGTAGATGCCGATGAAGTCCTTCCGTTTCAGATCATCAATCAGTGGGTGATCGCCAGAGTAGCCTTGTGGCGGACGGCGGAGGCTTTCCCCCGAGAATTCAAACTTCGCGGCAAACGGCTTGTTGGCTTTCGCCTTTTTCCAACCCGCGGGGTCGTCGTCGATTGCCTCGCGTATCCCAGCGAGCGCATCGGACTCCGGGTGCCAAATCCCCGCGCCGAGAAACACATCGTAGGGATCGACATGAAAATAGAATCCCGGCGCGTGAACATCTTTCCCCGCCGCGTGACGGAAATGAATCCCCAAGTTTGTCTTGTACGGTTTCTTATCTTTGGCGAATCGAATGTCGCGGTGGATACGCATCAGCGAGCCGCCCACCTTCTTGGGAACCGCCACGAAGTTCGGCGAAATCTTGCGCAAGGGTTCCGCCATGGCCGCGATGAATTCCAACGCCGGCTCGCGGACGTTTTGTTCGTAACGCTCTTGGTTGGCTTTGAACCAAGTGCGGTTGTTATGCCGCGAAAGGTCGGAGAGGAATGAAACCAAACCTTCGGAGAAACCGGGGAATGTGTGTTTGGGCATGGTGAGAATCTCTGATGGATTATTGTCATTCCCGCGCAGGCAGGAATCCAGGGTGTAATGTATCGCACAACACTGGATCCCCGCCTGCGCGGGGATGACGGATAACTATTTCTCGAATTCGATAAAGCCGCGTGTAGAGAGTTTATCCCGGAAAAGACGATACCAAAAGCACGACCCGACCTACCTGGAACCGCATGAGGCGGTCCATTTTAACCCACCCGCAAGGCTTGATGCCACAACCGGCACAGGCCCGAAAGTTTAGCAGGTCCATGGATGGACGATGCTCGACGTCAACTTGTTCTCGTGATGCTGCTGCTGACCTCGACGGTCGGCTGCGGGCTCAATACGGCCGTCCTCCAAAAGGGGGGCAACAACCGTCACGGCGTTCTGCTGAACTATTCTTGCGGCGCCCATCCGTGCGACCCCATTGATCCCACGAAGCCGACGATTGTCATCACGCACGGTTGGAATCCGCTTCCCAACAAGATTCGCACGACTTTCGGTATCGCGGGTGCCACCGCGCTTAAGTGCCGTTGCGGCGATAGCTACAATATTCTGAGCTGGGACTGGAACGCCGTTAAGATTTCGCCGTTCAATGACGAACCGATCCGCATCGGCCGCCAACAAGGCCGCATGATGGCCTCGGCTTTGCGCTGCCGCGGCGTGAATCCCCGTTGCACGCAAATCATCGCCCACAGTTTGGGAACGGTCGCCGCCGCGCAGTGCGCCGCGTGTTTGAGCGATCGCGGACCAGTGGCACAACTGACGCTGCTCGATCCGCCCACTTCGATGCACGAAGAAATCTTCTGCAAGCTCGCCGCCACGCGGCATGCCTGCGTGGTCGAAAATTATTGGTCGCCGGGCATCAGCGGCTACGGCGACGAGGCCAACTATCGCGGCGTACGCAACTACAGCGTTGAGGGAGACAACCCCATTCGCGGCATCCTCGACTTGAGCCTGTCGAACCACGTCGGCGTGATGCGATGGTACTACGACACAATGCGCTGCCCATCAATGCCCTGCGGCTTCCAAAACAGTGTGTTCGTCGATTGCTGCGGCCGCGCAGGTTGCCTCTGCCCCTGTTGCGTGGAAGGCGAATTCATCGGCGTCCCCACAGAACCGCCGGTGCCGCCGAGTGCTGATGAACCCGAAATGGCGGAAGATATCCTTTAGCCGAGGTCTCCGACCTCACAGAGGTCAGCCACAACGTATGGATGTTAGCCGCGACGTGTTGCGAAGCAACGCGGAGCGGGTATTGCGTCCCAACCGCTAGCACCCTCGACACGTCCCACCGCTTCCTCTCTACTAAACTCCGTGCCCAGCAGGGCAGGTCATGGAGGAAGCACGGATGTTGTCGACCGAGGAACAACTCTTCGCCAAGTTTGGCCCCAGCAACTATCTGCGCCGCACTGCGTCGTGTGAATTGGAACTTCCGACCACTTATGCCGAAGTTCGCTCGCAACTCCGCGCGAGCTGCCCAGAAATGCCCGGCGTGTACGGCATGATCGATTGCGCAGGGCGGTTGATCTATGTCGGTATGAGCCGCTGCTTGCGCAAACGGACACTCACCTATTTCCAAGACACGCACGGCCGGCAATCGGGATCGTGGCGAAATGGCGTGCAGCATCGCAAAGAATCGAACGTCGCCGTCCGGGCCAAGCGGCTCACCTGGGAAACAACCAATCACGAGTTGCTAGCGCTGTTGCGCGAACAAGAACTGATCCGCCGCTTTGCCCCCGAGATGAACGTCCGCGGACGACGACGAAAACCGCTGGTGTATGTGTTTCTCTCGCTCGAAGCTGCCCCCCGTTTCAAGGTGGCGGCCCAACTCCCCAAGGCCTGTCGCCATCACTGGGGACCTGTCGCTCGCAGCGGTTACCTCTTACGAAACGTCGAGACGCTCAATCGCACGTTTCTCCTTGCCGATTGCGCGCCCGACGTATGCATGCGATTCAGTGATGAGCCGCCGCTCTTCGACCTCGAGCTCTATCCCCAATGTTTGCGCGGGCAAGTCAATCGCTGTCTAGCCCCCTGTGCGGGCACCATCACTCGCGCTGCCTATCAGGTTCAACTCAAACGGGCACAAGCCTTTTTGAACGGCCACGAGGACGCCATTCTGGATGAATTGGAACGTAACCTCCAAGCCGCCGTGAAGAATCGCCGCTTCGAGCAAGCCGCGGCCATTCACGACACGCGCAGTCACCTGATCGATCTCCGCGAACAGCTATTGCATCGCCCCGCCACAATGCCCGCGAGTTTTGTGTATTCGTTCACTCTTCAAGACCGCGTCTGTTGGCTCGCCGCGCACGAAGGCCGCGTGATGAAAGTCGCGGTCGCACCACGCAACGCGCGATCTGCCGCACTATGGCGCGATCGATTGAATTTCTACGCGGATGCGGTTTTGCCCGTCGCCGATCATCGCGAAGGGAGCGAACTCTCAATTCTCGCGGCGTGGTTTCGCCGTCATCCGGGCGAGCTGGAGCACGTCGTAGATTACGCCGCGGCGCGGAAGCGTTGTGCTACGTTCTAAAATTTAAAATTTCCGTTAGCCGCGACGTGTTGCAAAGCAACGCGGAACGAGCCAACCCGTGAGCAAATTTTCGCTCCTAAATTGGCCAACGCCGTCAGCTAAAATGCGCGCGTTAGATGTTGACCCCCAGCGTCTATCCCAATTCCTGGCCACATCCAAAAACCATTTTTTTCCAATTCGCGCGTTCGTGAATTGTTCCGAAAAGTTGACCAAGTTGGACAACTTGGAAGTCTTGAAATGAGAATTCACAACCATTGGCACAAAGAAAGACCTTGCACACCGCGCAGCTTATCTCGACGCCTGCGTTGGAATGAAATGCCGACGTGTTCAATGAGCTTCGGCCATCGCCACGTCGGCCGGATCGCGGAAGCGGTAACCAATGCCGCGAACCGTTTGGATCAGGTCGGCATGGGCTTCGAGTTTCTTGCGCAGGGCGCGGATATGGACGTCGATGGTTCGCTCCAGCACGATCGCATCGTCGCCCAGCGCCACGTCGATCAACTCAGCACGAGAGAACGCTCGCCCCGGTTGCCGCACGAAGGCCGAGAGCAATCCGAACTCGCTCGGCGTAAGGTCCAGCGGCTTGTCGCCCACGGTGGCACGATGCCGGCGGCGGTCGATCATAATCCCTTGGCTAACCATGACTTCGCGGTCGGCGTGGCCTTGTTCCTTGCGGCGGAGCAGAGCGTTGATCCGCTGGAGCAGAACCTTCACGCTGAACGGCTTAGTGACGTAGTCGTCGGCCCCCACCGAGAAGCCAATCAGTTCGTCGCTCTCTTCGGATCGAGCCGTGAGCATCAAAATCGCGAGCTCCTGCGTGGCGGGATCAGCCCGCAACAGGCGGCAGACTTCGATGCCGTCGATCAACGGCAGCATCAAGTCCAGCACGATCAAGTCGGGACAATGCTGCCGCGCTTCGCGGAGGCCTTGATGACCGTCGCGAGCCAAATGGGTTTCGTAACCTTCTTGTCGGAGGTTGTATTCGAGCACCTCGCCGAGCGAGACGTCGTCTTCCACGATCAAAATGCTTGCCTTGCCCATAACTGCCCTAACTTCCAGTCTGCTCTTAGCGAGAGTGCCTTAATCCATCCGATAGAACGACAAGTCTTCATGACGATGTCGGGCGATTTCGCCGTCGACGAGATAGATCACGTCCTCGGCGATGTTGGTTGCATGATCGGCAATCCGCTCGACGTGGCGCGAGGCCGAGAAGTATTGCCACGCGGGTTCGATTTCCGCGGAATTGTTGATCACCAGATTTTGGAGGTCGTCGATTGTTTGGCGGTTGAGTTCGTCGACTTGATCGTCACGCAAGCAAACTTCGTGAGCGAGTTCCACGTCGAGCCGCACGAAGGCGTCCAAGGAATCGCGCACCATCGACATGGCAACTTCCACCATCTCATCCAAGTGTGTGGGAAACAGGAAGTGCGGGAAGTGCATCAGTGCCTGAGCCCGCTCGCCCAGATTCACGGCCAGATCGGCGATGCGTTCCAAGTCGCCGTTGATTTTGAGCACCGTCGCCACGCGCCGCAAATCCACCGCGACCGGCTGATGCAACGCCAACAACTTGAGGCATTCTTCCTCGATCAGCACCTCACCTCGATTGACGGTGTCTTCGTCCTGCAAGAGCAAGGGGATCAAGTCGGTGCGCTGCTCGGTGATCGACTGGCTCGCGCGGAGGATCATCCGCTCGACGATCGACGATTGCGCGAGCAAGTTTTGCTCCAAAGCTTCCAAATCACGACTGAGATGTTTCGACATAAATGCCTTTATCAACCAAAACGACCAGTAATATAGTCTTCGGTCCGCTTTTCCTTGGGATTGGTGAACATATCGGTGGTCGGCCCCACTTCGATCAACCGGCCTTCATAGAAAAAGGCCGTCTGATCTGACACGCGGGCCGCTTGTTGCATATTGTGCGTGACGATGACGATTGTATAAGTGTCCTTCAATTCGAAGATCAGGTCTTCGATCGCGGCGGTGGACTTGGGATCGAGCGCCGAGGCCGGTTCGTCCATCAACAGAACGTCGGGATCAGTCGCCAAAGCCCGCGCGATACATAGCCGCTGCTGCTGTCCGCCGGAAAGTTGAAGTGCCGAGTCGTTGAGTCGATGTTGAACTTCGCTCCAGAGCGCGGCCTGTTGCAGGCACTTCTCGACGATCTCATCCAGCACGGCCCGCTTCTTGACGCCCGCCACGCGAGGACCGTAGGCAACATTTTCGTAGATCGATTTGGGGAAGGGGTTCGATTTCTGGAACACCATTCCCACTCGCTTACGCAATTCCACAACGTCGGTGCCGCGTTGATAGATGTCGATGTTATCCAGCAAAATCTGACCGCGGAGCGTCGTGTCGTCGATCATGTCGTTCATGCGGTTCAGGCAACGCAGGAACGTGCTTTTGCCACAACCGGAAGGACCGATCAACGCCGTGACACAATGCTCCGGCATGTCGAGGTTGATATCGTGCAAGGCATGATGCGACCCGTAGAAAAAGTTGACGTCGTGCGCAACGACTTTCTTCGCACGCCGCTCGAGGTCTTCTTTTTCATTGGTCGTCACAGGCCGCCGAATGGGGGAAGCCGACACTCGGATCGGAGTTCTTGGAGAAGTCGCTTCACTCATCGGTCGTTCCTCTTCGTCCATAACCATCAACTCAGGCACGATTGACTCTGGGGCCATCATTTTGGTTCTCGACTTGAACTACTGAATTAATTTTACCACAAACAAACCAAGGAAGGTTCACCAACGAATTTTCTTGCTAAACCGCTGCCGCAGGATCACCGCGACGGCATTCATCAAAATCAGCACCGTGAGCAAGACGACAATCCCTGCCGCGGCGAGCTGATGGAATTCTTTTTTGGGCTCTTGCGCCCAATTAAAAATCTGCAAGGGCAATGCAGCGAATTCATCGGTGAAAATATTCTGGGGCGTGAAGGATACGTAGGTTGCTGCCCCGATGGCGACCAGTGGCGCAGCTTCGCCGAGTGCCCGGGACAGGGCGAGAATAACTCCGGTCATAATTCCCGGAAGTGACGCGGGAAGCAGTTGATACCAGATCGTTTGCCAGCGGGTAGCACCTAAAGCGTAGGAGGCTTGACGTATTGTGCCCGGCACGGCCCTCAAAGATTCTTGCGTCGATAAGATGACGATAGGCAACACAACAAGCGTCAGGGTCAATGCGCCCGACATGACGCTCTTTCCCAGCATCATCATCTGCACAAATAAACCGAGACCGAGAATGCCATAAACAATCGAGGGTACGCCGGCGAGGTTGGCAATATTGATTTGCACCAAAGTCCGCCAGCGGCTCGGTGGGGCGTATTCTTCCAAGTAAATCGCCGACCCGACGCCGATCGGCACCGAGAACAACGCTGTTAGACCTATGAGATACAAGCTCCCCACAAGCGCTGCCCAGATACCGCTATTCGCGGGTTTCATCGAGGGCCAACTGGTAAGAAATTTCCAACTGAGCGAGTCCCAACCAAAGCTCACGACGTTCCACAACAGCAATCCCAACACGGCAATGCACAAAAACGTACAGAAACCGCACGTCCAAGCAAAGAGCTCGGACGCGAACTTCGCGTAAGGCCGACCATCTGAATGTTGTGATATGCTCATTCGTACTTCTCGCGAACGTGGGTGAGAATCCATTGAGCTAACACATTTAAAATCAATGTGAAAGTAAACAATGCCAAGCCCACGGCAAAGATTGTGCGATACTCCAATGAATCGGCGGGAGTGTCGCCCTGGCATATCTGCACGATATAGGCAGCCATTGTTTGAATGCTTTCCAGAAAACTGAATGTCATCTTGGGCGTGTTACCCGCTGCCAGTGCCACCGCCATCGTTTCGCCAGTCGCCCGAGCAATCGCCAACAAAAACGACGCCATGATGCCTGATGCCGCCGCCGGAACGACCACGCCAACTGTCACGTCCAGCTTCGTCGCCCCCAGAGCATAAGCACCTTCCCGCAGCGAGCGGGGCACCGAGCGCAATACGTCTTCGCTAATCGAAACGATGGTCGGCAAAATCATAAAACCGACCACAATACTGGCATTCGCTGCGTTAAACAAATCCGCGCTAGGAAAAACTTCTCGAATCAGTGGGGAGATAAACACAACTGCCAGATAGCCGAAAACAACCGAGGGGATACCTGCCAAGATTTCCAAAATCGGCTTCACGACGTCGCGGAAGCCACTCGAAGCATACTCGCTCAAAAAAATGGCCGTACCCAACCCAATGGGGATCGCAATAATCGCCGAACCTGCCGTTACCAAGAGTGTGCCGCAAAAGAGTGGTAAAATTCCAAAATGCTGAGGCTTCAAGAGTGGCGACCACTTGGTCCCAGTAAGAAACTCCCAGACCGAGACTTCTTGGAAGAATGGCAGCGATTCGATTAACAAAATCAACACGATACCGACGGTAGTGATGATCGAAATTGCCGCACACCCTAGCAGTAGACTATGCACAATGAGCTCAACGGCCGCGCGGTATTTTACTCCGCCGGACGAAGAACGAAGAGCACTGACTTTGGGTGTTGCCGTGGCCATAAACGATTTCCCGTCGCTCAGGTGCCTTTTTTATCTGTTTTGGGCAACGCCTCGGACAGCAGCTTATCGCTCTCAGCGGCAACTTCGTCGTTGACCGGCACATAACCGACTTCGGTCGCCGCTTTTCCAGCATTCGCTAAGTAGAATTTCACGAACTCGGCGACTTCAGGTCGTTCGAGCGACTTCTTATTGACGTAAATCATGAGTGGCCGTGACAGGGGAGCGTAGGTCCCATCACGGACGGTCGCTTCAGTCGGCACGACGCATTCACCATCCGCTTTCACTCCGAGCAATTTCAGTTCGTCTTTGTTTTCCGCGTAGTATGCTATGCCGAAGTAACATAAAGCCCCCTTATCGGCGACCACGCCACGGACCAACGCGTTGTCGTTCTCGCTCGCTGTGTAATCTGGGCGGCTCGCGCGGGCCTCACCGCAAACCACTTCAGTGAAATAGTCAAAAGTGCCGGAGTCCGTTCCCGGGCCATAAAGCTTTAATTCTTCCTCAGGCCAATCAGGATTCACGTCGCTCCACTTGGTCACCGTGCCATCGCTTTCCGGTCGCCAGATATTTTTCAGTTGCTCGATGGTAATACAGTCACACCAATCGTTCTCAGGATTGACCACGACGGCCAAACCATCGAAGGCAACGACCAATTCCAGGTAGTCGACCTTATTCTGTTTGCAGGTTTCCTTTTCCGAATCAGTCATGTGCCGCGAGGCATTGCAGATATCGATGTCACCGGCGGAGAACTGCTTCATGCCGCCGCCGGTCCCCGAAGCACGCACGGGAACCTTCAAATCGGGATGGTCCGTCCGAAAGTCTTCCGCCACGGACATGGAAATCGGGAAGACGGTGCTGGAGCCGTCGACGCGAATACTTTGCGTGGTGCTGGATTCACCACAACCAACTGCTAGCACCACGGCCATCATGACCGGAGCAGACAATGCCCGCCAATTCGAGAGAAACACCACGTTGCCTTCCTCATTAGTTTGCGTGGATTTCGAGAATTCAGTCCCGGTACTGTAGCCGTATTATGTGAAGGAAATGTTAAGAATCGCGGAGTCGAGGATGTGGATTCACGCGAATTTGAAAAGCCAGCAAAAACTGGTGGTTTAAGAGATCCGGGAAACGAGGGAAATCTTCCGTTATTTATTCGGCCCCAGCGGTAATCTCACCGCAAACACGCTCCCCTGGCCAGGCTCGCTTTTTACGGAAACGGTACCATCCATGGCCTGACAAAGGTGCTTGACGATGGCCAGCCCCAACCCGGTCCCTCCCAACTCCCGGGATCTCGCCTTATCAACTCGATAAAACCGCTCGAACAGGCGGCTATGGTGCTCCGGCTCGATCCCCACGCCGGTGTCTGCCACTTCGATCACGGCTTCATCAGCTTCTTCACGACCGCGAATTCTGATTGAGCCCCCCTTGGGAGTGTATTTGATCGCGTTGTCGATCAAGTTCCCTAAGATTTGCAGTAAGCCTTCTTCATCCGCGCGCACCATCAGTGGGCTGTCGGCCACTTGATTCTCGATGGTCAAGCCATTCGATTTGGCCCGCTCCTCATGATCGAGCAAGCAGCGTGCCACCACCTTCTTAAGCGGCAGGCTTGTGATCTCAAGAGTTGCTTGTCCCGATTCGATCCGCGCGAGGCTCAACAAATCGAGGATCAATTCGTGGAGCCGTGTGGCTTGATCGTCGATGCGGCTTAGGAAATGACGCGCATGTTGTGGATCTTCGAGCGCTCCATTAAGCAAGGTTTCGGTGTAGGCTTTGATCGAACTGAGCGGTGTTTTCAATTCGTGAGAGACATTGGCGACAAACTGCTGACGCAATCCTTCGAGCCGCTTCAGTTCAGTCACGTCGTGCAACACAAGCACCACACCCGGCGTAGGATTGCCGGCCAGCGGCGTGGCTTGCACGTCGAGCGTCAGCATTCTCTTTCGTGATTGCCAGGCGATTTCACCTCGCACGGTTTGCTGATTCGATCCGAGTGCTTGCTGGACGATCTCGCGAAGTTCATGGCTCCGCACGACTTCCAACAATGGCCATCCTTCGACTTTGTCGGGAGCAAAACCCAATTTCGTGCCAGCGGCTACATTTGCGAACAAGACATGCTGATCGCTATCGACGGCAATTACTCCTTCGACCATGCCTCCAAGTACGGTGGTCTGTCGTTGCACGCTTTCGCGTAATTGAGCCTCGCGTGAGCCAAGTTCGCTGCTCATGCGCTCGAAAGATCTTGCCAACATGCCAAATTCATCGCTGGAATTCACCCGAATTCGCTGGGAATACCTCCCTGCGGCGATCCCTTCCGCGGCGTCAGCCAATTGAGTGAGCGGGCTCACCAATTTTTTCGTAAGCCAGTACGTGATCAACAATCCTAAGAGTCCCAGTGCCAGACCAATGGTCCACACCAAGCGGCGCATCGCATCGAGCTGACCCTGAATCAAGCTCGCGGGCAAGGCCGTGCGGACGATGCCATCGTTTTCTTCTCCCTGATTGATAGCAATTGCATAGTAGTAGTAGGCATCGCCAAGAGTGGGGCTATTACGCCGCGTCGTTCCTTCACCGGCACGCAAGGCTTTGACAACCTCCGTACGACTGCGATGGTTCTCCATCTTTTCAACAGCGGTCAAATTCTCCTGAGCGGAGTCCGCCAAGACTTTGCCGTCGGCCGCGATAATGGTGAGCCGCATTTCTAGCTGCTTGCCCAATTCGCGAATTTCGTCTTGCAGTTGCTCTGAAGGCTTGGATGGCAAACGGTCTGCGACGTGATCCCGCAATAAGATACCCGCGTCTCTCAGGCGGCGATTGGCCTGTTCGATCAGCTGGTCGCGTTCCCATGAAGCAATCGAAGCGGTCGAGGCGATGATTCCCAGCAAAACCAGACCAGCGTAAGCGAGAAACATTCTCCAGAACAATTGGCTGGTCCGCATGAATCAATCGCTCGCCGTCAACAATAAAAGTTGGCCTTAGGTATATCGAACGTCGCGGAATTGGGGCTCGAAAAACGCCGGCAGCAGGGCATCCACTCGTAAGAGTCCTTGCCGCGTCAATTCCACGCGTGTGTCACTGACAGTAACATAACCCGCCGCCTCGTAGTCTTGCCATGCCTCTTGCCATTCGTCGACGATGTTGCAGCCAAATTTCTGTTGGAAATACGCCAGATCGAGATAACCTTTCTTGAGCTGCAAAATCATTTCGCGAATCAAACGCTGCTCGTCTGTAAGACGCAACCCGCGCCCTAATGGCAAGTGGCCGGCTTCCAGAGAACCACAATACTCTTCCCACTCGGCTCGATTTTGATAATGAACGCCCGAAACATGGCCAAAACTGGCGATGCCCGTGGCAAGCAGGTCACTTCCACGCCACAAGTTGTCGCGGTAGCTAAAATTTACGGCCGTTGGGTTCTTCACCATCGTGTAAGCGCTGGAAACGCTGTAACCCGCCGCGCTGAATTGGTCGAAGGCCCAATCGACCCACCGGCGTTTCGTTGGCCAATCGGCGACCGGCGTTTCGATTTGATTGCCTAAAATGTCTTTGGAGTACACCGTATTGAACGGCAATTCCATCTGGTAGATGGTCACACTGTCGGGATCAAGCTCCAAAGCACGCTGCACGGCATACTTCCACTTCTCGTCAGTTTCGCCGACCATGCCAGAGATTAGATCAATATTCGTGTTGGAAAAACCCGCTGCTTTGATCCAGGGCCAAGCCTTATCAATCTCCCCCGATTCGTGGGCACGACCGTTGTCTCGTAAAATCTCGTCATCGAAGTGTTCCACACCTAAGCTCAAACGAGTCACTCCCAACTCGCGCAACGTATGCACCTTGGCTTCACTAAGCGTTCCTGGTTCACACTCAAAAGTCACCTCTTCAGCATGATCCCAGTTGATGTTCTCCTTCAAGCGATCCACCAAGCGTGTGAGTTGCTTACCGCTGAGAAAGGATGGAGTTCCACCACCAAAGTAAACAAATCGAAATGGCCGCTCCCCCATCACCGGGAGTTTGCTTACTAACTCTATTTCCTGCGAAAGAGCGCTCACATAGCGTTCGACTTCACTGGAATTCTTATCGGTGAATACTTTGAAATAACAAAACTTGCACCGCTTACGACAAAAAGGAATATGCAGATACAAACCCAAGGGTACATCCGCCGGCGGGCTTTCCAGTGCCTCGCGTACATCAACCAATTGCTCGGTCGTCCATTGCGAGAACGGGGGATAGTTGCTGACAAAGTAGCTGCCAACTTCAGTTTTAACGGTATCAGTTGCCATGAATCTTGACCGTTCTATTTTTTGCCGAAGCAATACAAGGTGCCGTCGGTATTGCCAATCACGAGTTTGCCGTCGGCAATTGCGAATGAAGCTTGAAAATCGCCCCCCGCCTCGTAATTCCACAGTTCCTCGCCCGTATTCACATCAACGCGATGAATCATGCCGCGCTTGGTGGCTAAAAATGCCGAATCTCCTGCGATCACCGGCGAACTTTCCACATGGCTTCGTACAGGAAACGTCCACGCCACGTCACCACTCGTAGGCTTGAGAGCATACGCGAGTTTCCCCTGAGTGCCGTAGACAGCTACTCGCGAATCAACAGCAGCGGCACTGTGAATTGGATCAATATTCTCGTCATCCAAATACCGCCAAGCGATCTTCATATCCTTACTGTTGATCGAATAAAAGCTGCCTTGCTCCGTGCCAAACAAAGCATGGCCATTGAACATCGCCGGAGTCGCACCCGTGGGGCCATCGATATCGACTCCGTCGACTTCCTTACCCGTTGCCACATCGACTGCATGAACGCGTTCATCACAGCCGGCCAGCAACACTCGACCATCAACGACCGTCGGCCAACAACGCAACGGCGCCTCGATTTGAAAATGCCATTGTTCTTTGCCTGTTTCAGCATCCAACGAGATCAATTCTCCCGCTTCGGTGGTCACCAGCACACGCCCATCGACGACATTGGGGCCTGCATAAGCTTCACCCTTCGCTTCGTATTGCCAAAGCTCCTTACCATCTTTGGCGTCGAGCGCGCGAACAATGCCATTGAAATCTCCGACATAGAGCCGGCCATCATGAAATGCCGCGCCGGCGAGAAACCCGCTGTCTTCAAATTTCTGCTGCCACACTTCGCTGCCGTCGCTCAAGCGATAGGCGTAGAAACCGCCATCGACGTCGCCCAGATAGATAATCCCATCGGCGATCACGGCGGTTGATTCAAAGCCGGTGTCGGGAAGGGTCTGCTTCCAAACGACTTCGAGTTCGGCAGGCAAATCCTCTTTCACCGCGGCGGTCGCTAAAGCATCACCACGGCAGAAAGGCCAATCCGCACCGTGAGCAAGGTGGCTGCACAGGCTCAGCACGATCAGAACTACCGCGAATTCAGTACGCTGCTTCATAGAGTTTCAACAACTCGTTGCGATCCACGAGAATTGGGTTAAAAGTCGCGGTCCACTGACAAGAGGCGGCTTCAGCCAAATAAGAAAGTCGCCCCCGTTCGACGCCACATGCTTCTAGTTTATCAGGCAAGCCCGCCTCTGTGGCGACATTCCTCAGGAACCCCGCGAGTTCCTCGGCGCCACCATGCGGACAATTTGGTTCGTTGTCAGTCGTGGCAAGCAGTTCCCGATACCACGCATCGCATTCTTGACCATTGAATCGTACCACGTGTGGTAACATCAGAGCGACCGCTTCACCGTGGGCAATGCCGTAAGTGGCCGTCAACGGATTCGCGAGTGCGTGCGCCGCACCAAGCATCGAATTCTCAATGGCAGCTCCCGCCAAGCAGGCCCCCAGTTGCATCTGCCCCCGTGCTTGTAAATCGTTGGGCTCAGTGAGCACGCGCAGATAATTTGGTGCCAACGCTTGCCAGGCCTTTTGACTGTAGTCACAAGAAACTTCGTTTCGTTTCTTCGTGACATAAGTCTCCACCGCATGCGACAAGGCATCGAAACCGGCCAGCGCCGCCACGCGGGGCGGTTGGGTCACTGTTAACTCAGGGTCGAGAATCGCCACTCGGAAGGCGGCCCGCTTATCTCCACAAGCCATCTTGACATGGGTTTCAGCATCCGAGATCAACGCGAACGATTGTGTTTCACTTCCCGTACCCGCAGTGGTTGGCACGGCAATCATGGGCAGCAACGGCCCCGTGGCCTTGCCGATCCCCCAATAATCTTGCATCCGTCCGCCGCAGGAAAAAAGGAAATTGATTCCCTTCGCGCAATCCATCGAACTGCCACCACCGAAGCCGACGATCAAATCCGGCTGAAATTCTCTGGCTATCGCCAGTCCCGCTTCGACGTTATCGGTCGTGGGATTCTCTTGCACGCCATCGAACAAGCGAAACTCAAGATTAGCATCAGTCAGACTATCGATACCACGCCCCGTATGGCCGGCGGCGATCACACCGGGATCACTCACAACAAAGACCCGTAGCGTTCCCAACTCGCGCGCGAACTCGCCGAGCGTTGCCACTTTACCAGCGCCAAACTCAACCCGCGTCGCCGATTCAAATTGGGCTGGGGTCATAAGTCCATTCATGCGTAATCAGGGTGGGAGACACTCTCACTGCGATACTTGCAGCGCTCGATTGCGATACAAAAATTCAATGAGATTACCTTCGTGGGGTTGGAGCCAATCCACTTGGGGTGTAGGAATTGGCCCAAGATTCAAGCGGTCGATATGCGTGGCCGCGATCAAATCGTTGCGGAACGATGCATCATTTGTAATCGCGGTGCCCACTAAGGTGGGCCCAATCGCGGCGAGCATCTCGTTTTGCGGGCAGCGTACGACGCTCACCATGGGAAACATATACTCGACATTCACGGCAGGCGACTCGGGACTTTCACACTCCAGCACCGTGGGCCGCAGATAATCGCAGGTCTCACGCTGCACGAGGCGTGGACCGTAGCTCGCCGTAGCGTGCCGAGCGGATCCATTCTCAATAAATTTCTCTAACGATTTCCAAACGGCCGGCGCGACATTTGGCGTTGTGAACGCAGCCAATCCTGCCGACGGATCATCAGGCGGGAGCACGTCGATGGGCCCTAACTTCTCGGCCAGGGCATCAGCAATTTCCTTCGTGTGGCGCGAAGCATAGATGCTCGAACAATTAATGCAACTTCGCCCGCCATTTCGATAGACACTGTCAGCCATCATATCGATGTACCGCGGCCAATCATCTACCACGTCATCGCCCAGCATAATCTTACTATAACCAGGTCCGTGAACCTGAACCTGAGGATTGCCGGCATATTGTTCGATCGTTTGTGGCCCGCCAAAGATCATGCTCCGTCGGCAACTCGCGAGCAGTGCGCCGCCAAGTTCTCCACCAGGGCCGGGATATATCGAAATCGCTTCGGCCGGAATGCCCGCAGCAGTCATGGCTGCTGCTACGCGATAAGGTGTCCAAGGTTCTTGCGAACCAGGCTTCAAAGCGAGCCCAATCTGGAGTGCGATCACCGGCAGCCAGAGTGTATGAACGCCCGGAGAATTCGAGGGCAGGACGGCACCCAAAGCATCGGTTTGCGCTTGGTAGCTGACAATCACTCCCCGGCCTTCATCGCCATAGCCGCGTGCCAGAATATCTAGATCTAACCCGCGCGTGAGAGCGGCCAAGATCTTATCGATGTTCTTTAGCACGAAAGCGTTCTTGGTGACGTTCCCTTGCACCATCGCGATCGGCATTCCCGTGGTCGCCGAAGTTTGGGCCACAAAGTCAGCAGGAGTTTGCTGAGCATCTCCCACGCCCAGAGTGCCCGTTTCAAAAAGTTCACCAGCTCGTTGACAGCGCTGGATTAACTCCGCAGGCGATAAGGCCCGTAATGCCTCACGCGCTTTGTGCGCTTGTTTCGCATCACGGCGAATGATTCCCGAACCAACCGTGTTGACCTTGGCCACGGTTTCACCCGTCAGAAAATGCTTGATTTCTTCGATCTCAAGCGACTCATACGGCTGGCCCCATCGGATAGCTGGCAGAGTAATCATTGATTCGTTCAATCTCTCAATAAACGCCTACGGTCGTGCTTTCCGCCAAACGATGGAAAGGCCGCACACCGCTCACGCCATCCCAGGGATACTGTACGCAGGCAGGTTCGCGCTCGCCTTCATCGCGTTCCAGAAATCCCGGAACGAAGAATTCTTTCGTGAGCGTCGTTAATTTCACGCGGCCGGTTTCGCCGTATCCCACAATGCGATCGGTTTCGTCAAAATCAACGACCTCAATCACAGCGCGGGGTTGTGGGGCGTGGTACGTGATTTTGTAGCCGTTCTCTTTGGTCACCAATTCGCTGCAGGCCAGACCCATCAATGTGTTGCCGTAAGTGGGCGTCATGTAGATTCCGCTCACCTCGGGTGGACCACCGAAGAGTTCTTCAACACAAAATTTGGTCCATTGTGGGGTGAACTCCGTGCCGCCGGAAAAGATACCCGTGATTCCCATGTCGGCAAGTGTTTTGCCACGATCTTCAAGTTCTAGGCACAAAGCTTCGATCAGCTTTGGCGTCCCAAACATGCACTTCACGTCATGTCCTGCGGAAAGAATCGTGATCGCTTGCTCGATGCAATGCTTTTTATAAGCTTCGAGATGCTCCATCCAGCCTTTTTTGATGAGCTTGATCACCCAACGAGGATCGAGATCGATGCAGAAGCAAATCCCACCGCGATGCTGGGCCAAATGTTCAACCGCGAGCCGCAAGCGTCGCGGCCCCGACGGCCCCAACATGAGCCAGTTACTACCCTCAGGAAAATATTTGTCGGGCAGAGTTTCACTGAACAATGAATAGTCGGTGCGGAAATCGTCGATCGCAATGCGACTCTTGGGGATGCCCGTTGTTCCGCCCGTTTCAAAGACATACACCGGCTTATCGGCCAGACCTTTCGGAACCCAACGCCGTACCGGCCCGCCACGCAGCCATTCGTCTTCAAAGGAATCAAACTTCTTGAGATCCTCGAAGCATTTGATGTCTTTGAGGGGATCGAATTTCAACTGGGATTTCTTTTCCAACCAAAAAGGACAGCCCGTTGAGTCGTGAAAATGCCAAGCCACCATTTCCACGGTGTGGGCATCAAGTTTCTCACGAGCCGAGGCAAACGATTCAGCCGAAACTGCGATAGGCGTAGTCATGAGGCGAGAGAAGGCAGGTGGAGCAGGGGGAAGCCCTCCGCAAAGCAAGCTCATGGCCACAACCGTTCAGGTCCATGCATGTTCCTGCTCATTGGAAAAGGCGCGTTGCCAAACGCACCTATAACCATATCCGACCTACCGGCGCATGGCAACGGGCAGGCCAACTCGACGAGTCCTGCGACTTCGCGTAAGCACGGGGTTTTCCCGCAATAACAATTGTGTGGTCAACTACGCCAGGTCATCGGCTTGATTGGCCGGAGCAGGGGAACTGCTCAATTGCGCAAGCACTTGAATCACGCCGTTAAGATGAGCGAGCCGAGGGCCAAACCGATCAACGAACTCATTGAGCATAAACTCGCCGTCGGCAAGTTCATCAGCGGTATCGTTGATCTCGTCGGTCATGCGTTCCAAGTATTCCACTTGAACGCGGCTAAGAGCTTCGGCAGCATTGCGGCAGGCTTCCGCAAGTCGGGGATTGGCATTCCGCCATTGGTGCAATTCCTGAGCACGCTGCTTTTGCTGCGTTCCCATCACGCAGACCAACTCTTCCAGAATTTCGTTGGTGCGATCCTGAGCCGCTAAAACTTCCCGCAATAGCTCAGCATGTTCAACGGCACCGGTCGACGAAGTACGACTCGAACTCCCAGCGCTTACGTCCACCTGGGTGAACATCGCGGGAATAGAATGACTTTGAGACATCGAAAAATCGTTTCCTTTCTCTGGATGCGCGAATGGCATCCCTCGCAGATTAGTTGCCCGCCACGGCGAGCGTTGCCCTTGCGAATATCCTCTGAATGAAAGTTTCCTGTGGTGTTCAGCCGTTGCTAATAGTAAGAAACTATTGCTGCAACGGAGAATGCGCCCATGAAAGCACCACTCGCCCAGGAGGACTTGAGGCGACCCCACTTGATCGCCAGCCGCTGCCCGGGCTATAGGACCTATTCTAATGGAACTTGAGAGAATTTCTAGCGATTGGCAACTAATTCCCTCATGAAGCGTGGGCTAAAGTTGGGCCCCCGTTGGTCCCGATGAGGGAAACGCGAATCAGCCTTAACGGCTAGTTGGCATGCAGCTTGATTGCCTCCTTGCGATTTTCCTCCTAGCTGGTCACCAAAGTGTCTAAATCGTTGCCCGCCATTGGCTTTCTCACAGCCCTGGAAGACTCCCAACACGGCTTCTTCGGGGGGTACCTCGTACTCTCTGAATTAGGCCGTCCCTTGGAATTTCATTGCAGTACACCCGTTATGCCTAACCAGGCTCAGCGAATTTTGTACGGCAAAACCTTAGGGGCCTATGTGCTGGGCGATCTGATTGGGCAAACTTTGCTGACCAAAAGCCAGCTACCAGTGCAAGCGGTCCTCACCGATCAACGCGAGATGCTTGGTCTCACATTGGTCCGCGATGAAATCATAATGTGTGTCGAATCTGCCGATCGTGCCGATGAAGACCTAGAGAACACGGCGATTCCAAAATTTATGCTTGGCAACTATCGCTTGTTTGGATCAGCCACGTGTATTTGGCAACCAACCGAGCAGCAGGAAAAGTTGCACAACCTGGCATCGCACGTCGATCTTGCCGAGCCTTTCGAACGGATTCGAGAAGCCATACGCGAAGCCCAGCGCGTAACCGATAACAGCACGGATGAACGCCATGACCTTGCCGATGCCGCTTGAACCGCAAGGCGATGCGCATAAACGGCCGGTCATTCATACACTTTCCGGCGAAGCCCTGCGCTTGTCATCAGTCTCTACAAACGAGCTGGTGAAAAATCCATTCGTAATACAAGCTCCTGAATGCGTCGCCTTAGATTGCGCGCTTGAAGAGCTGGCCGCGATCTCGGTCCCGATTGCGTTCCCCAAACTCAAGATCGTGAGCGTACTCTTTCCCCCGGGGAGTGCGGCCTTAGCCAAGGACCAACCTAAATCGAAGAAGCTAGAGGTCATCGTCAAGCCTGAACAGCAAGACGTGCTTCCTCTTGTTCAATCGATCAGTCCTGCCTCGCAGCCCATCGGCCCGTTGTTTCAACCCACGACTTGCACCCGCGTTCGCCCACCTCGCGATGTCGTAAAGCTCGAAGACCGGCTGTACTATTTATTACAGCCGCCTCTAGAACAAATCTTTGCCAGCGAAACTCTTGATTTTCCGTTTCGTCCCTTCAAATACCAATTCGACGGCGTGGCGTTCCTCTACCCGCGTCACGAAGCGGTCCTCGCCGACGAAATGGGCCTCGGCAAGACGATGCAAACTATCGTGACTATGCGACTCTTGTTCCAGCAAGGTCACGTGCGACGCGCCGTTCTAGTGTGTCCCAAACCGCTTGTCACGAATTGGCAACGAGAATTTGCGTTGTGGGCACCGGAGCTTCCACTCACCGTGATCGAAGGCAAACAATCCCGCCGCGAGTGGCTGTGGCAGAATGTCAAAGAGGGTGTACTGCTTGCCAATTACGAAACACTTGTGCGCGACCGCGAACATTTGCCTCCCGCGGATGAACCCTTTGATCTCGCAGTGATCGACGAATCGCAGCGGATTAAGAACCGCGCCAGCACTACCAATGAAGTAGTCTGCTCGATTCCCCGCCGACGCAGCTGGGCACTCACCGGCACGCCGATCGAAAATAGTGCCGACGATTTGCTCGGTATTTTTGAATTCGTCTCGCCCGGCTGCCTACAGCCACAGATGAAAATTGCCAACATCCGCAAATCGGTGAGCGATTACGTTATCCGTCGCACGAAAGATCAGGTGCTTACCGACCTTCCCCCCAAGATGTTTCGCGATGCCGAAATCGAGTTGACCGCCGACCAGCAAATCGCCTACGAGATGGCAGAAAAAGAAGGAATCATTCATCTTACGGAATTGCGGGAATCGCTCACGATTCAACATGTGTTTGAGCTGGTGATCCGACTCAAGCAAATCTGCAACTTCGATCCGGCCACGGGTGCGAGTGCCAAATTCGATCGCCTTGCCGTTGATCTCGAAGAGTGCGTCGCCAGTGGTCGCAAAGCGATTATCTTTAGCCAATGGGTCAGCACCATCGACCAACTCCGCGAACGGCTCAAACATTTTGGCCCCGTGGAATATCATGGACGTGTTCCCTCAAATAAGCGTGACGCCGTTATCAACACGTTCCGCGACGACCCTACGAAGCACATCATGCTGATGAGTTACGGCGCGGGGAGCGTCGGGCTCAATCTTCAATTCGCGGGCTATGTGTTCCTGTTCGACCGCTGGTGGAATCCTGCGGTCGAAGATCAGGCCATCAATCGCGCGCATCGCATTGGTGCCACCGGACCCGTGACGGTCACCCGCTTTCTTGCGACTGGCACGATTGAAGAACGCATCAACCGTGTGCTCGAAGAAAAGCGTGAGCTCTTCAACGCCGTGTTCGACGGTGTGCCGACAGCGAAGCTCGGACTTTCGCGCAAGGAAATCTTTGGCCTGTTCAACTTGCGCTTCCCCGGCTCGGACAACCTAGAGGAAGCGGCGTAGCAGCGTATCGAGCGACTGTTCGATCTCTCCCTGCTGAACTTCCGTCATCTCTTCCTCGTTGATCTTCTCAAATCCTGACCATGCCAAACGCAACGGCCAGTTTCGCAGTCCTGCGGTTTCGTTCACACGCTGCAGGATTCGCAATCCCCAGAACGCGCCGAACGCATCGCGAAACTCTAGCCAACGAGCGTTCTGCTCTGGCAACTCGGTAACTTCAGCGTTCGCTGGTTTGCGAATGACTACCCATATCACAGCCAACAAAAAACATCCGACAGCAACTGGCAGTTGCCAGTTAGCATGTTGACCGAAGTCCAAATACTCGCCCAACAAAACCAACTGCCCGCCGGCGACCAACAGCGATGCAAACCAATGGCGCGTGGCCAAGTAATTCAACGGCCCCATGGCCACCAATCCCAGCAAAAACAGCTTCCAGGGTGTGAAAAACTCCACCCGTGGTCCCGCGGGATTCGCCAGTGCCTGAAGCGCCGGCCAGGAAACGATCACCCACAGCGACAGCACGATCCACTGCCAGCCACGATCCTGCGGTCGCTTAGCACCCAACACCGCAATCACCGGCGTGAGCGTGCTGGCCGCGGCGACAAACCGGGCCACCGACATCCGCAGCGATTCCTCGCCACGCATTTCCGCACAAGCCAGCAGACCTAAACAGGCGGCTGAAATCGCCACCCAAATGCACGGCGCGGCGAGCGTCGTTCCGCGCCATTTCCGCCAGCCGTAACCAGCGATTCCACATACCACCAACGCCAACACGCCGGCAACGACATTCGATTCAACCGTTAAAATTGACAACATTTTGGAGGACTTATCAGCTTAATCCGGTTGTGTCGGCATCGAAAAGTTTAGTGATGGTAAAACCTGACCTGTGGCGTTTGCTCAACACGCTGTTCTGACCCATGATTCGGCAGCGAGACATTGTTCGTCATTGTCAACGCCTCCCCAAACCTACACAACCCACCGGTTCATACAATGCGCTCCCCAGCATTTTTGAGTCTGTTGCTTCTTGGCTGCTTTGCGGCCCAAGCCGACGCCCGGTTGTTTTGGCAAACTTACGGCTCGGTTGTTCCCACGCCCGAGGGCGGTTGCACTTGGAACGCCAATAGCGATTACTTCGTCCCTCGCTATTGCAGCACCTGCCGCTACGGACTTTATAGCCCCTGCAAACGGGATTGCACGTCGTCACCTGCTTGCCGCCGCTGCCATGCCCACTATCCCGGTTATTGCAGCCCCTATGGCTGTTTTCATTATTGTTGGCGGAATCATGTGTACGCCCGCAAGTGCGGTTGCTGCCCCGTTGCTTACAACGGCCCGTACCGCGCTGGCTGCGGACCTTGCTTGTGCGAACAGGGTTGCCCACCCGGTTGCCTCGCCGTCATGTTCTGTGCTCGTCCCTATTGCTGCCGCCAAGGTGTCTGCGGCGGTTGCCAGGGGGGCATGTGCGGCAATGGAATGTGCCAAGGCGATGTGATGAACTACCACGTCGCGATGGCCCCGACCGACGGTTGCTACGATGGCCAATGCCACGACCGCAATTGCGAATACCTCCCCAACATCGAATCCAGTGAGTATCAAGTCCTCGGCGCGATTTCGCTTTCCGGCGATCCGCTGTTGAGTAGCTTGCAACTTGGTGCCGGCATGCCTTTGCTGCCCGGTCAGGTTCAGCCCCAGGCCGGACCCACCGTGCTCGAGAATCCTTTACAACACATCCTGCCCAAGGCCCAAATCGATCCGCAAACGCCGATCGACGGCAATCCCGCCGCTCCCGAATACATCCCCTCGGGCAACGACATGATTCCACAAGGGACCTTGCCGGCCAACAATCATTAACGTCCAAAGCCCGCTTTGGCGGGTAGTCTGAGCCGGTTTCCTCGCCGCGAACCTACTGGGGAGTATGGTTCGCGGTGGGAGCCGGTGATTTGTGGGCGGGCTCTCTGTGTTGGAGAGCCCGCCCGATTTTTTTGGCGTTCGCCGTCCTGTTCTCATACGGTTTCGGTGGCAACTCTTCGCCAATCCGAACTTCTTACCAACAAGCTACCACCGAGATAATTCGGCTATAGCTCACCGCCGGTCGTGGCCGATACTTCCTGTATAACGATAACGGGAGGGCGAGACACGGCGACGTGTTTTGCTTCAGGATAGAGGTCAGTGCAAGACGACGGATCGGCTTGCCCTGACCTTTTTTTGTTTGTGAGAGGTCAGAGGTCAGGGAAGGAATACTACTGACCTCCGGCCTCTGATCTCCGACCTCTGGCCTCTCGCCTCTTCCTTCAGCTTTGCCAGGTTGGCGAGCTTTGCTTGGTTTGCGGCCTCTAAAAACTCGCCAAGCTGATTTTTCGCGCGTGCGCTGGGGTCCCAACTTCGGTGACGAAACTCCTGGGTTTTGTCACAGGGCGATGTCGCAAGTGGTGAGAGTTCAAGTCCTTGCGACATTCGCACGTTCCAAAATGCGTCGAATTTAGATCCAAACGTGCGACGAGCACGTTCCAAAAGGACGGTCGGCGGTTTCTGTTTTCAAAGAGCATGCCTAACAAAGGGCGAACCCCATTATCGCGATTGCCAAGCGCCTCGCCACAACGATTTTTGGCCGGGGGGAAGATATTAAACCACAGAGGACACAGAGACCACGGAGGAAAATTTGAACCGCTGATAGACGCTGACATGAAATGGCGTGATGATCTTAATGCCGAAGGCATGGCAGCCAATAGCCAGGGCGTTGAGGCAAGATGAGTTCCACGAATCTTGCTGATACCCCTGGACCTAGAGAAAAATATTTCATCGGCCGAGCAGAAAGTGCAGAGTACTGAACGCACGTGGCCGAGGCCGAATCGCATCGCAGTATCGTCGCGGAGAACCGAAACGGGCGCGGGCTGTACGTTCTCGACCATCCGCCGTCGGTATTCAATGCGAACACCTCGAACGACGAATCATTTTAAAATCACATACCAGGGGTGTCGTCGCTAAGGCTCCTCAACCCCTGGCTATTGGCTTTCATCCCTTCGGGATTTTTGTTTCTTAAGATCAGTTAACATCGACATTTCGCCCGCAACTCGTTGCGCATGCGTTCTCGCAACTCGCAACTCGCAACGAACCAGCCACGAAAACACGAAGTGGCACAAAAAGAATTGTTGACAAGGAAAACACCCCCATGAGCCCAAACGCGCTAGCGTGGGGTTCTTCGACGCGGCGCAGACTATGAATTCCCAGAAGTAGTCGAGCATCACAAGAAGCTTCCAGCGAGTATTACTCAACTTCTTGTTAAGACTTATTCTGATTCCGAGCCATCTAAATGTTGATGTGTCTCGAACAAGAACTTAGCAAGAACGCATGCAGCTCCTGCAGCCAATCGGGCATGACGAGGCGACAGGCCCTTGTGACGGCCATCATGACCATGTCCAGTACCGTAGGAATTACGAAGTTCTGCAAGACTTTGCGTGATCGTCGCTAAATTACTCAGCAACTTTCGGATAGTATCAGCTGCCCTGGCAGATTCGGGAACATTAGCTGGAACTAGTTTCAACTCTGCCCGCGTCTGTTTTACTAGATCCATTAGTTCTGACTTAGGATCGAACTCAACTCCTCGATCAGAAAGTATCGTCTTGCAAACGGTCTCAACCAATTCTTTAGCTGTTCCAATTGCTAGTCTTGGATCAGTATCAACTTGATTCTCGATACGTTCAATCTGTTGCAACATATAAGGCGAGTCGATTGCTATCGCATTCGCCTTAAGCGATGCAGCTGCAGTGAGCGACCCTATGGGAACAATTTTGCCTTCTTTATATTCATAGCCGTCGATCTGAAGGCACGCTATTAAAGTACGGTGTGTTTTTTTGGCGTCTTCTCCGTAATAACCATTGTCAAAGTTCTGTTCTAAATCAAAGAGCGCATGTGCGTAAACATTCAGAAACTTACGAATGTCATCGTAGTTAGCAAAATTTATTGTCGCATAGTATTGCTGAACAAGACAACGTCGCTGACCGCTATCGGATGGCTGACAACTATAGTCACACTCTATACCTGCGTCTTCAAACGCTTGTTCAATAATGCGCAGAGTGGTCCCAACAAAATATTCCTGTAACTCTCGGCGGGTCTTCTTACTGATTAATTCAGCAATTGATGTCGATTTGGCTACCATGTTTACCTCGGATCCTTTTGGTCAGGACACCCAGCATGATAACAGGTTCAATGTAACTATCTCAACAGAGCGGTACGAAACCGGCCACCGGTAGTCAGAAGTGGGCATATGGTTCAAGGGTTCGATATACCCATAAATACGATCATCTCCCGCACGTGACTAAGACTGGATTCCCGCCTTCGCGGGAATGACGATGGCGGCTGGAAGCCACCACTATGAGAAAAATGCTTTGATTACTCCCCCCGCTTACGCGGGAGGCTCGCCTTGAATTCCGCGCATGAAAAAGCCCCGGGTGTATGCTCGGCAGGGCCTCGCAATCACCCGGGGCTAAATTTTTTCTTGATGGATCGAGTTGTTATCGATTCAGCAAACTCGCTTACGGCTTGTTCAATTGGTCGAGCAAGGCTTGGGCTTGTTTGCGGAAGATGAACAACCCACCCTTTTGGGCGAGCACTTGTTCGAGCGCGGCCTTGGCTTTGTCGGTCTGGCCGAGGTCGGTCATGATTTTCGCAATCAAGTAAGCCGAGTCGATTTGCAATTGGCCGCGGCCGGCGACTTGGATCGCTTCTTGCATTTCGTTGTCACGGCCGAGCTTGTGCAACACATAGGCACGAGTGATGTTGGCTTGCGAGTTCTGTGGGTACTGCTTGGCGTTGAGGTCCGCGTATCGCAGGGCTCGATCGTGATCGGCCTTGTCGGGGCTTTCGATCAACAGCAGGGCCAACAGATCGTTCGCCCGTGCGTTTCCTGGTTCGAGGCTGAGCACCTTCATGAAGGCTTCCTCGGCACGGTCGCTTTGGCCCTTCATCAAGGCCACGACGCCATCGAGCAGCACCGCATTCGGATTGTCGGGGGTCAGCTTACGCAATTCGGCGGCAACCTCTTGAGCTTTGTCGAGCTCGTTTTGTTGCAACAACCATTCGGCATAGCTGCGGACCGTGTTGGGGTCCTTGCCATCTTCTTTGTACGCCCGTTCGAACGACTTGCGGGCGTTGTCGAGATCGTTGTTCTGCGTGAACAATTGGCCGAGCGACGCATAGGGATGCGGCATCTCGGGGTTAATCGTGCGAGCTTTGCTGAATTCGTCGAAGGCTTCCTTGGCCTTATCGAGACGGAACAAAGTCACACCCAAACGAGCGTGCGACATGGCGTTGTCGGGATCGGTGGCGACCCATTGTTTGAGCAACTCGATGGCGTTCTCCCACTTGCCGCGACGTTCTTGCACGGCGGCTTTACCGGCGAGGACGCGAATTTCCATGTCACGCTTGCGCTTGTCGTTGTCTTTGAAAGCTTCGACAAGCGGTTGTGCTTTCTCGAACAAGGCTTCGGCTTCGGCGGTGCGATTGCCGGCGAAAGCTTGATCGGCGAGCAACAGATAGGCTTCGGGATCGTTGGGCTCTTCGGCAACTTGCAGTTCAAGCAAGTTGAACGCGCCTTGAGTGTTCTGGGCCATGACTTGCAACTTGGCGAGCATGACGTAAACGGGTGGCAGCTTGGGATACTTTTTCTTGGCTTCCTTGAGAATCTCGAGCGCGCCTTCGCCGTCGTTGTTGCCAAAGCGCTGAATGGCTTTGTCGATTTCGGCGTAGTCGAGATTAGAAAGCGAAACGGCATTGCCGATGAGCGCTTCCTTCATTTTTTGGATGTTGCCTTGCACGTCGACCGGCGCTTGCGTGGCGGTCGTCGGTGCGGCGGGATCAGCCGCGCCCGCGATGGGATCGGCAGGTGGCGCCGCAGGGGCTTGGGCATGGACGCTCGTCAGCGGAGCGAACAGCACTCCACCGAGCGCGAGTCCGCTGACAAAAGAAAAGGTGCGATTACGGAACTTCATGGATTTATTGGCCTCAAAGTGTCTGCCCACGCGGCCTAGGCTTCGCGAACGATCGCGCAAAGCCAGGGCAGGGCATTGGATCAGAGATTGCGGTAGCGCGGGAGTTCCCCGCAAACCACTGGTTTTATTTTAGACATTTCACGTTGGCTAGCCAGCCACCAAGGAATTCCTTGCGAGAAGCGCGATTAAATGATGGGCCGACCGTAGGGATTACGCGGATTAGCGGGCGAAGGTTCACGAAACACCGGCAAGCAGGCCAAGAGCCGTGAAATACGCGAGTCGGGCGAAGCTGTGGGGCCATCTCTGGTCGACACTCCCGGCGCGGGGGCCTATAGTGAAGGTTTCTTAATCGCTCCGGACACCCGTTTCTTTCTCCCAGAATCTCTAGAATCTCAACTGATGCTCATCGGTCCGGTCTTCACGCGCGAAATTACCACCTCGCCCCGCGGCTGGCGGCAATATGTGATGCGGGCGATTTACGTCGGCGCGCTCTTCGGATTGGTGATCACGGCATGGCTGATTTTGCTGGGCTCGCAGAACGTGCGCAGCCTGGGCGACTTGGCCCGGTTTGGGTCGGCCGTATTTGCGTTGTTGGCCCCGCTGCAACTGGCCATGGCGATCGCGTTTGCCGCGCTCTTAACCACGGCAGCGGTCGCGCAAGAGAAAGATCGCAAAACGCTCGACTTGCTGCTGCTGACGCGGATGACCAACAGCGAACTCGTGCTGGGCAAGTGGCTGGCGAGCAGCTTGAGCGTGTTTGTGTTGATCGCGGCAGCGGTGCCACTGTTGATGTTGCTCGCGCTGTTGGGAGGGGTGTCGTACGGACAAATTTTTCGCGTGGTGGGGGTGACGTTTGCGTCGGCCATCTTGGCGGGGAGCTTGGGTTCGACGATCGCCCTGTGGCGAGAAAGAACGTTTCAATCGCTGGCACTTACGGCGCTGCTGCTCGTGCTGTGGTTGATCGCGGGGGAAACAATCGCCAGCGGACAAGTGGGAAGCAGATGGCTTGGCATATCAGCCGAACAGTGGGCCACGGTGTTGTCGCCATTGCGGGCGATTCTCGTGGCGATTCAACCGATTCAAGAAGTAACGCCGAGGCTCGCCTGGTGCGGCGGGGCCGTCAATTTGTTCATGCTGTTGGCGCTCGCCGCGGCGGTGGCGCTGAATCTGTGGGCGATTGCCCATGTGCGGGTATGGAATCCTTCGCAGGAAGCCCAGCCACGGATGACCGACGAGCAAGCCGAGAAGCTTGCCGCTGAGGCAACCCCGCTGTCACCGAAGAGTTCCAAACAAGTTTGGGACAATCCGATCCTGTGGCGAGAGATCTGCACCTGGGCCTACGGCAAGAAGATTGTCGTGGTGCGGACTGCGTATTTGGTGATCTTCGCGATCTCGGCCGCGGCCTTGATCGGGCAATTGGGAAGCGATGCCGGCCGGCAAAACGCGATGCTGCCCGAGCTTGCCAAACCGCTCGTGCCGTTGATGGTGATCGGATTGATCTTGGTAAACGCGCTGGCGGTGACGTCGCTGACGAACGAACGCGATTTGCGGGCGCTCGATTTGTTGCTCGTCACTGATTTGAGCCCGAAAGAGATTATCTACGGCAAGCTGGGGGGCGTGTTCTACAACTCCAAGGAAATGATCCTGCTCCCCATCGCGCTGAGTGTGTTGTTGTGGTGGACTGATTACCTGACGACCGAAAACCTGGTGTTCCTGGTGATCTCGTTTTTGGTGATGAATATCTTCGCGGCGGTGTTGGGGATTCACTGCGGCATGACTTATGGTGTGTCGCAAACCGCGGTGGGGGTGAGCTTAAGCACGGTGCTATTCTTGTTGCTGGGGATCGGGGTATGCATGCGGATGATGATGGCGTTTCAGAATTCGTTCACGCATCAACTGCAGGCCTTCATCGCGTTCATGGTTTGCGGCGGGGCGGGGATGTTCTATGCCTTGGGGATTCGTAATCCGTCGCGGGCCTTGGCGTTGGCTTCGGGCGTGACGCCGTTTGCGACGTACATCGTCATCACCAATTTTTTCCAGCAGAGCTACGGCGGAGCGTTTCTCATGACGTTCGTCACGTATTTGTTTGCCACCGCGGCGATGCTTGTCCCGGCGGTTTATGAGTTCGACGTTGCGACCGGCCGCACTACGAGTCAAGATTAACGCCTCGCGAGATTTGCCGTGCTGCTGTTGCAAGATTTCGCTCCTGCGTTTTTGACAATGGTGGTGCTGGCTTTCGCGTCGGCTTTCTTTTCGTGCAGTGAAGCGGCGCTGTTTTCTTTGCAGCCCGAAGACCGCCGCCTATTGAAAACTGGCTCGCGGCCGCAGCGGATGGCCGTGGGATTGTTGGATCAGCCCGAGCAATTGTTGATGGCGATTCTGTTTTGGAATCTCATCATCAACATCACCTATTTCACGATCGCTTCGGTTGTGAGTATCAAGTTGCAGCAAACTGACCGTCAAACCGAAGCGGGTATTGTGGCCCTTGTTGCCATGTTCAGCATTATCTTGTTCAGCGAAATGACGCCGAAGACCGTGGGCGTGTTGGCACCACGATTCATGGCCAGCGTGGTGAGCGTTCCACTCACGGGTGCGATTCGCTTGTTCGGACCGATCGCGCCGATCTTTTCGGCAGTGAATCGCGCGTTGCGACGGGTGTTCTTTCCCAATTTTCAGAAAGAACCTTATCTGGAGCTTTCGGATCTCGAGCAGGCGATCACGATATCCACTCCCAATGAAGAGTTGGCTGCACAAGAACGGATGGTGCTGCAAAACATCGTGCAGCTTTCCGATTTGACGGCCGAAGAATTGATGCGGCCACGGACCCAGTACCGCACGTTTGCGCCACCCGTGGATTTGGAAGATCTCGAAGGGGAATATCCGCGCAGTGGATACTTGCTTGTCACCGAAGCTGATAGCGATGAGATCGTCGGGGCAATTCCGCTCAAATTGCTGTCCACAATTCCTCGGCATCACTTGGAGCATTTCGCCACGCCGGTGGTGTATGTGCCGTGGAGTGCGTCGGTGGCGACAGTGTTCGATCACTTGAATGCCGAGGATTGCGAAGTTGCGGCGATCATTAACGAGTTTGGCGAAACGATCGGCATCGTGACGCTTGAAGATCTGCTGCAAACGGTGTTCGAGGACGAATCGAGCCGCAGCGCACGATTGCTCGCGACGGCGTCGATTCGGCAAGCCGGCAAGAATCGTTGGCACGTCACGGGCATGACGAGCTTACGGCGATTGAGCCGCACGTTTGATTTGGAACTTCCCAAAAGTAAAAGCACGACCGTCGCGGGGATCGCGCAAGAAGTGTTACAGCGCATGCCAGAAGTGGGTGATGTGATCGACTGGCCGCCGTTTCGCTTTCGCGTGCTGGAATCGACCGAAACGCAACCCTTGATGCTCGAGCTGGAACGCATCGCCGACGCAGAGGACGCCGAATCATGATCCTCGCGGTAATGTTATTAGTGATCGGGGTGCTGCTCAGCGCGTTTTTCAGCGGCACGGAGACGGGCTTCTTCCGCATGACCCGCGTACGATTAGCTGTTGAAGCACTCAACGGCAATTGGATTTCCAAAACACTATTGTGGTTGGGGAGCCAACCGTCGATTTTCGTGGCGACCGCGCTCGTGGGAACCAACTTGTCGCACTACGTCGTGTCGACGAGCGTGGTGCTCGCTTCGCACGTGATCGCGCCGAAAGGGGGCGCGATGGTGGAAATTTTGGAAACGATCGTTGTCACACCGATTGTGTTCCTGTTCAGCGATTTGTTGCCCAAAGGTTTGTTTTACGATGCGCCGAACCGCTTACTGAAACGCTCTGCGATTCCTTTTTTCATCTGCATCATTCTGTTCATGCCGGTCACGATTGTGCTGTGGTTATTGAGTCGTTTGGCACAAATTATTACACGCAGCCCTTCGCAAGAATTCAGCATGCGGCTAGCTCGCCGGGAGCTTGGCGATTTGCTCACCGAAGGACACGAAGCGGGCATCTTGAAACCCTCGCAACAATCGCTCGCCCAGGCGATGCTCGTTGTGGCAGGTATGCCGGTGAAAACCTTTGCTTCGCCATCGGGACGAGTCGTGCGGGCCACGACGACCATGAGTAAAAGCGACGTCCTCAGACTCGCCCAGCGGCATCAACGCGCTTTACTCCCCGTGGAAGAGACTCGCAACAATAAACGGCAGTTAGTCGGTTACTTGCGAATGATGGACTTGTATCTCGACAATTCGCCGGGACTGCCCGAACCACGTCCGCTGGTGCGCCTGCTGGACAACATTTCCTGTCTGGCCGCGATGCGGTTGTTGGGACAGGCCGACGATGCGTTGGGGCAAGTCATCGACGCGGAAGGCAAAACCGTGGGCTTTGTGACGGGACGTGAATTGCGGATGGCGTTGTTGCGAGTGAGCTAGATGCAGGCCGTTTAAGTAACCAAAGTTAGACTTGAGCCATCTGCTTTTCGGAACAGGGAAAAGTCTTTTGCATGAATGGTAAATACTTCGAGGATGTCATCACGTTCAGCAAGATACATCAAACTAGCGTCAGCCAGCGAAAGAGTTTGATCAGCATACTTTTCCATAATTTTGGCAATGGCAGGTATATCTACCGCAGCTAACGGCAAAATTCCTAGAACGCCTCGCCTAATGGATTCAAGCAAAATCTGAACTTCTTGAGGATGGCTGCGCAACAAGAAAGCCGCTTCAGTGATCACTGGCCAACTGGTAAATAATTGCTCTGGCAAGCTTTGAGCAAGTTGTTCGACTCGTGCACGATGCTGATCGCGAGTGTTTCGCATCGCGACGAGAGGGCCGGTATCAATCAATACCCGGCGCGTCATTTGCCAAAATCCGCCATATGCTCGGCGTTGGTGGATAAGTCACAGGCGTAATCTGAACCACCGCCGATAAGTCCGACTGCGCTGGCGGCTTCGTAAAAACTGCGAGTTCCGGTTGGCTGTGGAGGCAAAACTAAGGCGAGAACATATTCCTGAACACTCGCAAAGCCAGACTGTTCGGCCTGCTGTTTTAGCCAAAGTTCCGCGTTATGAGGAATCGTGATTTGCATAGTATCAGTTTACTGCTGAGACAGTGGCAAAATCAACATTTGTCCCTTAATACTCAACAAAAAAAGGAACGCCGCGGACGGCGTTCCTTATTGAATTCTGCCTAGCTTCGTCGTGACAAAGTGGCTTACTTGCTGTAACCAAGCGCCTTGATGATGCCCAGCATTTCCTCGAAGTTGATAAATCGGCGGCGGTGTAAAAGCTTGTATTGATCGATCGCGCACGCCAATTCGGCGGCTTCCGATGAGAGTTCATCATGGCTGTTGGCGAACTGACGGCGTTCCTTGCTGGGAGCATTGCCTTCGCCCCGTGGTTCGCGGCGGTCGACAAAATCTGAGACGTTAAATTCAGAAGGGGGCAAGGGTGCGGTAAGGCTGGACATGGTCAAGCTCCTGGCAGGTGGGACGAAGCTAAGGCGGGCTGCAAACAAAATAATCATACCTTATTTCGTAGCCTCAGGAGTGAAATCAAGTGCTTTGCCGTAGTGGGGCGCGATAGTAGCGGTCGCGCCAATTGCACGGGCTAACGGAGAATCGTGCCGCCCTGGCTAAAGTCTTCGTGCTGCTGCAATTGAGCGAGCATCACGCGACTCGGCTCGTGCGATTCGTCAAGCGCAAGCGCCATGCGTAGTGAATTCTCGGCGGCATCGCGCTGACCTGCGCTCTGTTCGGCTTGAGCGAGTTGGAAGAGAAGCTCAGGCCGGGGCTGACCACGGACGCTGGCGGCGTGCAAACTTTCGACCGCTTCGACGTGCCGTCCCAACGAACTGAACGCCAAACCTTCGAGCCACAACACTTGCTGCGGTTCTTCGCCGGGTGGATACGTGTCGAGTAAACAATGGAGCGTCGCCAAACTGCGTTGTGGTTTGCCAAGTTCAAACTGGATCTGGGCGACTTCAAGGAGGGCACCTGGGTCGTTGGGAGCAAAACGCAAGGCATGTTGCATGTCTGCCAGCGCCCGATCGAGTTCGCCCCGTTGCCGGTACAATCGCCCGCGCAAGGCCCAGGCTCCGGCTAAGTTGGAATCGAGTAAGATCGCCTGTTCAGCGCGTTTCATGGCACGATCACTGGCCCCGACGGCCAAGAGCATTTCGCCGGCGCGAATCACGGTGGGTGCATCGCGCGGATCAAGCTGCACCGCGGCTTCCATTTGCACGGCGGCATCGCGATAGGAACCTTGTTGCCACAAAGCCTCGGCCAGGCTGCGTCGCGCGTCGACGTCGGTGGGGCTCGTGGTTACAGCTTCGGCCAGCAACGACTGCGCGCGATCGTACTCGCCCGTTTCCATCGCGGTGATCCCTTCTCGCGAAAGTTCGCGGCAAGCGACCAACGAATCGGGCACGACCTTTTTCTTGCCCGGGAGCGCGCAGCCGTATTGCGACAGCGCGAGCAAACTCGCTGCGACAAGCCACACGATGCGGAAAGAACCAACCATGGTCGACCGTGCTGAAGGCGATGGAAAATAGCGGCGGATGATAGCAAACCGGTTTGACGTACCACAACGGCACTCGCTGCCAACGGCTGGGCATGGGCGAGTCGAATTCGATTTGATATGCTGGCGTGCTAGCAAAACATAACCCCACGAGCCCTCCCTGATAGGAAAGGGATGACTTCGATGCCAGCAACTTTCGATCAATTTGGCCTCCGCTTTGAGTATCCCGATAATTGGTCGGTCGATCAGAGTGAGGATATTGACTCCAACCAGCAAGTGGTGGTTTCCAGCCCCCATACGGCCTTCTGGCAACTGAGTAAGTACCCGCCGGGAACAGATCTTGAACCATTGTTCGACGAAGTGCTGGCAGCCTTGCGGAGCGAATATGAAGAGATCGAGGTGGAACCCGAAAACGACTTGGTCGAAGGTTTTACGGTCAAGGGGTTTACGGTCAATTTTTTCTATCTGGACCTCACGAACACCTGTTGGCTACGCGGAATCGAAACACCCGCAGCGAATTACCTGTTGATCTGTCAGGCAGAAGACCGCGAGTTCGCGCAAGTGGAGCTCGTGTTTCGCGCGATGTTAGCCAGCGTGCTGCGTAATCTGACTGTCAGTGAGGAATAATTTGCAATTCTTACATGCGCAATCGCCACTGCTGGCACGGAGTTCGTCGTCAAATCGCGGTGAATTGAGCTCGTGCGAGCCATTGGCACGTTTGATGCGTTACGAAGAACACGTCCGCAAGACATGGCAGATCAACAAACAACCCACCCGCACTGAGAGGTTTGTTGAAAGAGCTTGTCTTCGCACAACCTCGTCTTAGTGCGTCGATCGTATGACGCTGCAAAGCTCGCCACGAGCCGATTTCGAGTGGGACCATATTGAGGAACCGGTTGGCATCCCTCGCAGGGCCAACCGGTTCCTTCTGTTTTGTGCTGGCAACCGCGGCACTTCGCAAATCCCCCAATCAGCCATCTCGGCCGAATCGTCAATGTTTGCTCAAGCAGTAATCTCCGTTGGTCGAAATTGAAGTTGAGCCGCACTGCGCGCTCGCCGCGATTTCACACCTGAGTGCAAGCCTTCATGTCGACTGGCCTCGATTACACGCCGAATGGACGCCGGGGACTTGTGTCCTATTTCACCGACCCGCTCACTGAGCTGGGGGCGGTCGTACTACGCTTTCTCGAAACGATCGGCGGGATCACGATCTTTGCCTGGCAAACGATCAGGTGGCTACTAACACGGCTGCCGAGTCGTGACACGCTCTACAACAACATGTACCAGATTGGCGTGCTGAGTTTGCCGGTGGTGGCTCTTACGGGAACTTTCATTGGCATCATCTTGGCGGTGCAATCTTACAATCAATTCCGCGCGTTCGGGTTGGAAACACAACTCGGAGGCGTGATTAATCGGACGATGCTTCGCGAACTTGGACCCGTCTTGGCCGCGACGATGCTCGCCGGCCGAGTCGGCAGCGCCATGGCCGCGGAATTGGGCACCATGCGGGTGACCGAGCAAATCGACGCGCTGTCGAGCATGGGGGCCAACCCGATTCAATATTTGGTCGTGCCACGTTTCTTGAGTTGCTTACTACTCATTCCTTCGCTGACGATCATGGCCGTCTTCTGCGGTGTGGTTGGTGGCGCGGCATTCTGCATTTTCTACTTGAACATCGACATGCAGCATTATTCGCGCAACGCGAAATCGTTTGTCGAGACTTGGGACTTGATCTATGGTGTTGTGAAAAGCGTCTTTTTCGGAGCAACGATCGGCATCTTGAGTTGCTATCGCGGATTCCACTGCAAACCGGGCGCTGAAGGCGTGGGTCAAGCCGCCACGACTGCATTTGTGCAATCGTTCGTAATGATCATCACGCTCGATTTGTTCCTGAGCATTTTCCTCGATCAAATTTATAGTTGGATCTGGCCTAACAGCCTGATGCTGCCAAAAACGTAATGGTTGCCGCACAAGCCCTCTTAGAAGTGAACGATCTGGAAGTCCGTTTCGGGCGGCAGGAAGTGCTGCGCGATATTACGCTCGATGTGAAAGTGGGCGAATCGCTGGCCATCATCGGAGAAAGCGGCTGCGGCAAGACCGTGCTCTTGAAAACCTTGATCGGCTTGATTCGACCAACCCGGGGTCACGTCATTTTTGATGGCCACCAGCTGAGTGAATTCACCGATCACCAACTGGCCCAAGAGCGAACGCGTTTTGGCTTTGTGTTTCAAAATGCCGCGCTTTTCGACAGCATGACGATTGCCGAAAATATTTTATTTCCCTTGCGGCAACATCGCCCGCAGGATGCGCGCAATCATTCCGAAGAAATGCACGCTCGTTTGGCGGAGGTCGGGCTGCCTAAGAGCGTGTTACGCAAACGTCCTGCCGAGCTTTCCGGCGGCATGCGCAAGCGAGTGGGGCTTGCGCGGGCGCTGGTGATGCACCCGGAGATTTTGCTTTACGACGAACCGACCACGGGACTCGATCCCATCATGAGCGACGTGATCAACGAGCTGATGATGCGCACACGAAGCCACAATCAGGTCACAAGCATCATGGTCACGCACGACATGAAGTCGGCCACGAAAGTTGCGGACCGGATTGTGATGCTCTATCCAACGTCACGGCTGAAGGACGACGAACACCAGATTATTTTCGACGGCACGCCAACAGAAATCGAACGCTCGAAAGATCCGCGGGTTTCGCAGTTTTACAACGGCGAAGCCGGCGATCGGCTTGAAGAAATGAGCGAAGGCCTCGCTTAGCGTGAGGCTGCGCACAAGGATACGAACATGGACGAACGTAAAAAACAATTTCGCGTCGGCGTGGTGGTCTTTGCCACGGCGATCATCACGGTCGTACTGATTCTCATGAGCAGCGATTTCTCGTGGTCGCCGTTTCGTAGCCAATATCAGTTACAAATCTTGGTGGACCAAGCGCCCGGCGTGGCCCCTGATACGCCCGTGCGTCGACGCGGCGTACTCATCGGTCGTGTCGATACCGTGGCCGATACCGACACGGGGGCGCTGATTACACTGAACATCGACGGCAATAAAGAGATCAAGAGCAACGAAGTTGCGCGAATTACCACGTCGCTCATTGGCGACGCGATTATCGACTTTTCGCCGGCGGGGCCTGCTGCCAACGCCGTCGTGGTGAAGCCAGGGGGGCCTCCACTGCGCGGCGTGTTCGTGCCGAGTCCGCTGGACTTACTCTCGAATATGCAGGGCGATCTGAAAATCGCAATCCAGTCGCTCGGTGAAGCTGGCCAGCAAGTGGCCGAACTGGCCGGCAAACTCAACAGCGTGATCGGCGACACCGACATGGATCGGCTGAAGCAAGTCATGGATTCGGCCGATGCGGCACTCACCAACTTTGGCCGCGTGATGGCCGATGTCGAGGACGTGCTGGGCGACGAACAATTTAAAGCCGATCTCCGGCAAGGGCTCACGCAAATTCCGCAGGTCGTTTCGGATGCCCGTGAGATCTTGGCAGTGTTGGAACGGACGCTCGCTTCGGCGGACAAAAACCTACAGAACCTTCAAGGTCTCACCGGTCCGTTGGGGGAACGTGGTCCAGAACTCGTCAACCGCATGGAAGCCAGCATCGACAATCTTAGCCAAGTCTTTGCCGAAGCTGCACTCTTGGCCAAGAACGTCAATTCTGGTGAAGGGACGATAGGCAAACTGCTGCGTGACCAAGAACTTTACGATCGGTTGGGGAACACCGTGAACGAAGCCCAAGCGGCGATTCGCGACGTGCGGCTGATGATCAATAGCGAGTTTATTCAACGCCGTATCCAACAGATACTCGATAACATCTGGGTGCTGACTGATAAGCTGGCCCGTGATCCGGCACGAATCGCACGAGGTATCGTTCCAAAAAATCGTGAAACACCAGTGAAGTGATCCTCAGCAAGATAGAGTTTTAAGGAAGAATTTGAGCAAAGCCAAATTGCTGAAAATGTTCGTCAATCGCGTAGGCTTCCGTAATGTTTAGCCTTTTCATAACAGAGTAACTTACACAATCCGTAAAGCTCCAAAACTTGTCTTCAAATGTGTCGAAAATCTGCCAAGCCGCCTCAACATCGGATTGGGACACCCAGACGACCTCGCAAAGGCTCCCAGAAATTATCAACCGTCCTATCTGTTTTGCGACAGAACGATGGCCACGGGCCGACATGAGCGTCATCAACTCATCGAAAACGTAATCCGTTGTGATCAATCTGTCACTGGGATTCGTTAACAAGCCATTTGCTTGAGCATGATCGGGATCTTCCACAATTGATGCCGCAAACCAAGCACTTGTGTCCACGAAGATCATTGTGATTCGCCGTACAGAATCTGATCGTGCTGGCGAACTGACCAGCCATCTTTGTTTTGATGCTGACTGGATTGACGCACGACGGCTTGGAATTCTTGAATCGCCTTTTGCTGGGCAATAAGGGATTGATCGTTATCGTCTTGTGTTTCCGTGGAGAGAGTGATTCTGACGCGAGTGTTATCAGGAAGCGTAAGGGGGATCAATGGCTTCAATACCCCGCCATCGTAAATTGCGTCGATCATTTGATTCATGGCTGTCTCCGGAGTTAATCATACGTTGTCCCGGAAGCCATTGCCAGTAAATACTTACCGCTAAGCCGCGAGCGGCTATTGGACTGGCTCGAGTGTTTGGCCGCCTTGGGGGAGAGTTCCCGAGGGTGTGGGAAGCGTGTTCAGCGCGGGGCCCAATGTTTCTGGCGCTGTGACGCCTGGCTGCACACCCGGAGGCAAAACAACAGGTGTCCCCGGCGGCAACACCGGTGCGACCGCGGGAGCAGTCGGCAAGATGGCTCCTTGCAGCGTGCTTTGACGCAATTCTTCGGCGCGGTTGAGTAGTTGCTCCGTTGGCACCATCACTTGCGGCGTGAGATCATAGGTGACCGTGCGGAAGTCTTGAATCTTGTGCGGATTCAGATTCTCGCTGAAGAAGTCGAGCGGGGGAATCTGATACCACGGCGCGGGGATGGGTTGATTGACGGTAAGCGTCTCGAACCCAGCCTTCACCAAGCGAACCTCGCGCGTGCCGTAATAAATGAAATCGGTGGCACATGGGGTCGTGCCGATCAGTTGGTTGTCGACATAAACCATGGCCCCTGGTGGGTTGCTGCGCACCATGAGACGTCGGCGCACGCAGCCGGGGAGCACCATCAGGCTGACCAGTACTAGGCAAGCCATAATTCGCAAAGTCGATCGATGAATTGGTTGCCCAATGAGCATGACGGACGACTCAAATTCGGAATAAGTCCAACGGGATCGAGAGAAACGGGGGCGGAAGTATAGAAATCATAAGTTCTGCTGGCTATGGCGACTTTCGGGGCTTAGGCCGACATGGAAGACGGTTTGAACCGCTATCAATCACCCCCAAGGCTGGGTAGAATAGCTAGCTTGCCGGATGCATGATTCTTTTTCCCACCGCTTCAATGCGGTACGCCAGGTTTTGCCGCCGCATGAGCAGCCCGTCTCGAAAACTGGAATACTCTGCTGGAGGATTGCGCTGCGCTGCGGTGAGCGACGTCGGGATGCGGCGTTCGAGCAATCAGGATTCGCTGGCCGTGTTGCTCGCCGAGGGGACTTCGCAGTGGCAAAAGCATGGCCATCTGTTTATGGTCGCCGACGGCATGGGGGCCCACGCCGCAGGTGAGCTCGCTAGCAAACTCGCCACCGACACCGTGCCGCACAGTTATCACAAACGTGCGGATATGCCGGCGAGTCAGGCCATCGTCGATGCGGTTCGGGAAGCCAACACGGTCATCTATACCAAGGGCTCGAACAGCGTCGACTTTCAAGGCATGGGGACCACGTGCAGTTGCTTGCTTGTGTTGCCGCAAGGCGCGTTGGCGGCCCACGTGGGCGACAGTCGTATTTATCGTTTGCGCGATGATACTTTCGAGCAACTCACGTTTGATCACAGTCTGGTTTGGGAAATGGCAGCCGCGGGACATGCCACCGAAGAAGAGATTCCCGCCTATGTCCCAAAGAACGTGATCACACGCTCGTTGGGTCCGCACCCCACGGTGTCAGTCGATGTCGAAGGGCCGTTCGGTGTGAAGCCGGGGGATCGTTTTCTGTTGTGCAGCGATGGTCTCACCGGTCCGCTTAAGCCGGAATTAATTGGCGCGGTACTGAGCAGTTTGCCACTCAACGACGCCGCGCAAACACTCATCGATCTCGCGAATCTGCTGGGAGGCCCCGACAATATCACCGCCGTGTTGGTCGAGGTGGCCGACACCGGCAAGTTGGGTCTCGAAGCATCCCCTGACGATCCAATCCCTGTGCAACGCAAGAGCGCCCGTAAAAAATCAGTTCATCCTGTCACTTGGTTATCGCTGATTGCATGCACGTTTCTGACCGCGGGATTACTGATGACCGGGCACTATGCGTGGAGCGGACTGGCGCTGGCTGGGTTGCTCGTCTCAGCGGGAGTCGCTTGGACGCAGCGCTCGAACGGCGGTGGGTCTTTCAACAGTTCTCATTATATGGGCCTACACGGCAAGGCTCCTTATCGACGTTACGATTGTGCCCCCGGTGCGACGAGTATTAGCACGCTGGGCGACATCGTGCGCCAGCTTGAGGACCTCGAAGGCCACAGCAATTGGGACGTCGACTGGAAATCGATTCAGCAAGACCGTGAAAAAGCGCATGAAGCGGTCACCCACGGTAATTTCCAAGAAGCGGTCGTGGCCTACTGTGCGGCCGTGCGGCGCTTGATGCAGGCATTGCGGGATTCGAAGCTCGCCAAGCCGAGTGATTCGACGGTGGATTTGGCGTGAGCAAGATTGAGCGCTAAGCCGCGAGCGGCTGCTAGCATGCGGATTGTCGTTTGCAGGTTGCGTGGGGATTGTTACAGTCTGGCCCCATGCGGATTCTCACGCGCTATATTGTGTTCGACCTGCTAGCGGTCTTTCTGTTAACGCTCACGGCGATGACGGGGATCGTCTTTTTTGTGCTAGTCGGCAAGGAAGCGGTGGAAAAAGGGTTGGGGCTCGTGCCACTCTTGCGTTTGCTGCCCTACATGCTGCCGCAGGCGATGCAATTTGCCGTGCCGGGAACGATGCTGCTCGCCACGACAACGATCTATGGCCGTATATCCAATGCCAATGAAGTCGTTGCTCTCAAATCGCTGGGCATCTCGCCGATGACGCTCGTGTGGCCGACGCTGGTGCTAGCCACACTCGTGAGTTTCGCCACGGTGTGGATCAACGATATGGCCGTCTCGTGGGGACATGAAGGCGTGCAGAAAGTTTTTTTCAGCTCGCTGGAAGAAATTATTTATGGCCGGTTGAGAACGACCCGCTCTTACAGCAACGACCAACTCAAAGTGACCGTGCGGCGGGTGCAGGATAAACGGCTGCTGCAACCGACGTTTCTGTTCTTTGCCAACGACGACGATCCGGCTTGGACGCTGACCGCCGATGAAGCGGAAATACGTGCCGACGCCGCGAACGAACGCGTGCTTTTGAAGCTTACGAATGCCGAAATTGACTTCGGCGGCAAAGGGGCAGTCTCACATCCTGGGATTTCGGAGTTTCCGATTTCGCTGAGTGAATTCAGCGGTCAAACGAGCAATACGCGGAGCCCTTCCAATTACGCCTTACGTGAAATCGGCGTGCAAAAGGCGGAACAGGCACGGGAAGTCGCCGAGCTGGAACAAGAGATGGCCGCCGATGTTTCCAACGCCTTGATGACGGGCCGCACGTTTGAGCTGGCGGATCAAAATTGGCTGGCTAAGCAAAAAAGCTTGGAATACAACCGTGTCACATTGCAGCGGTTTTATACCGAGCCCCATCGGCGCTGGGCGAACGGTTTTAGTTGTTTGTGCTTCGTGATGATCGGCGCGCCAATGGCCATGTGGCGCAAACATGGCGAATTCTGGGGGAGCTTCTTCATGTGCTTCGCCCCGATTTTGTTGATCTACTATCCGATGCTGGTCGGCTGTTTGGACATGGCCAAGTCGGGCACGATCCCTTCCCCCGCTGTGTGGCTGGGAAATCTGGTGCTAGCAGGCATTGGCGTCTATTTGATGCGACGGATCGTGCGTTTTTAGCGAGTCTGTTCGCTGAAGCGAACAGACGCAGTGATAGCACTTGCACACTTCTATTGTCATTTTTACAAGAACGGTGCTAGACTCCGCGTCCCGTTGAGTTTCAGAGAAACTCATTTTTGCACGCCGTTGCACCAATCGCGACACGGAGGTCGTCGGTGCCCCATCATTGGCCCATTCGCACGAAGCTCAAGGTCGGCCTAGGATTATTCCTAGTGGCGATTCTCGCGCTCTTCGGCAGTGCGTATTACGGACTTTACGCCTATCGCGGCTTGGTACGGAGCTTGAGCGCCCGTTCGGCTGAGTTGCCGTTGGCGAGCGACATTCAACGGCATGTCAACGATCTGCGCGTGATCCTCAGCCAAGCCACGGAACGAATCGACCTTTCCAACGACGAACACAAAATCCGTATCTCGTCTTACGACCTGTTGATTCTAAATCAGCAATACAGCACGAAATTTGCCGAGCTTGTTGAATCGATCGAACGCTACCGCCGGCAACTCGATCTCACGAGCAGCGAAGGGGGTCTCGAACTGGGCGACGATAGCCTCGAACGTCAAACGCTCACCAAGATCGATGAGGCCGTTCATGTGCTTGGAGGCGAGGACGAAAAAGCTCAGAACAGCGACAATTGGCTTTCGCGTCCTTCGAGGGTGGAGAAATTACGAAATCAAGTGGATCAACTTCGCCTGCACGTGGCGGAGCTTCCCAGTTATCTGCATACTCGGTTGCAAGATTTGGCCGAAAACGTGAAGGCCCAATATCGCACGGCGATTATCGTGGCTTGGTTTAATGTTGGCGTGGCGATCGTGTTGTTGGTCATCTCCGTACGCGGCTTTATTCGTTGGTTTGCCGTGCCGCTACAAACGCTCGTAGAAGGTTCACGCAAGGTAGCGCTGGGCAAGTTTGATCACCGCATCCATTTGGAAGCATCAGACGAGATGGGTGAACTTGCCGTGGCGATGAACAACATGACCGCTCGGTTCCAAGAGGTGCGTGACGACTTGGACCGCCAAGTGCAGGAACGCACCAGCCAAGTCGTGCGGAGCGAACAATTAGCCAGCGTCGGGTTCCTGGCGGCAGGCGTGGCCCACGAAATCAACAACCCACTCGCGTCGATCGCTTTGTGCAGCGAATCACTCGACTCGCGGGTGGAAGAATTGTTGGACGGTTCCAACAGCTCGTCGCATGAAGACGTGCAGGTGGTGCGTCATTACCTGCAAATGATTCAGAAGGAAGCGTTCCGCTGCAAGCAAATCACCGAGAAGCTGCTTGATTTCGCGCGGATGGGAGATTCACAAAGGATTCTCACCGACCTGCGCGATCTTGTCGCGGGTGTGATCGACATGGTGCAGCATCTGGGGAATCACAAAGGCAAGAACCTGGAACTCGTTCCTGGCGACTCGGTGTTAATTGCGGTCAATGCCCAAGAAATCAAACAGGTGGTGCTCAACTTGATCGCCAATGGCCTGGAAAGCCTCGACACCGGTGGGACGGTGAAAGTGTCGCTGACTCAGAACGAAGGTCTTGCCAAAATCATCGTCGAGGATAACGGTTGCGGCATGACCGACGAAGTGCGGAAACATTTGTTCGAGCCATTCTTTACCCGCCGCCGTGGAGGGCAGGGGACGGGACTCGGACTCTCGATTACTTACAAGATTGTGGAAGAACATGACGGCACGATTGAAGCCTCGAGCGCGGGCGTAGGATGCGGATCGCGATTCGTGGTTGCGTTGCCGACTCATCATAATATTAAGGAGAAGAGCCATCTCTACCAAGCAGCCTAACGGTCAAGGATTGACCCTGTTGTTTGCCGATGATGAACCGTCGTTGCAAGAACTGATGAAGCTCGAGTTGCCCCGTCTGGGTCACCGCGTGACGGTCTGTCCAGACGGTCTGACGGCAATGGCCGCGCTCGACAAGAACACCTACGATTGCATATTGGTGGATCTCGACATGCCGGGCCGCGATGGCATCGGTGTGATCGCGCACTGCAAGGAAGTGTCGCCCGACACCGAGGCGGTCGTCCTCACGGGCAAATCGTCGATGGAAACGGCGATTGCCGCGCTCCGTCACGGTGCGTTCGATTACCTCACCAAGCCCTGCAAACTCGTTGAATTACAAGCACTCTTGAAACGAGTTTCCGACAAACGGCAACTCACGCAAAAATATCGCGCGCTGCAGCATCGCGTGCAACGACTCGAGGGCACGCCGCGACTGATTGGTCATACTCCGGCGATGCAAAAGGTGCGCATTCTCATCGAGAAGGTTGCCCCCACGAATTCGACCGTGTTAATTCTTGGCGAAACCGGGACTGGCAAAGAGCTCGTTGCCCGCGCGCTGCACGAGCATAGCAATCGCTCGGAAAATCCGTTCGTGGCGATTAACTGCGGTGCGTTGCCCGAAACTTTGATCGAAAGCGAACTCTTCGGCCATCGCAAGGGCGCGTTCACGGGGGCCGACGACCATCGCGTTGGTTTGTTTGAAGTCGCCCACGGGGGAACGATCTTCCTCGACGAAATCGGCGAACTCCCCAAGGCAATGCAGGCTAAATTATTGCGGGTACTCGAAAGCGGCGAAATCCGCCGCGTGGGTGAGAATAAGACCACCCAGGTCGATGTCCGCGTGATTTGTGCCACGCACCGTGACTTGCAAGCGATGGTCGCCTCGGAAGATTTCCGCGAAGACTTGATGTATCGTATCAATCCCTTTGAAATCAACTTGCCGGCGTTGCGGGAGCGTGTTCAAGACGTGCCTGATCTCGCGCGGCATTTGCTCGCCCGACACCGCGGGGGCAAACAGGCGATCGATGCGTTGATTGCCGATGATGCGATCGAAATCCTGCTGTCGCACGTCTGGCCGGGAAATGTTCGCGAGTTGGCCAACGTCATCGAGCACGCCACGATCTTGTGCGATTCGGGTCCGATTCGGGCCGAGCATTTGCCACCACAACTGGCCTCACGGCAGTTGCAAGGCGCGGCACGAGGTCGCCGCGGTGTGATTACGTTGCGCGATTTGGAAATGGAAGCGATCCACGAAGCCTTGGACCGCAATGACGGCAACAAGCCGAAGGCGGCCGACGAGTTGGGCATCAGCCTGAAGACGTTGTACAACAAGATCAATCAGGTGAGCACGCTCGAGCAGAGTGCGTGATGTAGCGCCGTGCGATTCGTTGAATCGCGTCTATGGCTATGGACTTTAGCGCGGTGCGAGCACCGCGGCTAAATTATTAGCTGACTTTGCGGACGACGCCGGTCACTATGCCGAGAACTTTGACGTTGCGGCAGTAGATTGGCTTCATTGATGAGTTGGCCGGTTGAAGCCGCACGCGGTTTGCTTCGGGATACCAATACTTAAGTGTCGATTCCCCTTCGTCGGTGAGGGCCACGACAATATCCCCCTTATCGGCGGTGCGGGCCTTGCGGCATATCACCAAGTCGCCGTCGGCGATGGCTGCTTCGATCATCGAATCTCCCTTCACCTTGAGGGCGAAGAGATTTTTTTGACCGAACCAATCGTCGAATTCAAAACGCTCGGCTTGCTCGATGGCTTCGGTCAGATTCCCGGCCGCGATCTGTCCCACGAGCGGCATGCCTCGGTCTTCACGTGCCGCATCGGTAAGCTGGATCGCTCGCGACATATTGGGTTCACGCGTAATCAGGCCTTTCTTCTCCAAAGCCTTTAAGTGGCACATCACCCCATTGGGCGAATTGATCGAGAAGTTCTCGCCGATCTCACGGACGGTCGGACCGTAGCCCCGGCCAGTCATTTTATCGCGGATAAAATCGAAAACCTGACGTTGCCGTTGCGTAAGTTGATCGAGTGACATGGGGAGTCCTTTCGAGAATGTGCCTTAGGCCCACGAACTGGACCAGCAAGCAATCTTAATATACGTTCGTACACATGACAAGCGCATCTGTACAGTATTTTGTGGTTGGACCTAAAAAGTGGTCTTCCCTAGGGTGTGCCGACTTTGTGGTCACTGGCTAGAATGCAAAGACAAGCGAGTGATATCGGCTTTTCTGCTCGCTTTGCCTGTGCTTTTCGTCGGAAGAGTTTGTGCCGCTTAGATTTATGAAACCCGACGAGCCCGCGAATAATTAGGTCGTTATGCCTCGTTCTCTATTATTCTTACTGCTTGGCTTGTTGCCGACTATCAGCTGGGCGGCCGATGCGCTCCCGATTTCTCCCGAGTTGGAAAAAGTCCTCGACGAGCGCTACCCCGAGAACGTGGCGGATCTTCGCCTGCTGCAAAGCCAAGTCGAAAAAATTGCGACCCAAGCCGTCGCGGCGACGGTCGAAATTGAAGTCGGCCAGAGCATCGGCAGTGGCGTGTTGATTTCGCCTGAAGGGTTAGTGCTCACGGCGGCGCATGTGATTGGCGGACCCAATCGGCCGGCCACGGTTGTGCTGGCCGATGGGCGACGGCTCAAGGGGCATACCTTGGGCGCGCACCATCCGATGGATGCCGGCATGGTGCAACTCGACGAAGTACCCGAAGACTTGCCATTTGCTCCTCTTGCGCCGGATGAACAAGTCGAAGTGGGGTCGTGGGTGGTTGCCACGGGCCAACCGGGCGGGATTTTGGATGATCGCTCACCGCCGATTCGTTTGGGACGAATTCTCGCGCAAGGTGGCGAATGGATTTGCACCGACTGCACGCTCGTGGGGGGCGACTCGGGGGGACCGCTGTTCAACATGCAGGGGGAAGTCCTGGCCATTCACATGAGCATCGGCATGCAAGCTGAGCATAATTTTCATGTTCCCGTGGAAGAAATCCGGCCCAATTGGGATGAGCTCGTGGCGGGTAAAGTCTGGGGCCGCGGGTTCGATGATCTTGATAACGAAGGGGAACGCGTGATGCTCGGCATCGCGGGTCGCGACGTTGCCGACCGTTGTATCGTCACGCAAGTGTTTCCCGGTTTTCCAGCCGCCAAGTCGGGGCTGAAGCCCGGCGACATCATTCAAACGGCAAATAATACCGCGATTAAATCGCTCGATGAGCTGAACCGGTTGGTGCTGGCCAAAGATCCCGGCGACCGTGTTGAACTCGAAGTCTTGCGCGACAACAAGCCGATGACGTTTAAGGTACGGGTGGGTTTGATTGCCGATGCTTTGCCGGGGACGCTCGATTTGACGGCCCATGACACTCATCAACATGGCGAAGAAGAACTGCAAGTGAATTATCCGCAGGAGCGGATCACGGTCCCCAGTTGGAGATTCGCGCACGGGCCGCACGTTCGGGCTGCGTTTCGCGATGTGGTGGCTGATGCCCGTGAAGCCGTTGTGGAAGTTCACGTGGATGGTCGTAAAGTCGCGTTGGGCGGCGTCGTTGACGCGAATGGTGGAATTCTGACCAAAGCCAGTGCCCTTAACGGAACGCTGACTTGCGTCCTGCCGGATGGACGGGAGTTGCCGGCCGAGTTGGCGGGGGTGAGTCGGGAGTTCGACTTGGCGCTACTGAAAGTTGACGCCCAGGATTTGCCGACGCTTAGCATTTCCGCCGAGACGGTGCCGATCGTCGGTTCGTGGCTCGCCTCGGTGGGAAAAGACAGCTATCCCGTAGAAGTTGGCGTCGTGAGCGTCGAACCGCGTGTGATTCCCCACCAAGCCGGCATTCTGGGAGTGCAACTCGACAGCGAAACGGGCGATGCGCGGATCGTGCGCATCTTTCCCGGTTCGGCAGCCGCCAAGGCGGGGATGCTGATTAACGACGTCATCCTCCAGATCGAAGGGGTCGCGACACCTTCGCGTGAAGCACTGATTAAACGAGTGCAAGAATTCAGCCCGGGCGACACTGTGAAGCTGCTGGTTGATCGCAGCGGCAAAGAATTGGAACTGACCGCCGTGTTGATGGGCCGGTTCCCTGGTTTGCGTCCCACACGCAATGAATTCCAAAACAGCTTGGGGAGCGAATTGAGCGAGCGCCGATTTGGCTTCGCCAGTGCGTTTCAGCATGATACCGTGATCGAGCCGACCGACGTGGGTGGGCCAGCGGTCAATCTTGATGGCGAAGTCGTGGGCTTTAACGTCGCCCGTTCGGGCCGCACGGAAACGTACGCCATCGCAGCGGATTCCATCGTCAAAGTGATTGAAGAATTGACGGCGAATGATCAAAAGGACGCTAATTAGGCAGGGCCGCGACGACGGCATCCGTGCGTTCCGCAGCAGGTGGCTTTTCTAACCCAACGGCCGTTTCGACCGCAATCGCGATCAGCGCCATACCGCCCAGCAATCGCTCGTAGAGCGCGGGTACCGATTCGACGAGTTGATTGGCGGCTTGGTAGACGCTGCCAATATCGTCCTTCATGGGAACTTCAGGAATTAAAAAATTCGAGAGGCTCAATTCTTTGGTCGCGTGATCGTACGGATACTTAAAGTTTTGAAATGCCGACCGCATGCGGTGCACCAAAGTATGCAACTCGCGGGTGAGCCCTTGCACGGCTCGGAAAACTTCTTCGTTCTGATTGTTGGCCATCAACTCTTGAACAAGCATGTTGTAGGACGCAGACTTTTCGACAATCTCGACGAACGACTGCAATTGGTCGCCGACGATAAGAAAGCACTCAAAGCGAGCGTGCAGTTTCTTCGCCAATTGGGAATGTTGGGGGATCCGCTGGGCAACTTGAGCGACATGAAAGAGTTGCAAATCTAGCGCGAGCCGTTCGGTTGCCAGTTTTTGATAGGGGGCAATATTTTGCCGTGCCACGCGGACTTGTCGTTCCGCGTCTTCCCGCTGCTTTTTGATTTGCGATTCATCACGCATCGACAGCCGTTTCTTGTTGTAAGTGACTTTCATGCCAGCCCGCACGCAAATCAACAGTTGCTTGGCCGCGATTGCTTCGCCGAGCGCGTCAGAAAGCTTTTCAAAATAGGGGAGTGTGGCCTCGGCGATGGCTTCCATCTGTTGCCGTGTCTGTTTCAACGTTTTCAGTGCGGCTTGGGGATTGGTTGGCGGACGGCTCGCATCGTGGCTCGCCAATACTGGTTCGGCGATGTTCCAGCCGCCGACAAAAAAGCGATCGAGCGCAGCCCGTGCGGCCTGATGATGTTCGCGTTTGGCGACAACCTCGCTGATCGGGCGCAACTTGTTGCTATCGAGCTTGTTGCCAAAGATTTCACGATAAAACTCCCAGGTAGTTGCCTTCGACTGAGCGGTAAAGTCGGAAATCAAATTCGTGGCGGGCAATTCGACGGTAAACACGCCCGGCGCGCTTTCCTGCCAGGCTTGCGCAACGCGGTCTTTGTCGGCGGGGTGGGTATCGAGCCAACCCGTCGAGGTGGTCGCCATGTGATTGTCGATGGCCTTCACGAGCGCCGGCGGAATCTCTGCGGCGCGTGACATAATCAATTGCGGCAAGTCATCGCCCAAACGGCCTTCGCGATAGAACTCATTGAGATCATTGAAGGCCGCTTGCATCGAAGCGTTGAGATACTGCATTTGTTTTGACGTTTGAATAAACGCTTCGCTCCCCGCGAGGCGAATTTCGTAACGGTCGGCATCAAATTCCATCTGTCGCAAGAGATGGCTGCCGATGACATTGCCCACCTGCATGAAGCACCACAAGATGCGGCGGGTGAGCCAAACAAACAAGCTGGCCAAATACAGAACCCAGCCGATTCGAATGTCGAGCGATTGCGCAGTCGTTTGCAACCATTGATCGGCGGCATCGCGCTGATAGACCACACGCGCGAACCAAAAACTGATCGAGCGAATAATGTAGGAAAGCCGCATGCCTGCCCCTTGCGAGAAATGGCCGAACTCATGGGCAAGCACTCCAGCGAATTGTCGTGTGTTAAGCCCCGCGACGAGTGGCAAACCAATCGTCAGCACCAGATCTCTGCCCAGCATGCTCAGCAAGCCCCGCCGGAATCTCGCCGAGGCATTCACTTGGCAATCCAGATCGATTCGCTTGGGTCGCGGCGATCCGACGGTTTCGCAAATGCGATCAACAAAGGCAAACAGCAGGGGTTCGCTTTCGCGTGCCAGCGACCGGGTGCGGGTGTGCATCGCCCGTCCGGCGAACAAGGGTTTGATCATGAAGACGATCGCAATCGCTCCACAAACAATCGGTGCCAGATATGCGAGAAAGACCAGAAAAATTGCCCGACCGCGAACATTGCCGGAAGTCAGCATCTCGATGTGATTCACGGCGTGGTAGTAAACGCCGTAACCGACCAGCCCGATGAACGCGATATAGGCGATCGGCAGCAAAATCATGACCAAAGCGACCAGCGTCGCGCTGAGCAGATACATGATCGAAGGCCGCGAACGTTTGATCGGTCCTTGGAATCCTTTCAGCAGAGCTTGGCTGATTTGCTGGCGGTCGAGTTGCTGCGGAGCCGGTGTTGCCGCGGGTTTGGGTGCTTCGGCCACCGCCGATTGGGCTGTGCGAGGTGCTGGAGAAGAAGCCACTCGGGCCACGGCATGGGTTGTGGGAATGACCAGCGGTTGCTGACATTTGGGGCACTTTGTCTTTTTGCCGGCGTGCCGTTCGTCGGCTTGAAACTTCGCTCGGCAGCCGGCACAGTTGACTTCAATCGCCATGGCAAGTTTCCTGCTTCCCGGTCGCATGAGATAACGACAAGTGAAATAGTGAATCAGGGCATCAGCGATTATAATTGGCCTTCGTTGTCAAGCAATTACGAAACCTCAAGCTTGGCTAAGGGAAAGCTCCTAAGAATTGCTGACTGCGGTCGGCGGTTTGAAATAAAACAATTGTTGTGGTGGAAATGTCGGATCTCGTACGTCAAGAAATCATGTCCTCGGCCGAGCTGGTCGTTGTGAAAGTGGGCACACGGGTGCTGACTCATCCCGATGGCACGCTCGATAAAGATCGCGTGGCGAATATCGCGGGGCAGTTGGCGACTTTATGGAAGTCGGGCAAGAAATGCGTGCTGGTGAGCAGCGGGGCTGTCGGGGCCGGCCTGGGACGAATGGGGCTCAAATCGCGCCCCACGGATTTGGCCCAACTGCAAGCCGCGGCGGCCGTGGGTCAAAGCTATTTGATCGAAACCTACAACCGCGCGCTCGAGCCGTTTCAACTGCATGCCGCACAAATTCTTCTCACAGCCGACGATTTGAAGGACCGCAGCCGGTATCTCAATATTCGTAACACGCTGTTTGCGCTGTTCGAGTCGAATGCCGTGCCGATCATCAACGAGAACGACACGGTCAGTACCGAAGAACTCAAATTGAGTTTGGGCGACAACGACCGACTCGCGGCACTAGTGACAAATCTGATCCGCGCATCGGTGCTCGTATTGCTTTCCGATATCGAAGGAGTTTACTCGGGTGATCCTAGTGATCCCGATTCCAAGGTGCTGTCGATCATCACCGACATTGCCGCCGCGCAGCAACAGTTGGTGCATGACAATCCGCAACGCCCCGGCATCAAGCTCAGCACGGGCGGGATGACGAGCAAGCTCAACGCCGCGCGGATCGCGACGACGGCCGGTGAGAATGTGGTGATCGCCAGCGGCCGACGCGAGAACGTGATTGCCGATATCCTCGCCGGTAAAGATGTCGGTACGCTGTTTATCGCCGAGGGACCGTCGCTGGATTCGCGTAAGCGGTGGATCGGTTGGGGAGCGATCCCTGCGGGGAAACTCACGCTCGACGTAGGAGCCTGCCAAGCCATCGCCACCGGCGGGCGGAGTTTGCTCGCCGTGGGCGTGGCCGCGGTCGCTGGGAGTTTTATCAAAGGGGATGTGGTCTCGCTCTGCGACAACACGGGCCGCGAGTTCGCGCGGGGGCTCACGAATTATTCGGCCGAGGAAATGAAGATCATCGCCGGTCAACCGACCGAACGCATTGCCGAGTTGTTGGGCCATCGGCCTTACGACGAAATCGTTCATCGCAATAACCTGCTTGTGTTGGGTTAGGGCGATTGTAACGGCTAACGGCCACTTATCTCACGATTTACTGGCAATCGTTGAGTTGGTAATTACTCTGAAAAGTTGGTGATCACCAGCGAATCTGCAGGGGACTTACGTCCCCCGCTCGCTTGCTTTTCGGAGATTCTCATGCGTTTGTTGTTTTCTGTTTGTGTTGTATTCGTGATGTGCTCGTCATTCGCATCTGCTCAAGAAAGTCTCCCGCAGGACACGCCTGCCATCGTTTTGACGCCGGAATTAGTGGATGCCTATCGTGACTACGCACTCGCTCGTCAACAACTGATTGAGTATCGGCAAGTCACTTTGCCGATGAAGCGTCAGGCCCTCGCCGATGCGTCCGCGCAAACACGACTAGAACTTGCCGTACTGAATCGTCGGCTCGCGGATTACCGACCGTTTTTGAGAGTCGGCGATTATTCTCCTGTACGGACCGCGGCGGAGAACGATTTTTTGACGCGCAATCTCACCGCACAACAACTCAAGCAACTTCAAGAAGCCGATCTGGCGCTGATGCGTTACAGCGGCGAAGCGGATGAGCTTTATCAATACGACGTGCTGCGAGCCGCCGTGCGCGTTTATGCCGCCCGAGCTGCGCAGGGGCAATAGTTGCGTTTAAGAAGCCGCTTGCAGGCTGCGCACCAGGCGCTGGTCCTGTCCGTAATCTTGCACTTGAATCGATTCGAGCTTTTTGACAATGCCTTTGAATCGTTCGAGGTGCGGTGGCTTGATCAAATAACCGGCCGCGCCCAACGTTGCGGCTCGTTGTTTGTCTTGCGCGTCGGTCGAAACGGTACACATGATGATGGGCGTGTGACGAAAGGTGTCACTCGTTTGGATGAGCTGCATCAGTTGGAAGCCGTCCATGCCGGGAAGACTGATATCCAGCAAGATCAGATCAATGGGCTCGCGGCGATAGTGGGCTTCGTACAGCTGATCAAGTGCCTGCTTGGAGTTGTTGGCGATCTGGAGATTGCAGCCGAGGCCGCCTTTTTCAAACAAAAGCCTTTTGGTTAGAAGTAGATGATCTTCTATATCCTCAACCAGTAAAACATTTGCCAAACAGTTGGGGTTTCTCTCTGCGTCGACACACTCGGCGAGTTCGCGTGGCAGGGCAAAAAGAATTGTTTCCGTGTGAATTTCTTCGACGGCTGCCCGCTGTAGCCGAGGCAATACGGGGATGCCAACTCGCCTGAGTGCTAACTCGACCATGTGAGCGAGCATCTTGAGAATGCCCACTTCCTCGTCAGACGATTCGTGCTTTTGTAGCCAATAGGTGCTGATTGCGGCCTGCGGACGAGGATGCCCCAGCGGCACGATTATCAAACTCTTGGCGAACGTGTGGCGATCCGCGCCGAATTGAAAATGCTCGTCGAGGTCGATGTCATGGCAAACCGCAACTCGACGATTGAGCATGGCCCAGCCACTGTTGCAAAGATGCAGGGGTAGCAGTTGGCCGTCGTGAAGAATGTCTTGGTCAGGTTCGGGTAGGCAATAACATTGATCGCCATAGCGGAGAACCAAACTGCCGGCATCGGCCGAGAGCAATTCGCCGAGCGCATGGTTAACGAGCAGCGCGACATCTTCGAGATCAGTTGCCAGGGCCAATTGCTTGGCGATTGAAGAGAGCTGTTCAATCGCCTTAACGTACCAACACATTGACGCCATGATACTTGCCTAACATCCGGTTGCTGCTCGCCCCGCGGAATGGGAATCACCACAGGGATAGCTTGACATGGTTCGACCCAACAAGGAGGGATGTACTTCTGCTTAAGATATCAATCAGTAATACTTTGCTTAGTTCTTAGCGATCAATGTGTCGAATTCAACTAAGTCCGTGGAAGGCTGGGCATGCTCAAGACTTTCCATACGTGCAACCACTTGGTTAAAGGACTCTGCTAGATCTTTCCAATAATCGTCTTTACGAAATGCTATCGAACGAACTGGCTTCCCGGCTGCCAAGTCGTTCATGCAGCGTTGCAATCGATAGATGGGTCCCGCGAAGCGATTGGTGTGCTTAGCAAGGTCGTACATCAAAATTGGCAATAGGATGAGCGTGCTCCCAACCGCAATCAAGAGTGCGCCCAAGAGTGAAGGGACCTCGGCACGCATCCGAATTAAGGCATCGGCACCCGGAGTGATGTAAACCCAGCCCAGGACATTGAGAGCCGTCACCACCGCCAGACTGAGCAGCCAATAACAGGCGGCCCTGCCCAACAATCCTCCTTGGACTTCCTGGTCGACCAGATACTTCTTGCGTTGGATATGCTTAGCCATTGTTCCGCTCCTCGCTCAAGAATTCTAAAAAAGTCTCCCATCTATAACGTAGCTCATAACGCCCTAAGAATCGTAGGGACTGTTCGGGATGTAGTGATCCTTGTTGAATTGGCGATTCAAGGGGCGTCTCCGCAGGTGGTTGCTGAAACTCAATTCCGAGAAAGCTGCGCTGTCTGCTTTTTAATTGACCCCATGTTTTCATGATTTACTGTGTGTGAATCCAAAACCATTTGATTCTCACCTACCTCAAGGCGGCCAAGATTTGCTAAATTGATAGTGAGATTAGGCAATCATGCGACTTTAAGTAGGACCTACGATGTCGACCGCACCGACCCCCGGCGAGGAAAAAGCCTCGCGGAATTTTATTGAACAAATCATCGATGCCGATTTGGCAGCCGGAAAGAACGGGGGACGCGTCCATACCCGGTTCCCGCCCGAGCCGAATGGCTATCTGCATATCGGCCATGCCAAGAGCATCTGCCTGAATGCAGGGCTCGCGCGGCAGTATGGCGGCAAATTCAATCTGCGGTTCGACGACACTAATCCCACGAAGGAAGAGCAAGAGTACGTCGATTCGATTCTCGACGACGTCCGCTGGCTTGGGGGCGATTGGGAAGATCGGCTGTTCTTCGCCTCGGATTACTTCGAACAACTTCACGACTGGGCGGTGCAGTTGATCAAAGGTGGGAAGGCTTTTGTCTGCGACCTGAACGCCGAAGAGATGCGCGAATACCGCGGCACGCTTGTGGATCCTGGCAAGAACAGTCCCTACCGCGATCGCAGCGTCGAGGAGAATCTCGATTTGTTCGCGCGGATGCGGAAAGGGGAATTCCCCGACGGCGCGCGGACCTTGCGCGCGAAGATCGATATGGCTTCGTCGAACATCAATCTCCGCGATCCGGTGATGTATCGTATCAAGCATGCTCACCATCATCGCACGGGCGATACGTGGTGCATCTATCCATCTTATGATTACACCCACGGGCAAAGCGATTCGATCGAAGGGATCACGCACTCGATCTGTACGCTCGAGTTTGAGAATCATCGCCCTCTGTACGATTGGTTCTGTGAAGCGCTGGGGATTCATCATCCGCAACAGATTGAATTCGCGCGGCTGAACCTCACCTTCGCCGTGATGAGTAAACGGAAACTGTTGCAATTGGTCACCGAGAAGCACGTCTCGGGTTGGGACGATCCGCGGATGCTCACGATTCGTGGGCTGCGCCGCCGCGGCTACACCGCCGAGGCGATTCAAGCCTTTTGCGAGCGCATCGGCGTGGCGAAGTTCAACAGCACGATCGACATGGCGTGGCTAGAAGATGCAATTCGGGAAAACCTCAACGAAACCTCGCCGCGGGCGATGGCGGTCTTGAAGCCGCGCAAAGTCGTGCTGACAAATATCGAACTCGGCAAAGTGATTGAAATCGAAGCCCCCAATCATCCCCAAAAACCTGAGATGGGGACGCGGATGATTCCCCTCACGCGCGAAATTTTCATCGAAGAAGACGACTTCATGGAGGATGCGCCGTCTAAGTTTTTCCGATTGAAGCCGGGGGGCGAAGTACGCATTCGCTCCGCAGGGATTATCAAATGTGATGACGTCAAGAAAGATGCGTCGGGCAGAATCGCAGAACTGCACTGTACGTTCGATCCCGATCACAGCCGCAAAGTGAAGGGGACGATCCACTGGGTTTCCGCCGCGAGTGCGATCAACGCCGAAGTGCGACTCTACGATCACTTGTTCCGCGTGGAGAATCCCGACGAAGCTCCCGTGGGTGGCACGTTTCTCGACAACATCAATCCGAATTCGCTCGACGTGCTGACCACGGCCCAACTCGAACCATCGCTGCTCAACGCCTTACCGGGAGAGCATTACCAATTCGAACGGCTGGGCTACTTTTTCGTCGATCCGGTGGACTCGAAACCGAACAAGCCGGTGTTCAATCGCACGTCGACGTTGCGCGATAGTTGGGTGAAGGAAGCGAAGAAGAATTAAATACTCGCCCTCACAAACACAAAGTAAGCGAGTATTAATGCTGCGAGTATTCCGAGTGTCAGATTGACGGCTTGTTTGCGTCCAGCGAGCAGATTGATCGCCACATACGCGACCAGACCCAACGCGATGCCATCGCCGATGGAAAATGTGAAGGGGATGGCAATCATCAGCAAGAACGCGGGGATTGCCTCGCCGGGTGTTTGCCAATCGATTTCGGTGATGTTGCGAACCATCATTGCTCCCACCAACACCAAGGCCGAAGCGGTGATTGGTGGATAGGAACCGACGAGTTCCACAAGAGGTGCGAAAAATAGCGCCGCGAGAAAACAACAGGCCGTGAAGATCGCCGTCAAACCGGTGCGGCCCCCGGCTTCCACACCGGCCGCGGATTCCACGTAGCTGGTCACGGTCGACGTGCCGAAACAAGCCCCGCAGATCGTGCCCGTGGCGTCGGCAGTCATCGCGCGGCCGACATTGGGGAGCTTACCATTTTTTACGAGTCCCGCTTGTTGGGTCACTCCGATGAGCGTGCCAATCGTGTCGAACATGTCGATGAACAAAAACACGACCACGAACGGCAGGATTCGCAGGTCGAACACGCCGAGCAGATCGAATTTGAAAAAGGTTGGTACAAGCGAGGGGGGAGGGGCCATCCAGTCGCCCGACCAATGTAACTTCGTCATGAGTTGCGATTGAGCCACGACGGGGTTTGATGTCCAGCTTTCAAAGTTAGGCAGCAGCATTTGCAGCAAGATAGCCGTCAGCAACGATGCCACGATTCCCGCGAGGACGGCCCCGCGGATGTTGCGGGCGAAAAATGCTCCGCCCACGACAAGTCCCACGAAGAAAACGATCACGTCGGGGTCGTAAACGACGTGGTTCATGGCGATGAACGTCGCGGGGTTGGCGATAATGACTTCACCATTCTTGAGGCCGATCAGTGCGATAAACAAGCCAATGCCCACGGCGATCGCACTCTTGAGGCTGGGGCTGAGGGCATCAAAGATTTTTTCGCGTACACCTAATAGCGTCAGCACCAAGAACAACAGACCGCTTAGCAGCACCACGCCCAGTGCGACTTGCCAAGGCTCGTCGTGCCCCGTGGCAGCGATGGCGGGGAGCAAGGCCAGCACGAAATAGGCATTGATTCCCATCCCCGGAGCCAAGGCCACGGGGTAGTTCGCCATGAGTGCCATCACAACTGAGGCAATGGCCGAGGCAATGCAGGTCGCGGCCATGACGCCGGCGAAGTCCATGCCGGTATCGATGCCAAACATCTTCCCCGAGAGCATCGCGGGCTGCACGAAGATGATGTAACACATCGTGAGGAATGTGGTCACCCCCGCGGCGAACTCGGTACCGACTGTGGTGCCGCGGGCGGAGAGTTGAAATTGGCGTTCGAGGAAGTTCATGGGTGGGGGTTACATAGTTAATAAAATGCACCGCCCGCTGAAGCGGGCTCGCCAGTAGGCGATTTGAGTAGGCGAGCCCGCTTCAGCGGGCGGTGCCTAAAACTGCTTTGCATGATGTCAAAACTCCATTACAATGCGGCACATGTCCAAACCTGTTCGCAAAATCTCGCGAGGTCGGAATCTTGAATACGGTGAGTCCTATCGGTATGAACATTGGCTGATTGATAACCAAGTTTACTTTATCACGGCTCGGTGTCGTGATCAGTTTCCTGCACTTCGCAGCGAAGTAGCCAAAACGGTTTTCTGGGACCGTTTCGAGCACTCTACCAAGCAATTTCGCTTCGTGCCTTGGGTGACCTCCCTGCTGGACAACCATTATCACACGCTCGGTTATTTGTACGAAGGGCGAAAACTTTCGCCGTGGATGCAGCGACTTCACGGTTCCGTGGCAAAATTAGTGAATGATTTGTTGCCCGAGCGGCGACTTAATTTTTGGCGCGATGCCAAAGGCCACGAATACTTCGACGGTGCGATCCGCGATGAAAGACAAGGCCGGTTGGCTTATCGGTACACGCTGATGCAGGCCGTCCGCCATGGCGTTGCGGATGATTGGCGGTCCTATCCGCACACGCGAGTGAACGTTAATGTGGAGTCTGCTATTCGGCGTTCGCTTGAACTGGATGCTTTTTTGGATGGGGTGCCGTATAAACGGTATTTGAATAAGCGACCTAAGTGATGGTTACGTTTTTGTGCACCGCCCACTGAAGTGGGCTCGCCTGGGGACTTTCCTTATGTTGATTCAATCGCGTTTCCTGTGTTGGTTTTTGGCGTTCTTGATGCTGGTTACGCCGAGTGGTCATTTGCTGGCCCAAGATGTGGCGCCGATTGATATGACGTACGTGCTGCCCCAGGCTTGCCTCGTTGTTTCGGCGCGGCCGCAAGCGATTTACAACTCGCCCATGTTTCAGATGATGCCGCTGGAAGTATTGCAGGCGGCTTCCATCCAGTATGTTGGCATCGACGCCTTGGAAATGGACCGCTTGCTCATTTCGATGGAGCCTCCGCTCACGGGTCCGCCAAATTATTCGGTGATCATGAGTTTCACCAGCGACGTGGCGGGAAAACTGGTTCCCGAAGTGACCAAGAATTTGGAAGAGCAAGTCGGCAGCGCACGGCCCCATTTCAAGAATCCCAAGCCGATCGAGCCGAGCCTGTACTTCCCCACTGACACCACGATTCTTGCCACCTCAGAAGACGTGCTGCAAAAATTTCTTACTGGCGGGATCACGCCCTATGAGAACAACATCAATGCCAAGCTGGCCTCGGCGGCGGGCGATGATTTGTATGTCGCGGTCGATGTCGCGCCACTGCGCCCCATGATCAACATGGGACTCATGCAAGCCGAGATCCCCATGGAGTTGGGTTATCTGTATGAAGCGCCCAACTTGATCAAGTCGGTTGAATTCCGCATCAATGTTTCGAACGCCGGCACGAGCGAGCTGGTCGTCGACGCCAACAACGCTGCAGACGCCGAAAAGCTTGAGCAAATCCTGGTGAAGACCGGCGACCTGATCAAGACGCAAGCCAACGCGGAGATCGCTCGGCTTAAAGCGGATGCCGACCCCGTGCAGCAGGCGCTGGGCCGTTATCAAGAACGGATGCTCTCGAGCACTTACGACGCGGTGATGCCCAAACGCGAAGGGGAGAAGTTTGTTATCTTTCGTGTTGCAGGGGAGGGGAGTGATGCCACGGCACTGACAACGGTGGCCATTTCGGGAATCTTGGTGGCTTTGTTGCTTCCCGCTGTGCAAGCCGCACGCGAAGCGGCCCGGCGGAATTCGTCGATGAACAATGTCAAACAGATCATGCTAGCCATGCTGAACCATGAATCAGCGACCAAGTCATTCCCCGCTCATGCCAATTACAAGGATGGCAAACCGCTTTTGAGCTGGCGTGTGCATATTCTTCCCTACTTAGAGCAACAGGCTCTTTACAATCAGTTTCATCTCGATGAACCGTGGGACAGCGAACACAACAAGACTCTCATCGCCAAAATGCCCGAAGTTTACATCGACTCTAGTTCAGGCAAAAATCCCACTGAGGGCCTTAGTCACTATCTCGGAGTCAAAGGCGCGGGCAATCTGTTCAACGGTACGGAAAAGGGTACGTCGATGAAGCAGATTACGGATGGCACCTCAAATACCATAGCCGTCGTACAAGTCAGCGATGATCGTGCCACAACTTGGACGAAACCCGACGACTGGGAAGTCGATCCGGAAAATCCGCTGAACGGACTCACGGGTTCGATGCATCCTGGCACATTTGTCGTGGGATTCTGTGATGGTTCGGTCAGGATGATTGCCGAGAATATCGACAAGGATGTTTTCAAGAAATTGTTGACGATTTCTGGCGGCGAGACTGTGCAAACTCCATAGCGGCGCCGAGATCGGCCCTTGTCATGGTAGGGCCTAAGCGGGCATAATCGCGGGTTCGTTTAGGATTTGAAGCACTTCCTTGATTCACCGCCCGCTACTGGGTTTTCCTAATAATTGGGGCCCGCCAAAGCCATGCCACTTGTTGTTGTCGGATCGGTCGCTATTGATAACGTCGAAACTCCCACTGACCGTCGGGATAACCTGCTTGGGGGTTCGGCCACCCACTTTTCCTATGCCGCGAGCTTCTTCACAAGCGTGCGGCTCGTGGGGGTCGTCGGTGCCGATTGGCCCGCCGAGCACACCAAATTGCTCAGCGACCGCAACATCGACGTGTCGGGGCTGCACCAAGTGGAAGGCGGTAAGACCTTTACTTGGACCGGCCGTTATCACGACAACATGAACGACCGCGACACGCTCGACGTGCAGCTCAACGTGTTTGGCGAGTTCGATCCCGTGCTGCCGGAAAGTTATCGCCGGGCAAAATATGTGTTTCTCGCCAACGGCGTGCCAGCCGTGCAGATGAAAGTTCTCTCGCAAGTGCCTGGTCGACGGCTAGCCGTGGCCGACACGATGGACTTGTGGATCAACATCGCACGGGAAGATCTCAATAAGTTGCTCACGCAACTTGATGGGTTGGTGCTTAACGATAGCGAAGCCAAGTTAATCGCCCAGACGGAAAATCTCGTCACGGCGGGTCATCGCGTGCGTGAGATGGGTCCTAAGTTTGTGATCATCAAAAAGGGCGAACATGGAGCCATGTTCTTTAGCGAACATGAAACCTATGTGCTCCCGGCTTACCCCACGCAAAACGTCATCGATCCCACGGGCGCGGGCGACAGCTTCGCCGGCGGGATGATGGGCTATCTTTCGGAACGTGACAACTTCGATCCCGAAACGCTCAAGACCGCGATGGCCTACGGTATTCTCGTGGCGAGTTTTAATGTCGAAGGTTTTGGACTGGAACGGCTGACCGAAATCACCCGTGCGGATATCGATGACCGGATGCAACTCTATCGTAAGATGCTCAACTTCTAATTAAGCAGCAAAATTTTGATTCCTGAGACGCGATCAGATTTTATCGCAGGAAAATAAATAGGCTTCAATCGTCACACACTTCGCATAGCGTGTGACGATTGAAGCCAGATTCCTCAGTCGCCTAGGCTCCCTCGGAATGACACCCCGAGCGGTGTTTTAGCGGGTATGCCAGCTACTTCAGCGGCCAGTCGCGCAAGATCCGTTCGGTTTCTTCGGCGTGGCCACTTTCGTCGCGGACCATGTCTTCGAGCTGCACGGCGAGGCCTTTGTCGCCGAAGGCATCGGCTTCTTTGGCTCGCTGGGTGTAATCGGCAGTCGCCTTTTTCTCGGCCTTGAGGATCGCTTCGAGCATTTCGTGATTGCTGTGAGCTTCGGTCACTGGACGGGGGACCGTCGTCGGCTCGCCACCCAAGGCTACGATCTTGTTGGCTAAAAACTGCGCGTGGCCTTGTTCATCGGGCACTTCGGCGAGGAAAAACTCCGCGAGTTGCGGACGATAGGGCCCCGTTGCTTTGGCTGCGTAAGTTAAGTATTGAATGATCGCAGATAACTCACCCGCTAGATCTTCATTGAGCTTCTTGATCAGGGTTTCTTTGTCCATTTCATCCTCCGTTTTATCTTTGTTCGCGAGCAGCCATGACTTGTTTGTAAGTTGTGTAGCCGCCGCTCAGATTGGCCACGTTGAATCCCCGCTGCGCGAGGATGCGTGTTGCCAAGTAACCGCGTTGCCCCACTTGGCAATACGCCAAGATGGTTTTCTCACGTGGCAACTCATCAAGCCGCTCACGCAACTGCTCGATGGGAATATTCACCGCACCGGGGACACTACCCCGCGCGAATTCTTCCGGCGAACGTACATCCACCAGAAACTTGTGCTCATTATCCTGCGTTTGGTCGAAGTGAGCAATCGGCTGCAAGTCTTCCAGTACACCAGCCGCAACAAACCCCGCCATATTAACGGGATCCTTCGCAGAACCAAATTGCGGGGCGTAGGCGAGTTCCATTTCTTCTAAGTCGTACACGGTCATGCCTGCTTGAATCGCAACGGCCAGCACATCGATTCGCTTATCAACTCCGGAACGTCCAGCAATTTGTGCGCCAAGAATTTTCCCATCGGAAGGTGCGAATAAGAGTTTCAAAGTCATTTGCTCGGCACCCGGATAGTAGCCGGCATGATGCGCAGGGTGCACATAAATTTTCTCGTAAGGAATGTTCGCAGTCCGCAGTACTTTCTCGCTGAACCCCGTCATTGCTGCAGCCATCTCAAACACACCGACGATGGCCGTGCCCTGGGTACCGCGAAAATGAGCCTCGTGACCAAAGATATGATCAGCGGCGATGCGGCCCTGGCGGTTGGCGGGCCCGGCCAGTGGAATCTGCGATGGTGATCCATCGATGAAGTTGAAAGTTTCGACTGCATCACCAACTGCATAAATATCGGGGTCGCTCGTTTGCATGTATTCGTTGACACGGATGCCGCCACGCGGACCAACTTCTAATTCTGCATCAAGGGCCAGTTTGTTCTCGGGCCGAACGCCCACGCTCAGCACCACAAAATCGGCAGTGAGTTGCTCACCAGACCGCAGGCGCAAATGCAGCTGACCATTTTGAGGTTCGATCGCTTCCGCGGCATCGGAGAGCACAAGCTGCACGCCCTTGGCACGCAAGTGGTCGGCAATCGGGCTGACCATTTCGGCGTCCCAAGGAGGCAGAATCTGGTTGGCCAGTTCCACCACCGTGGTTTGAATCCCGCGATGGACGAGATTTTCGGCCATTTCCAAACCAATGAAGCCCGCACCAACGATGACTGCACTTTTCGCTGAGCTTGTCACCGCAAACAGTTGATCGGCATCGCGCAGATCGCGCAACGTAAACACATTGGGCAGATTCGCGCCAGGAATCGGCGGGCGAATTGGCACGGCACCGGGGGAAAGAATCAACTTGTCGTAGGACTCAGAGTATTCGCGGCCTGATTCCAGCTCGCGGATATGTACTTTTCTTGCCTCGCGGTCGATGCTCAGCACTTCACTGCGTGTGCGAACATCCAGCCGGTAGCGATCGATAAGTCGCTGTTTCGGCGCAACGAGCAATTTATCGCGGCCCTGAATTACGCCACCGATGTAATAGGGGAGGCCGCAGTTGGCAAACGAGGGCGCCTCGCCTCGTTCCAAAAGAATGATCTCGGCATCTTCATCCAAGCGGCGTGCCCGAGCCGCGGCCGATGCCCCACCCGCCACCGCACCCACGATGACGATTTTCATCTTACACCTGCGCTTTCAATAAGAGATTGAATCAAACTTTATTCCACGGCATCCGCGCGAGTAACATCCCCATGCCACAGGTGTCGGTCACACCGGCAAAGACAAGCCCCGCCCCCACGAACGCACTCAGACCGACGAAGTAGGGATGAACGAAGTACCCGAGAACCACTCCCAGTAAAACGAGACTCCCCGCCGCGATGCGAACTTGCCGTTCAAGGGACATCGCCTTTTTGCCACGAACAACGGGAAGCCCCGCTGCTTCCCATGCTTGGGTCCCGCCATCAACGCTCACGACATTTGCTACGCCAGCATCAATCATTTTTTGGCAAGCCTTGGCCGAGCGGCCCCCCATTTTGCAAATGAAGTAGAGCGGCTGACCTTGATCAACAGGAACTGCTTGCGGCGTTAGCTCATCGAGCGGTACGTTCCGTGCGACCGTGGCATGCACTTCACGATACTCGGCCGGCATACGGACATCGATGATTTCGCGGGCCTCACCTCGTTTGATGCGCTCGGATAAATCCTGTGGAGAAATCGTGGCAACGGACATGACAACCTCCTGGGAGTCTAACTCCCGAAACGCTGCTCGACACAATGAATGATATTGGCCAATTGCGGTTCGACGACGCGATAATAACGCCGCTGGCCATCTTTGGTGCTATCCAGAAAACCACAGCGCTGCATCAGTCGCAGATGCTCCGACGCCATGTGGGGAACAATTTCGCAGGCTTCGGCCAGTTCGCCCACGGTATATTCGTGATCGAGGAGCAGTTGCACGATCTTGAGCCGATGGGGATGCGCAAGAATCTTGAGGCATTCGGCAGCGTGCGCAAATGCCTCGGGGGTCAGCGTTTTGCGTCGCTGTGTTTTTGCTTTAGAACCTGTTTGTGCAGCCATGGGATTTCCTTTCTACTCAAATATATCGGAAGATTCCGATATATTCAAGTAAGGAAACTTGCTGCGAACATGGCAAGCTAGGCAACATTAGGCACAGCGAATAGCCGGATCGCCACGCGATCCGGTAATAGCGGCCAGAACGAGCTATGCCGCCCGGGCCATCCGGGGGGGACGAATCACCCGCCCCGTGAGATCGGACATCTGCGAAAGGCCCATCTTAGCAACGGCGAGTCCCAGCAGATCGTGCTGTGGCTCTTCGGTGGCTTTGGTTTTCTCCTGCCACAGCCAGATCGAAGCGGCCGACTGAAAGCCGACGCGGATGCCATGGCGGTGGGCACGGAAGAAAAACTCCTCGCGAGCATCGTCACGGAGTTCGGGATCCCAGCCCCCCATGGCACGCACCCGATCCGTGCGGGCCACGAAGAAGTTGCCCACGAGATCGCACCACCAAAAACCATCGCCTTGGGAGCGTGAGCCTGCAATCAAGCCGAGACGGTCACCAGCAATTTCCAAGAGGGCGTGCTGGGGCAGTGGCTTGCGTTTTGTGAAGAACCAAAGTTTCTTTGCCGAACCGATGATTTCCCCCGCTGCCACGTCGAGCCGGTCGCTTGCCACGAGATCCAGCAAGGTTACGAGCTGACTATCGCGGTGGATTTCAGCACGATTGTCGAGCATCAGGAAATAGGGCGTGCGTACTCGGGCAAGCAGGGCATTGTGCGCCGCAGCTTGGCCTTTTTCGCTCGGCAGGCGGAAGTAATCGGCTTGCTTGCATTTTGTCGGCTCGACGCCGTCGTCGGCCACCAACACTTTGAGTTCGGGGTGAAACTTGCGAATGCTGCTCACCAAGCGACTCAGGGCCTTGGGTTGATCAAAGGTGCGAATGATAGCAGTCAACTTCGAGAGGTCGGGTGTAGCCACGGGTGAGTCCTGCAGAAGCGAGAAAGAGATCGGCGAGTCTATCCATTAGAAAAAATCGCCGATTGCGGCCTGTGCGCTCAACAAAATTGTTTCGCACGGCGTCGCTTCAACGCTTTCGCCAGAACACCGAGGCGTCAAAGTTTAACAGGCGGTGAATCGATCACTCTGCTGGCGCGAGCAATTCTTTAAGTTCTAGCCGCTGCATCGTGTGCGCGGAACTGGGGGGCGTGCCGAGCGCCAGGTGCAGAACCAAATCCGTGGGCTCGAAGACCATTGTTTGCAGCGTCATCTCGCCCTGGTTGGCACTATGCAATGCCGCCTGAATGTCGGCAACGCCCAGAGCCGACTTCTGCCCGGCGGTCTGCAGGCGGTCATAACGCCAGCACTCGTCGTTGATAATTAATCCCGGCATGCGGAAGTGGTTCGTGCAAGGCAGCACACCCTGTGTGGCATCGCGTCGGGCGATTTGCTTCGGCGTAATCTCAAAAATAACGGCCTGCTCTGGATCGCACACCGCGAGGTTGGCCTGTGTGGTGGCGCGCGTACGCTTGAGCAACGCTTCGGCCTCGGCGACGGTCGTGCATTCTTCTAAGATTTGTCGAAAGGTGAGGGTCATGGGCACGCCCAAGGCATCGAAGTGGCTGGAACCATCCGCCGAGTCATAAACATCGAGCGTCGCCACGCAGAGTCCCGCGTCGTTCATGCCCGAGATGACACCCATCATGCCGGGATAACCAATCGACACGAAAGCATGTTTGCCCGTGGGTTTCACGATGCTGACCACGCTAAAACGATCGAGCACACCAAACGGCGGGAAATCGAAGTTTCGACCAAAAAGCATTTTGCCGGTGGCGCTTTTGCTTGGTTCGACAATCAAGGTGGAACAACCGATTCGCCGCAATTCGAGCAACGTGTTTCCCACGGCCAAGGTTTCCAGATCGAGTTTGCCTTGGTTGGCTGCGGCATTGATTTCTCGCTGGTACCGCTCGGGCGCATTGAGCATGAGCGTTCTCCCCGCCTGGGCGGCTAGCGGATAAAAGAATTCCATCCCCGATTCAATGAACAATCGTTTGGGAAAGCCGAGCAAATCGCTGGAATGCTTCGCCAAGAGCGCGGCATGTTGCTCGCCAATTTCTTCCGGCGTGCCCACCAAAGTCACCACGGGAATTGAATTGATATACCGCAATTCACCAAGACCATGCCGTGCCGTGGGAAAGAGTTCTTCTCCGCAAAGCCGCGAGCAACATAACGCAACGACGAACAGAAACACTAAAGCGCGAATCATGAGAAGGCCCAACAATCACCAAAGGAATCCGTTACGCCGTAATTATAGCGCTCCACACGATTCGACCAACAGCGACTGAATTACACTGTGAAAAGCAAAACCGCTAATCCACGCTAAAGGGCGCTAATAAAATATTAGCGATAATTAGCGCAGATTACCGGTTTAAAAGGAATGCTGGCAGGAATTAAAGGTAGGTGTTGATCAAGTTTTCGATCATTTCCTGGCGTCCACTGCGGTTGCCGCTGATTTCACCCTTTTCAAGCGCAACCTTTTCCAGCGAAGCGAGCGAATGCTTGCCCCCTTCGATTTCGGCGCCGAGACCGCTATCCCAGCTGGCGTAACGTTCCTTAAGAATCCCTTCGAGTTTGCCGTCGGCACGAATGGCGGCGGCGATTTTCAGACCACGGGCAAATGCGTCCATGCCACCGATGTGGGCATAGAACAGATCGATTGGCTCGAAGCTCTCGCGGCGAACCTTGGCATCGAAATTCACGCCGCCCGTCTTCAGCCCGCCATACTTGAGAATCTCATACATACACTGGGTGGTGAGATAAATGTCGGTGGGAAATTGATCGGTATCCCAACCCAACAGCATGTCGCCCGTGTTGGCATCGATCGAACCCAACGCTCCAGCCGAGCCGGCCACGTCGAGTTCGTGCTGCATCGTGTGCCCCGCCAACGTTGCGTGATTGGTTTCGAGATTCAGCTTCAAATGATCGAGCAGATCATATTGGCGTAGGAAGTTGAGACATGCCGCGGCATCGCTGTCGTATTGATGCTTGGTGGGTTCCTTGGGTTTGGGCTCGATATAAAACTGACCTTTGAAGCCGATTTGCTTGGCATAGTCGACGGCCATGTGCAGGAAGCGAGCCAGATTATCGAGCTCGCGCTGCATGTTGGTGTTCCAAAGATTTTGATAACCTTCGCGGCCGCCCCAGAACGTGTAGCCCGCTCCGCCCAGCTCGTGGGTGACTTCAAGGGCCTTCTTCACTTGGGCGGCGGCATAGGCGAAGACTTCGCTATTGGGGCTAGTTGCCGCCCCGTGCATGTAGCGCGGGTTACTGAACATGTTCGCCGTGCCCCATAAAAGCTTGATACCGGTCCGCTCCTGCTCTTCCTTGAGCACCGCGGCAACGGCGTCGAGATTCTTATTGGATTCGGCGAGCGACTTCCCTTCTGGGGCGACATCGCGATCGTGGAAGGCATAGAACGGCGCGCCGAGTTTGTCGATGAACTCAAACGCCACGCGAGCGCGGTTCTTGGCATTCTCGACTGAATCGGAGCCATCTTCCCAGGGTCGCACTGCCGTGCCCGGTCCAAAAGGGTCGCTTCCCGTGCCGCGGAACGTGTGCCAGTACACAACGCTGAACCGCAAGTGGTCGCGCATCGTGCGGCCTTCCACTTTTTCGTCGGCATCGTAGTAGCGGAAGGCCAGTGGGTTCTTGCTTTGGGGGCCTTCGAAGGGAATACGGCTGATTTCGGGAAACGCGGCCATGATAAGTTGAACCTTTGTAATCGTTTACAATTCGCGACGAGGCGAGAGGAGTTAATTCGTTGGGAAACTCGCGGCAGCCAAGTGTCTTGCCCGGCGAGTTCCTAATCCATCGATTCTAGCGGTTGGCCCGGCTGATGTCAGGATTCCACAAGGCCGAAAAATCTATGAATTTGCGACAAAATAGGTAGTTTTTGCGGTGATGCGAACGGGCCGTTTTGTGGACGGCTTGCGACAGCCGTACTACCATGAAGGCTAGCCATTGAAATCACTCATTTGATCGGCACCACGGCTCGCTCTCACGGAACAGAACGTCGTCATAATGAATTTGCGCTTTTCCCAGCTCACGGCCGCGCGCGTCGCAGCCCTGATACTTATAGTGACGCTTTGCACACAGACCGCCAGCGCTACAATTGCGCGGTTTCAGACGACACTCGGCACGATCAACGTGAGGTTGTACGACTCGGCCACACCGCTCTCGGTGAACAATTTTAAAAGCTACGCGAACGCCAATCGTTGGGACGGCACGGTCATTCACCGCAGCGTGCCAGGCTTCATCGTGCAAGGAGGCGGTTTTAGTCTAAGCCCCGATGTTTTTCACCCTACCAATGTGGTGACCTACCCGGCCGTGCAGAACGAGTTTGGTATTTCGAATCTTCGCGGAACAGTTGCCTATGCCAAACTGGGTGGAGATCCGAACAGTGCCACCAGCCAATGGTTTTTCAACCTGGCAAACAATAGCAGCAATCTCGACAATCAAAACGGTGGGTTCACCGTCTTTGGCCGGGTGCTGGGCACGGGCATGTCCGTTGTCGACAGTATCGCCGCACTGTCGCGCGTTAACGCGGGTGGCGCATTCACGGATTTTCCGGTGACCGATCTCCAAAAGGTGATCGCTCAACAAAATGTCTTCAATACCGAAGCCGTTGTCATATCCGATGTCTCAATTTTGAATCTGCCCGCCGGAGATTATAACTTGGACAGGGTTGTGAATCAGGCCGATCTGACCATCTGGCAAGCTGATTATGGTTCGACCACCAAAGCCGAAGCCGATGGCAACGGAGATGGTCGTGTTGATGGAAAAGATTTTCTCATTTGGCAACAATCAGTTGGTCAATCAGTACCGCTGGCGAGTCTTGCTACCGTGCCTGAGCCAAGCACAATAGGATTGCTTGCAATTGGTATAATCGCATTAAGTGGCCGTCGGTCGGGTCGCTAGCGCTGGGCGTGCAATTTTCTTAACGATTTGTCATAATCGTAATCGAATGTGTACCTCTAGTTTGCAGGGGACATTGATATGAGTATCACAAGAAGCGTTCTTACTTGCTATTGTTGGCTCTTTCTCGCGTTATCTACTTTTGGCGCAGAAAATTCGGCAACTACGAAAAGCGAGCAACAACACCAACTCGCCGAAGACGCCGTTAAGCGGTTAATCGAAGCTAAAGAATGGCGTGAGGTGTCTGCCATTCAGAAAGAGTTTGCCACGCTTGGTGAAGCTGCCATCAGCCTCTTGAAACGCCAGGCAAAGCGGCATGAAGATGATGGCATCCGGATGCGCTGCTACGAAGTTCTTACGGAATATTTTGGTGAAGAAGCTGGGGAAACCATAGCTCACCATGGCCTCGCCGACCAAAGCGATAAGATTCGATACCATTGTGCCTGGCACCTGGGTGATTTGAAGATATATGGTGGTCATCGCCGACTCCGGCATCTTATGGAAGATGAAAAACAACCGGATTTTGTTCGCCACGCAGCGACCAAATCATTGGCCGAACTTGGGGAAGCTAACGTCATCCGTCGACTCATAACCATGCTAGAGAGCGACTACTATATGCCTCGGCATATGGGTAACCTTGGCCTAAAGGCTCTTACAGGCAAAGACCTCGATGATTTTCATGGCTACGAGTATGCTGAAGGTGCGTTTTTTTCAGGTGGTAACGAAATGGTCACAGCATACGAGCCTATCAGTTACCATGAAAAAGTCGCTCAGCGGAATCAAGCTATCGCTGACTTCTGTGTGTGGCTCAAAGACGAACGTCCAGACATCTATAAACATCTCTACGCCCCATGGTAATCTTAATGAGCTTCGCTGTAGGCTTTGTACTTCTCAGCCAGCTTCGCTTCCTTTTCGTCACCCCGATGCAACACGATACGATAGTGCAAAACTAGCGAATCTCCCTTCGGCAAGGTCATGCGGAGTGATCGTTTGCGAACATCGCCATCACCGTCCGTGAAGGCGAGCTTACCTAAAGGGTTCCCAGCGAAGAGGCCGTAAGTTCGCACGTGCCAGGGTGCGGGATAGTTCAAGCTTTCGGGGTGAGCAAAAATCGCGACCCCCACCTGTTCGCCGTCGATGGGCCCTTGATAGTCGACCCATTCGGCCGGCTGTGCCCACGCCGCCTCGTCGGAAAGCCCACGGCTACTGACAATTTGGCCACCTTGCTTGTGGTCGACGTTCATGCTGTCGGCGACTCGCAAGGCAAAGACACCTTCCTTGCTGTCAGAAAATTTTAAGTCACCTTCGCTGGCTGTCAGCACCAAGCGGCAATCGAGCCAGCGGTCTTCGCCGTCCGTGCCGAAGGTCCATGTGCGTTCGTCTTCACAAACTTTTTCGCCATCCGGCGCGAGCCAATCATTCTTTGTGATGATGGTCGCCGTTTCGCCGTCGGTTTCAGCACGAACGAATTCTCGCTGCCGTTGTTCACCAAAGGGAAAGGGCTTGTCCCCCGAGCCGGGTTCATGCCAGAAATCGATGCCGTTGATCCCTTCGTAGCCAACCCAAACCGAACGGTGATGAATATGATCTTGGGCTTCTCCGGCAGGGCCCTCACCCACGGGATAGGCGCGCGTGAAGTGCTTACCCGTTGGACCAATCACCGGCCAAAGGACGGGTCGCGTACCGGATTTGGTCAGATAACGGGTAAATAATTCGCCATCGATGTTGATCGTTACACCATCGTCTTCTTGGCTCAACGAGAGCTTGTGCGGCGTTTCCGTGGCCAAGCATACACTCTGAAATAACACACAAAAGCTAACGATGAGGCCTAAGAATCGCATACAAATCTCCCAGACAAGCACGAAGAGTCAGACCAGCTTAACATGACTTCGTCGCTGGGTTAAATGGCGCACCTCTACTTCCCTCGTACAGTTTGCGAAAATATCATGTGAACTTTGCAACGAAACAGTCCTATTCAATGAGGTGCCGTCATCGCTGGTCAAGCTTGGGAAATTGTCGAGGGTTCAGGCCCCGTGGTTGCGGTTGCCCTGCATGATGGACACGACGTTCGCGAAGAGCTCTTACCGCTCTTCGCCTTGTCGGAAGCCGACCGGTTGCGAGAGGAAGATCCTTTCACGGCCGTGTGGACTGCTATCGCGCCGACAAAAGTGATTGCGCGTCGTTCGCGGTTTGAGGTCGACCTTAACCGGCCACGCGAAAAGGCGGTTTACCAGACGCCAGCGGATGCCTGGGGTCTGACGGTCTGGCACGAGCCTTTGGCCGAAGACGTGTTAGATCGCTCGCGAGCGATCCGTGCCGAGTTTTACGAGACGGTCAAGGAACTGCTCACCCGCAAGGTGGCCGAGCATGGCCGCGTGGTGATTTACGAACTACATACTTACAATCATCACCGCCTTGGGCCACAGGCACCTTTTGACGATCCCCAACTCAATCCGCAGGTCAATCTCGGCACGGCTTACAACCACCCGCAATGGCGACCTGTGTTGGAGCGCTTCATGAGTGATTTACGCGAACAGGACTTCCCTGGCGGGAAACTCGATGTCCGCGAGAACATCAAATTCGAGGGGGGCCATTTTGCCGAGTGGGTTGGCGAAACCTTCCCGACTACCGTTTGCAACCTCTGCATCGAGTTCAAGAAATTCTTTATGGACGAATGGACCGGCGTGCCCGTTAATGCGTTGCTCGCGGCGATCACGGTGGCGCTCGAAAGCACGGTCCCAGGAGTGCTGGAGGAGGTCGATAAGCTTTGAGCCGCGGAATCGCTTCAATATCGACCCTTTCCCAAGAATTTTTGGACGACATCCATGCGCGGCTGTTGGCGGGGCAACCCGTGCGATGCGATCTCCCTGGTGGCGGATCGCTCTATATGGAACGGCCGTTGCCTTTTCTCGCTGTGTATCGTCAGACTGCTGAGAATGATTTTGGCACGGCGGAGTTGGTCAAAGGTGAAGCGGCGTATTTGATAATTCCCCCCTTGATGGTCAAAAAAGAGTTACTGCAACTCTTGAAGACAATTATCGAATTGCAGCGCGAGCGATTCGGAGCGTTCCTAATTATTGAGGTTTGGTCCGCGGAAGATGCCGACGTCAAAGCGGCTTTTGCCGAAAGCGCGCTCGAACCGACGGAGTTTCGCCCGGCATTCTCCATCGAAGCTCGCAGCCCGCATACGCCGATGCGAACCATCGAAGCTTTGCGTCGGCAACTGGAACGAATCACATATTTGAAACAACCGGCGGCTGTGGCGGTCGATACCACACCAAATGCAACTTTGGGAAGTGTCGCCGTACTGCTGACCCCGGCGAAACTTTACGAAATGGGTTCGGAAGTTGTGGGGATCTGCGTTCGCCCCGTTTATCGCAATCATTCCACAGGGGAGTTGTATCCGTCGGTTTTGCGGATGGTGAAACGCAACATCGGACGGGCTCTCAAGCAGGCGTTCTTCGCTTTTTGCAAGGTTCACACCAACGCTACCCCCGAGCATTTTTATTCGCTCGGTCGTAGCACGATTCTTAACTCGGTACGCTTCGTCGATCGTCGGCTCAATGAAATCAGCAAGAGCTTTAGTTTTCTCCTGCAAGTTACGCCCGTGAACGCCGAGGCTGCGTGGCATGAATTTCAGAAGGGGCATTTTGAAGCTGAGCCGCGTTATTACTATCGCCCGCTCGCGATGGAACCATCAGGACTTAAACGGCAGCTGTTTCAACTCGCCATCGACAAAATCGAGGACCCGACGCTGCATGAATTGTTTCACGAACGCCGCGACGAACTCGACCGCAAGATCACGATGCTCAGCGACGTGGGCACCAAACGATTCGTCTTTGGCAGCCAACAAGTCTACGGCGAATTGAGCGCGAGTTTGCTGAGCCTGGCACAAAGTTTGCTAGAAAAAATCAAGGCTCATAGCCGCGAGGATGTGAGCCAAGGCGAAGTGACCGCCGCGGAGTTTGCCAAACATGCGCGCAAGGAAGTGGACTATTACAAAAAGCTGATGCCGCAGTTCACGGCCGAGGTGGTGATTCGCGAAGACATGTACGCGGGATTGATGTGTTCCGACGGCGATCTGCTAATTGGCCGCGACGCGAAAATCCCTCGTAGCCGGATCAACGCGCTATTGCACCATGAAGTCGGCACGCACTTGCTCACGTATTACAACGGACTGGTCGAGCCCTTTAAGCTGCTACACACAGGGTTGGCGGGTTACGATTCGCTGCAAGAAGGCATCGCCGTACTCAGCGAATACTTGGTGGGTGGTTTGAGCAAGCCCCGTTTGCGGTTGTTGGCCGCACGAGTGTGGGCGGTGCATATGTTGCTGGAAGGTGCTACGTTTGTCGAAACTTTTCGGGCGCTCGCCAAAGAGTTTGAATTTGCTCAACGTGTCGCTTATACCGTCACGATGCGTGTCTACCGTGGTGGCGGATTGACCAAGGATGCCGTCTATCTGCGGGGGTTAGTTGAAATCTTGGACTATTTAGGACAAGGGGGGACGCTCGACCCCTTGTTCGTAGGTAAGATTGCGAGCGAACATATTCGCTTCGTGCGCGAGTTGTTGCATCGCAAGGTAATATTACCGGCGACGCTCCAGCCGCGTTACTTGCAACTTCCCGGCGTGGCGGAACGCCTGGAACGACTTGGCTCGGGGATGACGGTCCTCAATCTCATTGAAGACTGATGCTCTTCACAGGAACAGTTTATGCGGATTGGTTTTGTCGTTAATAACATTGCGACCGAAGAAGATGGCTACACCACCACGCGGCTGGCTATGACCGCGATCAATCAGGGCCATCAGGCCTGGATGATTGGCACAGGCGATTTTGCGTTTGATCCCGATGATCAAGTTCGAGCCCGAGCGCGGACGGCTCCGGGCCAAAAATACAAATCCACGAAGACCTTCCTGCAGGAACTACGCGGCCCGAACGGCATCATCGAGCGGATCAGCGTGCAGGACCTCGATATTTTGATGTTGCGCAACGATCCGGCTCAAGATCAGGGACCTCGCAGTTGGGCCCAGCAAGCGGGAATTATCTTCGGCCGAGCCGCTATGCGCCATGGGGTGATTGTGCTCAACGATCCCGACGGCCTGAATCACGCCATCAACAAGATGTACTTCCAGCTGTTTCCCGAAGAAGTGCGCCCCGCCACGCTCATCACCCGCGATCGCAACGAGATTCGCGACTTCGCACGCTCGCACAACAACGACGTGGTGATTAAGCCGCTGCAAGGCTCGGGAGGGCAGGGGGTCTTTCGCATCGTGGGCGATCAGCTTGGCAATCTCAATCAAATGATCGAATCGATTTCACGCGATGGGTATGTCGTCGCGCAGGAATATCTGCCGCTCGCCGCCGAAGGGGATATGCGGCTGTTTATGATGAACGGCCAGCCGCTCCGTTATAAAGGCAAATATGCCGCCTTCCGCCGGGTTCGCAGCGGCGATGACATTCGCAGCAATATTCACGCGGGGGGCAAGAAGGCGCAAGCCGTCGTGGATGACGCCGCCTTGCGGATCGCGGAAATCGTGCGGCCCAAGCTCGTGGCCGACGGTATGTTCTTTGTGGGACTCGACATCGTTGGCAACAAGCTGATGGAGATCAATGTTTTCAGTCCCGGCGGTTTGGGAAGTGCCCAAAGCTTTGAAAACGTAAATTTCACGATCCCCGTGATTGAAGCCCTCGAGCGAAAAGTGCAATATATGGGTTTCTATCAACGCAATTTCAATAACGTTGATATGGCCACCTTGTAACAAATACCGAACCGAAACGATTCGGCTAAATGGAAAATTTCAATGTTCGTTGTCACGGTTTACATTACGATTCAGCCCGAGCACGTCGGCCCGTTTCGCGAGGCCGTGTTACGGCACGCGAATAACTCGCTTACTAAAGAAACCGGCTGCCGGCAGTTTGACGTGGCATTCGACCCCGCCGACGATCTGCGTGTATTTATCTTTGAGCGCTACGACGACGAAGCGGCATTCAACGTCCACACCGCCTCGGAGCATTTTGCGTGGTTTGCGAGCGTCGCAGGGCCCTGGATTGCCACGCGGCAGTTGGATACGTGGGAGCAAGCGACTCCTTAACCTATCATGCGCCTTGGTGCCTTCGCTTCGAGCCTGCCAGCCAATATTGCCACTTAATGGACTTCGGCAATTCGGACGAGATCCTCATCTTTGCCAGCGACAAGCAGCGTTTCTGAATCCTTCAACAAGGCGTCGGGATCCGGAGCAGGGTCGATCTTATCTGTCAGCACATCGTGAATTGCGATTACGGAAATGCCGAATTGCCTGCGAAGTTCCAAAGCGCGTAGCGATTTGCCACTCCAACACTCCGGTACCGCCATCTCCTGAATGCTAAAACCTGGCCCCAGTCGGACGTAATTCAACAGACCAACTCCAGACATGCGCGATCCAAGTGAGATCGCAGATTCACGTTCTGGAAAGATTGATTCCGTGACACCTAGGTGATCCATTACCCTTGCGTGATCGCGTGAAATGACTTTGACATAAACGTCGCGAACATGGATGTCGTGCAGGGCCATCGTCGAAAGTATGCTTGCCGTGATATCGTCCCCAGTGCTGATCACCCCTGCATCGGCTCCCTTAGCTCCTATACGCTCCAGCACCTGCACGTCGCGCCCATCACCCACCGCCGCGCGCGTGACGAACGGGGCCACGCGGTCGACCGATTTCTCGTCAGGATCAATCGCGACGACCTCATGACCTTTGGCAAATAATGCCTCTGCGACGCTCGCGCCAAAATTTCCCAGACCGACAATGACGAATCGTTTCATAACTATTCTCTCAGAGCACGTTTTACCCGACGATGACGTCTTCGTACGAGTAGCGGAAATTACTACGCCTGTATTGACCGATCGCAATAGCCGAGGCGAGCGTCAAGGGACCTACCCGCCCCAGAAACATGAGCAACGCCATGAGTAGCCGCCCCCGGTTGTTGAGGGCAGGTGTTTCTCCCATAGAAAGCCCGACGGTATTAAAGGCGCTGACGACCTCAAACATTTGGCTTAAAAACCGGTCTTGCGCCGGCTGAATGGCTGTGAGCAACAAGATGCCGACGGTCACCAGACCAAACGCCATGACAAAGAGTCCGATAGCTCGCTCGGTGGTTTCCTTAGGTATGGATCGCCCCGCAAAACTGGTCGATTCGTACCCCATAAACCGTGACCAGGCAACCAAACCAATGAGCGCGAAGGTTGTTGTCTTGATCCCCCCGGCGGTGGAACCTGGAGATCCACCGATCATCATCAGAATGATCGTCAGGAAATTAGCACTGTCGCTCGCTTGGGAATAATCGACGGAGTTAAATCCCGCCGTTCGCGCCGTGACGCTCAAGAATAAGGAATTGGTTGCCTGATCGGCTATCGAAAGATGCCTCAGCGAGGCGTCATTTTCAAAACCTGCAAAGAGAACCCATCCTCCCAGGATCAACGCGATCGTGGTCACCACGACGATCCGGCTGTGCAAGGATATTCGGAAGATCTTATTCTGTTGACCTGCGACATAGCGGAGATGGATTTCTTCCATAGCCAGGAAACCCAGCCCCCCTGCGACAATCAGAGACATGATGACGATCAATGTCGCTGGGGCTTTCTGAAAGCTCATCAGGCTGTTGCTGAAAGTAGAAAATCCAGCGTTGCAAAAGGCGCTCACTGAATGGAAGACTGCAGGCCAAGCGGCATCGACCCAACCCATGTGTGAAATCCATAAGACATACAAAATGATCGCACCGAGCAGTTCAATCGCGATCGTAAAGCGAAGCACGTCAAACGTGAGTTGGCGCATATTCACATGAGGGGCCGCACGAGAGAGATCGTTCGAAAATGCCTCGTGTCGCAACGAAAGTCTCTTTCCCAAGGCGGTGATAATAATGCTCGAAAAGGCAATCATCCCCAAACCACCCAACTGAATCAGCAAGAGTAACCACGCCTGCCCGGCCATGGTAAAGTACGTGGCGGTGTCCTCAACAATCAAGCCGGTCACGCAAACCGCGCTTGTCGAAGTAAAAAGTGCGTCTATCCAGCCAAGGGGTTCGCCCGTATAGAGGCCTGGCAGAAAGAGGAGGCCGAGCGTGCCCACAAGAATCAAGACGGCAAACGAGCCGACAAACAAGCGCGGCGGGGTCAGCCAACGTGCACTCAACAGGCTTTGTCGACGCGCAACATCCCATTTGTCGATCGTGCGACGCTTCTTCAATTTCACTGAGCGCTCACCAAAAAAAAAGAGGTATTCGAAGTCCGCCGTCGGTCTCTTGGAACAATAAGATGTTAGAGCATATCAGAGCGGGCAACAACCTACGGGTCTTTTTTGGGCGGTCGGTTTCAAATCGCGTCTATGCCTGATAATTAACAATGAACGTGTTTTCGACTCTGTGGCGCATGAGTGAGGGCCGTGTATTGCCGCCATCCACTAAAGACGCAAAGAAAACACTTAGTCAACTGAGGTATCCGGGACCTGACCTGATGGCCCGCTTCTGGTCTCCGGGGCTAATGATAGATCAACGTCTTTGGTCTTCTCCAACAAGAACTTCCGCCGGCGTTCAACAAAGTTCTTTAACCCCTTCGTCTTCGCGTCGTCGGACGTAGCCTGCAAGAATCCCTCGGTTGTGCCTAGTTTCTTCGTGTCGGCAGCGACTTCGTCGGCAATCAACTCGCGGTACTCAGCCACGACAGGGCCAAGCTGCTCCCAATCGAGCGACTGTTCGGCAATCGTGCGTACGGCTGCCAAGTAGCGCTCCCTTAGTTCCGGCACGGCGAGCAATTTACTCCGTAGGGGTGTTCGCTCGTTTTCCAAGCCGACAAGCGGGTCCAAATCTGCGCCCCCTTCGCGCGGTCCGCCTCGTCCACCTCCTGGCGGGCCAAATCCTGGGGGTGGTCCCATCCCTGGTGGACCGAATGGTGAGCCACCCGGCGGTGGTCCCTCGGCACGTCGGCCATCGGGAGGGCCAAATCCTCCCGGCGGACCGCGACGGCCTCCCGGCGGTCCATGACCTTCGCGCAATGCTTCGTTCATGTCGTGTGGGATCAAATGGAATCGCCCGTCGGCATCGAGAAATAGACTGTAATCACTCGCCCGCGTCCAATAGCCGTCGCTATTGACCAGAGCCACGTCGAGCGCCAAAAACCATAGCGTCGATTCGATATCCAAAATCGGTTCGAGTTTGGCCTGCAACTCTTCAGGGGGCGTTTCTTCCAAGACGCGGCACAATTCAATAAGTGCTTGCCACGATTTCTCGTTGTCTTTTGATTTGATCTCGTAACGTTCGCGATAAGGTTCGATCTCTTCGCCCAAGTATCTCAGGCCGCCATCGCCGTTGGGGCTGCCGCTGACTTTCCAGCGGGCCCCCTTGGCCTTGGCATAATTCGCTTTGAGAAAATCTTTGTTGAACTGCTCGACGTTGCCGTAGATGCCCCAATTCTCGCCATTGATCACAACGCGGACCAAATTGGCTCGCGGAGCGGGAACATATTGCCTAGCGATGTGCGAATATAATGCGGAACTCAACATCGAGTCGTCGCCGTTGAGATTCAATAAATTCAGCGTCTTGTAGCCATCGAGTCGTTGATCTTCATGCACGTCGTCCAGCGAGAGATTCAGTGACCGCTTATACCCGGCGGGAACCATAAAATAAGACGACTTGCCGCGGTAGTGAACGCCGACGTCACGGTATTCCTGACCATCGACGATCAATTTCGCGGGAACATCCACGTCGGTGTTGTAAAAGGCGGCGAGTTCTTCTTGCCAATCGTCGTTCTCGAAGTTCAAAAACAGCGTGCGCAACACGTGGGGATCATAAAGACCTGTCTCGGAGGCATCCGTCACATCGCCGGGAGAAATAGCATCACCTGGTTCGGGAGGCTCCCGGTCGTTGCGGGGACCAAACCGGGGCCCAGGTCGCTCGCCTGCCGGGGGCATCTCCTCGCGAGCCGCGTCACGCTCGGCACGATTCAAACGTCCATCGCCATCTTCATCAAACTCAGCCACGAGCTTGCGTTCTTGCCCCATTGGTCCGCCGGGACCACCAAATCCGGGTCCTCCAGGGGGACCAAAGCCCGGTGGCCCAAACCCTTGGGGCGGCTGGGCGATAAGCGATGTGGCGAATAGGCAGGCGACGATCAGAGCGAACACGATGCGCATGGCAAGTTCCTTTTAACAAGCAAGCCGGATCGTCTCTCTCACTAGATCGGGGTCGAGACGACCCGGCTTAACTCGATTAAACCGCGCTGACCTACGAAAGTTTCGCCGTACTTACTCGGCTGCTTTCTCAGACTTCTCCTCCAAGGGTGGCATTTCCTTGCGATCGGCACTCAAGTGATCACCAATCCCTGGCACGCCGTCGGCGCCCACGGGGACATGAATGCTCGAACCTTCAAAGTCTTTGCCGACCGGTTCGAATTTCCCACCAAGTTGCTCGGCCAGAAAGGCTTCAGTCACGGCATTGAACGACATACGATTCGGTTCGTTGGAAAAACCGTGACCTTCGTCGGGATAGAGGACATAGGTGACAGGAATTTTCTTCGATTCCATCGCGTCGACGATTTGGTCGGCTTCGAGCTGCGTCACTCGCGGGTCGTTGGCCCCTTGGCCGATGAGCAGCGGCTTGACGATCTTATCCACCAACGTCAGCGGCGAACGCTTGAGCAATTCCGCACGACCTTCCTCGGTGTCGACATCGCCGACGCGGACTTTCATCACCGGCATGAACGGAATCCAGTAAGGCGGGACGTTCTCAAGCAGCGTCACCAAACTCGACGGGCCGACAATGTCGACGCCGCAGGCAAACACGTCGGGCGTATAAGTCAAACCGACGAGCGTAGCATAACCACCGTAGCTGCCACCCATGATGGCGACCTTGTCACGTTGAGCAATGCCTTTGTCGACGGCCCAGTTCACAGCGTCGATCAAATCTTCATGCATCTTGCGAGACCATTCACCGTTGGCGGCGTTGACAAAATTCTTTCCAAAACCGGTCGAGCCACGGTAATTGACGCTCAATACGGCGTAGCCGCGGTCGGCCAACCATTGATGCGAGCTGTTAAAGCCCCAATCGTCACGCGCCCAAGGACCACCATGCACGTCGAGCACCAAGGGGACTGGCTTGTCGGGAACACCATCGCCATCAGGATCGGAACCTTTGGGTAAGGTTAAATACGAAACCAGATTTAGCCCATCGCGACTCTTGATGATGGGACTGTGCATCTTGGAAAACTCGTAGTTTTCGAGATCGTCACGACTGTTGAACAGGAATTTAGCATCCTTTTTGTCGCGGTCGTAAAGATAAAACTTGATCGGACCGTCATCGAGCAGATAAGCCACGGTCCAGAGCTTGTCATCCAGCGTACGACTCGTGACCAGCACTTCGCCATCTTCGACGGTCGCCAGATAATCGAGATCAGCGCGAATCGCTTCGTCGAGAATCTTCCATTCGTCGCGGGTGTAGTTAAAGCTCACGGCCTGGATAGTTTTTTCTGTGGGATGGGTCATCACACTCCCCACATCGGCGCGGGGATCGTCGGCGATGAGCTTGGTTTCGCCGGTATTGAGATTCAAAGCGTACAACCCACCGGTATCGCGATTGCGGCTGTCTTGCAAATACAGCACATCGCCCGTCTTGTCGAAGCCTGCGGGGCCCGTATTCATAGCATCTTCAGGACCGGTGGTGATGAACTCTTCCCATTCGGCCCCTTCGCCAGTTTCGCCCGGCTTCTTGGGCTTCATCAACGCGGTGCCGCCATCGGGGGTGTAATTGAAGGCAAACCGCACATTGAAGTCGTTGTCAGTAACGTAGGCGGCAACCCCTTCATTCTTTTGCACGAGCTTGCGTTCGCCCGTTTCGATGTTCACGCGCCACACGTCGTGAAGTTGAGGAATGCGATCATTGAGTCCAATCAGGATTTCATTGGGGAATTTGTCGCTCGTGTCTTGAACTTGAGCATGAATGTTGTCGAGCGGCGTGAGGTCTTTGGTTTCGCCCGTATCGACATTCGTGGAATAAATGTGCCAGTTCTCGTCGCCGGCCTTGTCCTGTGTATAAAGGATGTGATTACCTGTATAAGCCCAGTAGTAACCGCGAATGTCGCGAATCTTGTCGTTGGTCACGGGCTTGGCTTTGGAAATATCATCAATCGGAGCCACCCAGACATTGAGAATCCCATCCACTGGGGCGAGGTAGCTGAACCATTTGCCATTGGGACTGACGCGGGCACTCGCACGCTGGGGATTGCCAAACAAGACACTGCGGGGAATCAAGGTGGGCTCCTTGGCTGATTTGATTTTGGTTGGTGTTTCCGCGGCAGTTACATTCATCGCACCGCCGAGCGCGAGTAAAACCAGAAAAAGTCTGCTGGCCCACTTCCGTGGGCTGGGAATTTCAAGATAAGCATATTTCATGCGGATTCTCCGTAGACATGACAAGGCAAGGAATCGGGTATTGTTTCGAGTTTTTTGTATTGCCACAAGCGCACAATTAATTTCGCCAGCCCAGGCCCCGCGGTACACTAAACAGCTTCAGATTTTCCACGCCGCGAAACGTCCACGATGCGTCTGAAATTGTCAGAATCTGGGTTGTCGAGAGCTAGGGCCAGCGATCATGCGCTGGCCGCGCAGCCTTTGCTACTCATGGCTGTGGCATTCGCTTTGGGCATCGTGGCCGATCGATTTGGCTCGGTGTGGTTTGAATCTCGTACGGCCAGCGATTGGTGGGCGGCGGCGGGAATCGCAACCGCCCTGGCGATACTTCTCTATCACGGCCATTACTTGCGTACGTCGCTCGTAGCGCTGCTGTTCGCCTGTCTATTTTTGGGCGGGTCTTGGCGCGATCTGCGGTGGAATTATTGCGCTAACAACGATCTTGCCCGTTACGCGGCGGCCACGACCGAGCCGGTTTGCCTGAAGGCCACCGCCACGACTCCATCGAGTTGGCGACCCGCCGCGGAAACAACACCTTTGCGAGCGATACCAGCCGAGCCTCGCAGTGAAGTCGAAATTCAGGTGACACGCTTGCGCAACGGCACAAGATGGCAGCAGGTCAGCGGTACGGTGCGATTACGGGTCAACGGCGTGCTGCCCGAGATTACGCCGGGGGATCAGTTGCTCATCTACGCTCGATTGAGTGAGTTGAGACCGGTGATGAATCCAGGGCAGTTTGATTTCTCTCTCGCCGAGCGCGCGACGGGACATCATTGCGAATTGTTCACTCAATCACCCGCCTGCGTGTCGGTTTTAGAGCCGGCAAGTTCCTTGTCGCTGGGTACCCGGCTGACTGCAATGGGACGTTCGTGCCAACGACAAATCGCTCGCTATGTTGGATTCGACCAGCAGACCATGGCACAAGCGCTGACCTTGGGCGTGCGTGGAGAACTCGACGACGAAACCATGGACGCCTTCATGAATACGGGGACGATTCATTTAGTCGTCGTTTCCGGCATGCACGTGGGCCTCATTGCCGTGTTGGTTGGGCTGGTTGCAAGTTTTCTGCCTGTTTCACAGTCGACAAGGCTCGCTCTGATAATTTTCTGCGTCCTGGCTTACGCAGCCATTGTTGGGCCGCAACCTTCTGTCGTCCGTTCGACAATCTTCGTGGTCTTCTCGTTGCTTGCGATTGTCGAATTTCGGAGGCAGAATACCGTGAACTGTCTTGCCGCAGCGGCTCTGCTGGTAATGGTCATCAATCCAGCGGAACTCTTTCGCACGGGAACCCAATTAAGCTTTCTCGGGGTAGCTGCCGTAGTCGCTTCGATTACCTGGCTTTGGCCGCACGACAATAACAATCCCTTGGACCGCATGATCGCCAGCTATCAAACTTGGCCGGAAACCATTTGGAATGGATTCAAGCAAGAAGTGTGGCTCGTATTTGTGGCGTCGATCGCTGCTTGGATCGTGGTGACACCGTTGCTGCTTTACAACTTTAATATTATCAGCCCGTCATCGTTTGTGCTAACGCCACTCGCTTGGCTGCCGATGTCAATTGCTTTGGTTTCCGGGTTACTGATTTGTACGGTCGGATTTTTGTTTGCTCCCATTGCTTGGCTACTCGGGAAAGTCTGTGGAATCTGCCTACTACTGAGTGAATGGATCATTGAACTGGGCAGCCGAGTGCCGGGCAGTTACGCCTACTTCGCGGGTCCAACGCTGTGGTGGCTTGTCGTATTTTATGCCGCGCTGGCTTGGTTTGCTTTGCTCCCCCACTTGCGGCCGAAACTTAAGAATCAGGCTGCGCTGGCAATGCTTTGGATTGCATTCGGCCTTGCCGTTTCGACTTGGAATCATCGCGCCAGCGATCAACTGCAATGCACGTTCCTTTCGGTGGGACATGGAACGTGCGTTGTCTTGGAATTGCCCTCCGGCGAAACTTTTCTTTACGACGCGGGCAGTTTGGGCTCGCCGGAAGGAACCACGAACATCATTTCGAGCTTTCTCTGGTCGCAAGGCATCACACACATCGACGCCGTGGTGATTTCGCATGCCGACGTGGATCACTACAACGGCCTACCCGGATTGCTGGAACGCTTTTCCGTGGATCAAATTTTCGTCTCACCTTTGATGTTCGATCCCTGGACAACGCAAGGCGAATTGACCGCACCCAACTTTTTGAAAGAAAAAATCACTCAGGCAGGCGTACCGCTGGAAGTCGTTTGGATGAACGATGTCCTGCCCATTGAAGACGAACGGGTGAACATCGAAGTTCTGCATCCGCCCCAATTCGGCGTGGCTGGCCTCGACAACGCCAACAGCATCTTGCTGTTAATAGAATTCGCAGGACAGCGATTTCTATTGCCGGGCGATTTGAAATCTCCTGGAATTGAAGCCGTGATAGCCGAAGCCCCGCTGGACGTCGACGTGTTGCTCGCCCCGCATCACGGTAGCAACAACAGCGACCCGCCGGGTTTCGCCAACTGGTGTACGCCCGATTGGGTCGTCCTCAGCGGCCGCTATCAACCTACTCAAACCCAATTTACCACGGCCTCGTACAATGAAGCGGGAGCCCAAGTCTTTCATACTTCGCAAGACGGTGCGGTCGAGTTTACTGTCAGTTCTGCCGGAGTCGTTTGGCACGCATTTCGCGGCAGTTTCTTGCATAACAAGTAATTCAGGCTTTTTGACGCCCTATCGATAAACACCCAAAATCCCTATGCTTTCTAGGTTGGCGGGCTTGTGGCAACCTGAAGCGGCCAAAACCAGCCATTGATTGCCAGGGGTTAGTCGGTAAAGATTGTTGTATCGAGACAACTTCTTGAAACTCGATATCAACAGCACTTTGCATAAGTTTAAGGAACAGCAAACGTGTCGACGGAATCTTCCTCGCCCGAATCCAATAATAATCATCCCCATTGGCAGCAACGGGCCGCTGATTATCAGGCCAGTCTCAAACAATCGGGCACAGCCGCGATGGCAGCCGCCAATGCCGCCTACCTCCGTGGCAAGCAAGCCTTCGATGAACTGGGGCCAAACTGGCCGATCGTGATTTGGATCGCGGTGGTTCATGTCCTCGCCGTGATCGCACCGTTCTTTTTCACGTGGCCCGCACTTATTACTTGCGTGATTCTGGCATTTGTTACCGGCAGCTTTGGTGTCTGCATGGGTTATCATCGCTTGCTTACACATCAGAGTTTTCAAACCTATCGTCCGATCCGCTGGCTACTCGCGTTCCTCGGAGGCTTATCAGGCGAGGGCTCTGCGCTCACGTGGGTGGCTCAGCATCGCAAACACCACGCACATAGTGATGAAGATGGCGATCCTCATTCGCCCGTGCACGGCAACTGGTGGAGCCATCTGTTGTGGTTCATGCCGGACTTTGGACGTAAGTGGCACAAAGATCTTTTGAGCCGCTATGCCCCCGATATTACCAAAGACAAAGTCATGGTTGTTCTGCACTATATGTTCTTGCCCTCGCACTTCTTGCTGGGTGGCGTTCTCTATGCCATGGGCTATTTTGGTCCCGAAAGTTGGGGACTCGGCTCGGCCTGGGCTGGGTGGTCGATGGTCTTTTGGGGTCTGGGCGTGCGGATGGTCTATGTGTTGCACGTCACCTGGTTCGTGAATTCCGCCACGCATCTGTGGGGCTATCGCAATTACGAAACGACCGACAATAGCCGTAACCTGTGGTGGGTGGCGATCCTGGCCTGGGGTGAAGGTTGGCACAACAACCACCACGCCTATCAGCGAGTTGCCAGCCAGGGCCACCGCTGGTGGGAAATCGATGTCACCTATTGGTGCATTCTACTAATGGAAAAACTGGGTCTGGCTTGGGATGTGATTCGGCTGAAAGATGTCCGTAAACAAGCCGTGTAACAGCGTTTCTCAAGCCGAGCTTTAGTCTAAGCCGGTGGAGAACAAAAAAGTATACAGCTTTCCTCTCCCTGTTTATAATGGGTGGATCAATCCCACTCGTTCACGCTTGCTTTTCACAACTTTTCCAGAAATACGACTCATGATACGACCTACTTTTACTTGTTCTGCGCTTATTTGTCTCTGCGCACTCTTGTTTTCTAGTTCTACAACTTCGGCGCGCGAAGTGGTTGCTTTCTGGGGATTTGTCGACGATTACGACTTCACCAGCAATCCCAACAAACAGGATTTTGCAGCCGATGTGGATGCCACAGTAGCTGACAATGCCAACTTGCAAGCCTTTTTGGGAGTCGCAAATAGCTTAGACAACAATGGCGGAACAGGTTTTGTCACTTATACCTCACCCACCAGCGGCGATTTCTTCGATCTCACCAACACCCTCAAGTTTGACGATATCAAGGGGGGCGGTAGCAACTTTGACATCGGCGGCGTCAGCACTTTTCAGGTCGACAAGAACGATGGTGCAGGACCATTAGCTGATAACTTTGGTAACGACGCGCTCCTCTATATCACGCTCGACGGCACCGGTTATGAAGATTTTGAAATCCGTTTCGATGTTGAAGCAACTCCGGGCGAGTTGCCCCCTTCATTCGACATCTTCTTCCGCACGGGCGGAACGGGCGGCACCTGGTACCGATTATTAGCGCAGAACAACGTACCGCTGAGCTTCATGGATTACGTTCCTGCTGACCCCGAGAACCAATACGCAGACAGCGGAGTTATTTCGCTTTCTTCGATCCTCAATGGCGCTTCGATCGAACTCATCATCAACGACTTCGTCGAAGGGAATGGCAACGATGAGATGGAAATCGACAACATAGAAATCACGGCGAACCTGACCGTGCCAGAACCATCGACGCTTGGTCTGCTTGTCGTTGCCGGCTGTGCGATGATGACGCGGCGTGTGATGGCTTAGAAATTAAAACTACCTTGAATTATTCAACAGCTATTTCGCCGATTGAACGAGCAATACGCCATACATCGTAGACGATGGCGGTATCAACGTCTGCCAGCACTTCAAACTGGATGCCCAAGGGCAGTGCAAATCCAACTCTTACCGTCTCTTACCGTATCGTAGCGAGATTCACCGAAACCATGAGGGTCCGTGGCTAAGGCGCGATCAAGATCTCTCGCTGCCTCAACACATTGATCACGATCTTCTCGGTTCGCAAATATTGCCTCAAGACGTTCTTCAGCTTGAGGCGACCAGAAGACCCTGTAGCTCATTGGATTCCAAGTCGGTTAAGAATCTCATCCAGGGGCTTACCAGTCTTCACGCTGCGCAGGTTCTCTGTTTCGGCAATTGAAAGCGGCGGTTCAAGCCGCAAATCTTTGACGGGTGGATGAGCGGGTAGGGGCGAAAAAATGCCCAAAGCCCTGCCATTGCTGTCACGGACAATGGCTTGGCTGGCGAGTTGGCCTAGTTGATCGCCGAAGGATTGCGCGACGGTGATTTCTTGCATGGTTGAAAATGCTCTCGCTCAAAAGGTGATGCCTCCCGTAATCTAAAGAGGTGCTATTCAACGTACCAGAAAAGAGCACTTCGATGGCCTTGAAGCACTGCTAAATGGCTGCCACATGTTCAATTTACACCCTTTTCCCCATATTTTTGCGGTTGCCAGCAGGCCAAAGATCGCTAAATTAGAGGGGTCGTATTTTAATTTTGTAACACGTAGAGTAGGTAGGAACAGCCGCAACACTATGTCACTGAGGTTCGCTGGATAAGCTGGCACTAGAAGCAACGGGCTTCGGGTTGGCGAGACGAACCGTCTAATCTCATCGGTGACAGGCTGGCAATAACAGTTCAAGAGTAGGAAAAAATGTCGGTCACGAAAGAACGCAAGCAGGAATTGGTCACTGAGTATGGGCGCGGTGGGACGGATACGGGTTCTCCCGAGATTCAGATTTCCATTCTGACAACCCGCATCGCCGAGTTGACCAAGCACTTGCGCGAGCATGACAAAGATCATGCTTGCCGCCGTGGCCTGCTAACTATCGTCGGCAAGCGCCGCCGTTTGTTGGATTATGTTAAGCGCAAGAATCCACAAAAGTATCTCGATCTGTTACGCCGTCTGGACATTCGCAAGTAATCTGGCGCAAGTAATCCGAGCGTAAACTGCGGGCACAATTCATCGCCACGCATCCGACGGTGTTACTTCGTTCTGTAATGAGTTTAGGCTCTCTCTCGCCGCATGCCGGTCGGCTCAGAGTATTCACGCACTTTTGCGCGAATCTCTCGCCAATCCTTGATTGAACATGCGTTATTGGCTTTCCCAAAAGTAGGAAGAAAACATTGAGCAATAAAATTCGCGTTGAAAGACAAATTGGCAACGGCACGTTGAGCATTGAAACCGGTTATCTCGCCAAGCAAGCGGCGGGTAGCTGTCTCGTCCAATACGGCGACACCGTAGTCTTGTGTGCCGCCGCGGGTGGCCCTTCTCGTCCCGGTACTGACTTCTTTCCGCTGACTTGCGATTATCGCGAGCGCACTGCCGCGGCAGGCAAATTCCCCGGCGGCTTCATGAAGCGTGAAGGCCGGCCCACGACCAAAGAAACGCTGACCGCCCGTTTGATGGATCGCCCCATTCGTCCGATGTTCCCCGAAGGATATTTCGAGGAAGTTCAGATCCAAGCGTTCGTCATGTCGAGCGATAAGCAAACCGATGGCGACGTGTTGGCCATGAATGGTGCCAGCGCTGCGTTGTGCGTTTCGCCGCTGCCGTTCTCTGGCCCTTTGGGTTCGGTGCGTCTGGGTTATATCGAAGGCCAATTTGTGCCGTTCCCTACGCAAGATGATTTGGAAGTCAGCTCGCTCGACTTGATCGTCTCGGGCACGAAGGATGCCGTGCTGATGATCGAGGGCTTCTCGCGCGAGATGCCCGAAGACGTGATGGCCGAAGCGATTATGACGGCCCATCGCTATGTGAAAGAGCTTTGCGAACTGCAAGAAGAATTGGCCCAAAAGGTCGGCACGGAGAAGGTTCCTTACGAAGCGGCGCCTTCGGATGGCTTGTACGACGTCATCATGGAGAAATATGGCGATCGCTATCGCGAAGCTAATTTGATTGACGGCAAGCATGCACGACACGACGCCGTTGTTGCGATCAAGGAAGAGGCCGTCGCGGCTTTGATTCCTGATCCGAAAGCCGAAGGGGCTTATACGCTCGATTCGTTCTACAAGCAGTGGCACATCTTGGAAGAGAAGCTCACTCGCGAGCAAATCCTTAATGGCACCCGCTCCGACGGTCGCGCCAGCACGGAACTGCGTCCCATTCATTGCGAAGTGGACTTGCTCCCCCGCGTGCATGGTTCGGCGGTGTTCCAGCGTGGTGAAACCCAAGCGTTTATCACCGTTACGCTCGGCACGGGCCGCGATGAGCAACGCGTTGACGGTCTGTTCGACGAATACACCAAGCGGTTCATGCTCGACTACAACTTCCCATCCTTCTCGGTCGGTGAATGCCGTCCGATTCGTGGTCCTGGTCGCCGCGAAATCGGCCACGGTGCGCTTGCCGAACGGAGCGTGAATCCCGTACTCCCCGATCACGAGAAATTCCCATACACGATCCGCGTGATTTCGGACATTTTGGAATCCAACGGCTCGAGTTCAATGGCTTCGGTCTGCGGTGCCACGTTGGGCTTGATGGCCGCGGGTGTGCCGATCACGAATCCCGTCGCCGGTATTTCCGTGGGTTTGATCAAGGAGGGTGACAAGTTCACGCTGCTGACCGACATCATCGGCAACGAAGATCACTTCGGCGACATGGACTTCAAGATCGCCGGCACGCAGAACGGCATCACGGGTATCCAGCTCGATCTTAAGATCAAAGGCATTAGCGAGGAAATCATCCGCGCGACGTTAACCCAATCCCGGGAAGCGCGGATCGAAATCTTGCGGAAGATGCTCAGCGCGATTCCCCGTCCTCGCTCGACCACGGCTGAATCGGCCCCACAGTTGTTGCGTACGAAGATCGACCCCCAGAAGATTGGCCTGTTGATCGGCCCTGGCGGCAAGACGATTCGCGGTATCCAAGAAGATGTTGGTTGCACGATCGACGTCGAAGAAGACGGCACGGTTACCGTCGCTGCCGCCGATCAGGCTTCCGCGGAAGAAGGCTTGGCCCGCGTGGATGCCCTGACGGCCAGCGTACAGGTCGGCAAGATCTACAACGGCCGCGTGACGAGCATCAAGGACTTTGGCGCGTTTGTTGAAATCCTGCCCGGTCGTGACGGCTTGTGCCACATCAGCGAACTCTCTAACGAGTACGTCGGCAGCGTGGCCGACATATGCTCGGTTGGCGACTCGATGAAAGTGAAAGTGATCGCCGTCGACGAGCAAGACCGCGTGAAGCTCAGCCGTCGTGCTGCGATGGAAGAGCTCAACGAAACGGTCGATTCGGCTGCTGAATAGCATCCGAACCAATATCGAGAATGCTTATCGCTCAACGCTCGGCACTTGCAGGGCGTTGAGCGTTTTTTGTTGTGTGATCCAGAAGATTAGCGTTCCTGCCTTAATTCCCAGCGTGATGTCTCCAGAAATGGGAATATATCCTCTATCATACTAAGCATGTCGCACGAACCAGCCAGCATCGGTACCGAGCAAACCTCCGAAGCCGTCAAGCGGCTGATGGATCAGTACACCGAGATCGCGCGGCTCGCGGGAGCCTTGGCTCACGAGATCAAGAATCCTCTCTCGACGATTCGGCTCAACATGGAACTCCTTGCCGAAGATTTAGAGGAAGCCCAAACTCCCGCACAACGCCGCGCGGCCAAGCGGATCGACGTCATGCAGCGTGAATGCCAACGACTGCAAGATTTGCTGGATGATTTTCTGCAATACGCCAAGGTGCGGCATGTGCATCTGACGCCTACCGATCTCAACAAGGAAATCGGGGATACGCTCGACTTCTTTCAGCCTGAGGCCGCGGAAGCGGGCGTGGAGATCGTGCGTTATCTCGATCCTGAGTTGCCGACGGTGCTATTGGATCGCGAAGCGTTTCGAGGTGCGCTATTCAATTTGATCCTCAATGCCAAGCAAGCGATGCCCGAGGGGGGGCAACTGATGGTCCGCACCGCCGCAACCAACGGCAGCGTGGCGATCCACTTGATCGACACGGGCATCGGCATGGACGACCGGACCGCCGCGCAAATGTTTGATGCCTTTTTCTCGACCAAGCCAGGGGGATCGGGATTGGGCCTGCCGACCACGGCCAAAATTATCGACGCGCACAATGGCCGCATCACCGTGCAGAGCGAAGTAGGACACGGCACGCAAATCACGATCGAACTGCCTATCCCCGCGCGATTGACTCAAGAAACCCGCACCATCGATTTGACTCCGTCGTCGGTCGTGACGCTACCGACTGACTATTGACCGTTGTCCCACGATTTTCCAAGATTGCTTTCACACCTTTTTTAACGCTTCGAGTATTCATGGCTGAATCCCGAACTACCACCGCGACCACGGGCCCACCGATTCGGGCTCTAATAATCGACAACGATGCTGCGCACGCCGAAACGATGGCGGACAGCTTATCGCGGGTCGGCTATCAATGCACGGTCGCGATCACGGGGACAGAAGGTGCCAAGCTGCTTGAACAGGATACGTTCGAGATCGTAATCAGCGATCTCAAAATGCCCGACGTGGGCGGCCTCGAAATCTTGGCGATTTGCAAGGATTTGCAGCCCGATGCCGAAGTGATTCTCGTCACGGGCCACGGCACGATTCAATCGGCCGTCGAGGCGATGCAGCAGGGGGCCTTCAATTACTTGCTCAAGCCGCTCGATTTGAAACAACTCCGCGCAGTGGTCGACAACGCCGCGCGCAATCAACATCTGCGCCGCGCCAACGCGGAGCTGAGCCGTCGGCTCGACGAAAAATTTGGCTTTGAAGGGGTCATCGGCAACAGTCCGCAAATGTATGAGGTGATCGACCGCTTGCGGCGGATCGCCCCCACCGATGCCACGGTGTTGATCCAAGGGGACACCGGCACGGGCAAGGAATTGATCGCCCAGGCAATTCATCAAAATAGCCCACGTAAGAGCCGCCCGTTCGTGGCCCTCAATTGTGCCGCGCTGAGTGAACACATTTTAGAAAGCGAGCTCTTCGGCCATGTGAAGGGGGCATTCACCGACGCCAGCGCCGACCGCGTCGGCAAGTTTGAATATGCCCACGGGGGAACATTGTTCCTTGATGAAGTGGGGGACATGCCACTTCCCACGCAGATCAAGCTGTTGCGAGTTTTGGAAAGCAGCGAAATCACTCGCGTGGGCTCGAATGAAACAATAAAAGTCAACGTGCGAATCATCTCGGCTACCAATCGTGACCTGGAAGAAGCGATCCGTGCCGGCACGTTCCGCGAAGATTTGTATCATCGGCTGAAAGTGGTGACGATCACTTTGCCGCGTTTGCGCGACCGCACGCAAGATATTCCGCTATTGATCGATCACTTCATCAAAATCCACAGCCAACGGCATCACAAAGAGATTAAGAGTATCACCACCGCCGCGCGAAGGCGGCTGATGACGTATGATTGGCCCGGCAACGTGCGGCAACTCAAGAACATCATCGAAAGCATGATCGTCGTCGACTACGATCAGGTGCTCGACGTCGATGATTTACCGGACGAACTTGCGGCGACGAATAACCACACTACCGTCGAAGTCGGCGGCCAAGGACTTTCGGGTTTGGTTGGCAAGTCGCTGGCCGATCTGGAAGGCATGTTCATCGCCGAGACGTTGGAATTCGCCGGTGGCAACCGCGAGGAAGCCGCGCGGATGCTCGGTATCGGTGAGCGGACGCTTTATCGCAAGATCAAAGAATACAATTTGTAAAAGGGGAAATGGGAAAGTGGAAATGCGATTCCCCTTTCCACTTTCAGATTTCAACTTTCGCTTATGCCCACAATCCGCCAACTGCCGACGAGTGTTGTTAACAAGATCGCCGCCGGTGAGGTGATCGAGCGGCCAGCGAGCGTCGTCAAGGAATTGGTCGAGAACTCGGTCGATAGTGGCGCGACGCGGATTGATATCACGGTCGAGCAGGGCGGGGTGGAACTCATCCGCGTTGCGGATAATGGCTGTGGCATCGCGGCCGATGAATTATCGCTCGCCGTAGCCAGCCATGCCACGAGCAAGATCGCCGCAGCCGATGATTTGTTTCACGTCACGACGCTTGGCTTTCGCGGTGAGGCCCTCGCGTCGATTGCCGAAGTGAGCCGGCTGGTGCTTCGCAGCCGTCCCGGTGATTGTGAAGCGGGTGCGGAACTCGAAGTCGTGGGGGGCCGAGCCGAGCCGATTCGCCCCGTCGGCTGCCCCGTGGGAACGACGATTGAAGTTCGGCAGCTGTTTTTCAATACGCCGGTGCGGCATAAATTTCTGCGAACCACGCAGACCGAAATGGGTCACATCAGCGAAGCGGTCACGCGACTGGCACTCGCGGCCCCGCATGTTCACTTCACGCTCAATCATGGTACGCGGGTGACTCACGATCTGCCGGCGGTGAGTGATCTACGCGAACGCATTGCCGTGCTGTTCGACAAAGAAATCGCCAACGCACTGATTGCCATCGATAGCTCCGACGAACAGGTGCGGCTGTCGGGTTACGTGGCCAATCCCAGCCAAAGCCGTGGGAATAATCGACTGCAATACCTCATGCTCAACGGCCGTTGCATTCGCGACCGTTCGTTGCAGCATGCACTGGGGGAAGCCTATCGGGGATTACTGCTGACGGGCCGCTATCCGATTTGTTTCTTGAACTTGGAATTGTCCCCCGCGCTGGTGGACGTGAATGTTCATCCGACAAAGCTGGAAGTTCGCTTTCAAGATGGAGGGCGGATTTACAGCCAACTGCTGGGTACACTGCGCACGAAGTTTCTCACCACCGACCTCGTGGCCCGCGGCTCGTTTCCTGGCCAATCGACTGACAACGATGGTGAGCCCTCTGGTGCGAGTGAGCTTTACGCGTGGGCAAAAAACCAACTGAGCCGCACCCCTGAAGTGCAAGCGGAGTTTAATACCTTCGGTAGCAATTCGCCCCAAGGTTCGGCCGCCGAGGGTTTGCGTCTGCACACGCTCGAAGCATCATTTCGTGTCGCGCCCACGACTTCCACGCTCAGAGTCGATTCCTCGCCTGCCGCGACTCAAGCGGCCACAATCCCCGCCGCGCATTTTCCCGCGCGGGCGATTCAAATTCATAATCGCTACATCGTGGTGGAGAACCTCGACGGCCTGGAGGTCATCGATCAACACGCTTTGCACGAACGCATTCTCTACGAACAGCTCCGCGAAAAAGTCGCTCAAGGTCAGCTTGAAAGTCAGAAACTCCTGGTCCCCGAACCGGTCGACATGGCCGCGAGCGAAGCGGGGGCGCTACTCGAACATCGCGACGTGCTCGCGCAGCTTGGGCTGGAAGTTGAACCTTTTGGGGGTGAGACGGTCTTGGTTTCAGCTTATCCGGCGATGCTGGCCAATTTTAGTCCCCGGGAAGTCTTGGCGGGGCTGGTCGAGCAACTGCAAGCGGGCGGTAAGCAATTGCAATCTCGCGACCTGCTCGATGAACTTTTACAAATGATCGCCTGCAAAGCGGCGATTAAATTTGGGGATTCCCTCACCCCCGAGGAGGTCGACGCCCTGCTCGCCCAACGCCATTTGGCCCAGGATCACCATCATTGCCCGCACGGTCGGCCGACGGCCCTCACATTTACCCGCGACGAGTTGGACCGGCAATTTAAGCGGATTTGAATTGGGGCGGGGATTCTATCACAATAGAGAGTTCGTGCCGCTAAGCCGCGAGCGGCCACTGGCGGCTTAACGGCATACAACAAAATAGATAATTCGATAAATTCGTTGAAAGTTCTTTTCTCATGATTTGTGTTGCCATCGGACGCAGTCGTCACAAGCACATCATGGCCGAGCATCGCCATCTGGCAGAGCAGGGGGCCAATCTTGTCGAGCTGCGCTTGGATTATGTCGCCAGTAAGATCAACATCCGCCGGTTATTGGCCGAGCAAGGCGATTTGGATTGCCAGGTCATTATCACCTGCCGGCGGATGGAAGACGGTGGCAAGTGGTCTGGTACCGAAGAGGCACGGCAACTGCTCTTGCGCGAAGCCATTGCCGAAGGGGTCGACTACGTTGATATCGAAGAGGACATCGCTTCGCAGATTCCCCGCTTCGGCAAGACCAAGCGGATTATCAGCTACCACAATTTTCGCAAGACACCCGAAAACTTGCGCGAACTGCACGCCGAAATGGCTCAGCTTGATCCCGACATCATTAAGATCGCCACGATGGCCAACGACCCGCACGACAATCTGCGAATGCTCGAGATGATGCAGGAGAGCGAGATTCCCACCGTGGCGATGTGCATGGGAGACATCGGGACGCCGTCGCGGATCCTCGCCGCGAAGTTTGGCGCTCCCTACACCTACGCCACGTTCCATCACGAGCGAACCCTTGCACCCGGGCAGCTCAGCTTTCAGCAGATGAACGAGGTCTATCGTTACAATCACATCACACCGGAAACGGCCGTGTATGGCGTGATCGCCGACCCCGTGGGCCATAGCCTGAGCCCGCACGTGCATAATGCAGCATTCATGAACAAAGAAATCAACGCGGTGTACGTACCCTTTCGCGTACCCTCGGATGCGCTCGGTCAATTCATCCAAGATGCCCCGCGTCTCGGCGTGAAGGGCTTGAGCGTCACGATTCCCCACAAGGAAGCGATCGCCAAATACCTCACCAAGGTCGACCCCGCGGTTAAAAGCATTGCGGCGGTCAACACGGTCGTTTTCGAAGGCACGGAAGTCATCGGCTACAACACCGACTACAACGCGGCGATGGATTGCATTGAGTACTCGCTGGGAGAAATCGGCGCAAAGCCGAGCCCCGTCAAGAACAAGCGAGTGCTGGTCTTAGGCGCCGGCGGCGTGGCTCGGCCGATTGTTTATGGGCTCAAAAGTCGCGGGGCACTGGTCACTATCGCCTCGCGGACCAAGCAGCGCAGCGACCGGCTCGCTGAGGCGTTTGATAGCAAGGCCATCGATTGGGATGCTCGGCATCGGGCTCAATGCGACATCATTGTCAATTGCACCCCGATTGGCATGCATCCCAATGTCGATGAATCTCCCATCAGCAAGACGTTCCTCAAGCCTTCGATGTTGGTGTTCGACACGGTTTACAATCCTGAGTCGACATTGCTCATCAAAGATGCCCGCGCGCGAAATTGCGAAGTCATCACCGGCGTCGAGATGTTCGTGCGTCAGGCACAGTTGCAGTTCTTCTTGTTCACGCGGCAAGAAGCACAACCGAATCTTATGCGGGAAGTTTTGAAGAAGGCGATCGGCCCCATCGGGGGAGGTCGTTGATCGAATTCCCCGCTATGAACGATTCACGCCCCATCGCATTGATCGGATACCGCGGCACGGGCAAAACGACCGTCGCGCAGCTGCTCGCACGGCGGCTGGCATGGGATTGGATCGACGCCGATGTGGAAGTGGAACTCCGCGCGGGGAAATCCATCGCCGCGATCTTTGCCGACAACGGCGAACCAGCCTTTCGTGATCTCGAAGAACAAACCACGGCCGAGCTTTGCCGCCGCGAACGAACCGTTCTGGCGCTCGGTGGAGGCGTCATCTTACGCGAAACCAACCGTCTGGCTCTTGGTGAGTGCCAAGCCATTGTCTGGCTGCGGGCCACGGCGGAAACACTGGACGAACGGATTAACCAGGATGCAACGACCGCCGCAAGGCGTCCTAACCTGACTAATCACGGCGGACGGACCGAAATCGAAACCCTCTTGGCCCAACGAGAGCCATTTTATCGGGGGTGTGCTACGCTTGAGGTCGATACGGATAGTAAGGAACCGGCCGAGATTGCCGACGAAATTTTCGCGGCGGTCAGGACTCGGTAACTCAAGCATCTTTCCTAGCCGCAGGCGGTAGCCAGCGGTCAGCACTGTCTCGACCGCTGGCTACCGCCCGCGGCTATTAGCCATGGCGATTGTACTGGCGGCCATCTTTGTTTTAGGCACGGTGCTGGGAGCACCTGCGAATTGGGCCATCTATCGCTTGGCTTGGAACCCGCGTGAGATTTCTCCGTGGGGGCCAACTCCAAAGATCGCTAAGCCGCGAGCGGCGTGGGATCGTGTGCCGGTGCTCGGTTGGTTAAGGCTGGCGCGTGAGAGCGAAATTCATGGTCGTGGGTTTTGGATTCGGCCCATGCTTTTGGAACTTGGCATGGGTCTCGGCCTGGCGACGCTTTGCTGGTGGGAAGTGTTTCAGCGCGGACTCGTGGTTACTCAACTTGAAGACATTCTGTTACTCAACGCCAATCAACCAATCACGATTGATCCCAGCTTAATTCCCTTTGCAGCCGTTTGGCCAACGTTCCTCAGTCATGTGCTGCTAATTACGTTGATGGTTGCAGCGAGCTTCATCGATATCGACGAAAAAATCATCCCCGACGAAATCACCGTCCCCGGCACGTTTCTCGGTCTGATATTGGCCGCGTGCCTCCCTTTGAGTTTGCTGCCCATTGGGACCTTTCCTCTCGCCGTTCCATCGCTAGGAACTGAAGTACCACTTGCCCAACTTGCCCCTCAACTGACTGCGTATGTCGAACCCGCCACGCTTTCCGCACCCAATGTTTGGCCGGACAGCCTCAACGGCGCACCCAATTGGAAATCGCTCGTCGCGGGACTGGCCTGTTGGTGGCTGTGGTGTTTCGCGCTCACGCCGCGTATCTGGCGGGGGCGACGTAGTGCAATCAGCAAATTGAAAGTCATCACTCGCCGCGTGGTGCGCGAATTGACGCGGCCACCGCTGGGCGTGATTGCGCTGGTTGGGTCGCTGGCGATTGTCGGCGTTTGGCTGTGGGGCGAGGCCGCGTGGATTGGGTTACTCACCGCGCTGGTGGGGCTCGTTGTGAGCGGAGGGCTCGTTTGGATTGTTCGTCTCGTGGGCTCGGCTGCTTTGGGACGCGAAGCGATGGGCTTTGGCGACGTCACGCTCATGATGATGATCGGCACGTTCCTCGGCTGGCAAGCTTGTGTGGTTGTGTTTTTTGTCGCCCCGTTTGCAGGACTCGTCATCGGTCTTGTTCAAGCGGTCACGAAACGCGACGACGTGATCCCCTACGGTCCGTTTCTCTGCCTGGGCGCATTATTTGTGATGGTTTACTGGGCGACCGTCTGGAACCGCGTGGAATTCGCCTTCCAGTTAGGCTGGCTGATGCCGGCGGTGCTGTTTGTGTGTTTCCTGCTGTTAGGCGTGATTCTGTTTATCTGGCAGCAGATCAAAATCCGCCTCTTTGGCTGGGGAGAGTGCGAATAATGTGGTTCGCAAAAACATTAACCTGCCGAACACCAGAAGAATGGCTCGCCGCGTTGCCAGCGATTCGCGAGGCACGCTACGCCGTGATCGAAACATCGGCGGGCCGCCTGCAGGCCGTTCACTTGAGTTGGTTTCCCAAACTCATCGACCTGCCGGAGTTGTGGCCGGTTGCCAGCCGCTACCATGCCAAGGGGCGGACTGATCGCTGCCTGTTGTACTACAACCAACCCCGCTCTTGCCCGGGTTTTCTGGCCCTTAAATATTTGGTCTCCAGTAGGGGGACAAATTACGCCACTTGCCGCGCAGCGATTACCACGCTGGATGCCATTGCGGCCGAAAAGCAAATTGATGCGATTGTGTGCGATGCTGCCAATGGTCGATTGTCGGATCGACTACTAGCACGGCAAGGCTGGGAAAAGCACAAGCCGCAACGCTGGCATCGCAATTTCATCAAGCGATTCTACGGCCATTATCCGGCCGTCCGATTGCCTTTTGCTAGCAGTTGTTGAGCTGCTCTTGTTACTCCCGGCGGTGCTTGCTAACGTCCGCCCTCGCGCGAGGTCGATTCGCCGCACGCGCCGTCTGTTGCCCTTAGCAAAACATGCTCACACGCGTTCTGATCACTGTTGTCGGTCTCAGCTTATTCGCCACAAGCGGTTGTGGACGCATGGCTTCGAAGCCCAATGCGCAAGCCGCCGCAGCGGCTGATCAGCAAATGCAGCTCGTCGCACAGCAAAGTCAAGAATATCAAACACGCGCACAATCGCTCGATCGCGACAATCAAGAACTTGAAACTCTGCTTGCCCAATCACGGCAAAAAGTGCAGCTCCTCACCGATGAAGTGAGCGCCACGCGCGATCAACTTCGTTCGACGACGGATCAACTTCTGGCGATGCGGGATGACAACTCGCAGCTTCGCAATAAGACGTCGGCACTCATGGCCTCGGCCACGCAGCGCGAGTCGGGCGAGATTCGTGCGAATAACAGCATGACCAAGAATTTGAAGATCGCCGATATGCCCGGCGTGCAAATTCGTCAGGATGGCGATCAACTCCGCGTGGAGGTTCCCGCCGATCAACTTTTCATGCCGGGAAGCCCGTACCTCAAAGATGATGCGAAGCCGCTGTTGGTGAGCATCGCCACCGATCTCCGCCAGAATTTTCCCGAGCACATCGTGGGCATCGAAGGCCACACTGACGATTCGCCGACTCATTCGCAGCAGCATCCCAGCAATCATCACCTTTCCGCGGCCCAAGCCTTGGCCGTCTACAATGCCGTGATCGAACAGGGAACGATGCCCGCCGTGCAAATCTTTGTGATCGGCCACGGCGGGAACCACGCGGTCGTTTCTAATGCGACTGAAGAAGGCAAGGCGCGCAACCGTCGCATCGAGTTCGTGGTTTATCCCGAACGAATCGCCAGCCGCCCTTAGAAATGGCGCGGTTTCTGAGTTACAATGTGAACTTAGAATTTACCCAAGTGTCCGTCCATTGGCCACCGATTCGCTAAGCCGCAAGCGGCTGAAATTGTTTTACTCCACGGCAACCGCATGATCGCAATTATCGACTATCAAATGGGCAACCTCCGCAGTGTTCAAAAAGGCTTTGAACGCGTCGGCCATGCGGCGGCCATCACGAGCGATCCCAGCATTCTCGCAAAAGCCAGCAAGATCGTGCTGCCCGGCGTGGGAGCTTTCGCCGATGCCATTGCCGAACTGCATCGCCGCGAACTCGTAGGACCAATCAACGATGCCATCGAAAGTGGCAAACCGTTTTTGGGAATTTGCTTGGGCTTACAGCTCTTGTTCGATCGCGGCTTTGAAGATGGCGAACATGAAGGGCTGGGGATCATTCCCGGCGAGGTCCGCAAGTTTGATATTCCCTCGGAGTACAAAGTGCCGCACATGGGCTGGAATCAGGTGCGCTTTCAACGGCGTGCCCCCATCTTCCAAGGCATATCGAACGACGCTCATTTTTACTTCGTTCACTCTTACTTCGTTGTGCCTGAGGACAAAGGCGTAATCGACGGCGAAGCGTCGTATCCTGATCCCTTCTGCGCATCGATTTGGCGCGACAATCTGTTTGCCACGCAATTCCACCCCGAAAAAAGTCAGAACGATGGTTTGCGTGTATTGCGAAATTTCGCTGAGCTAAAGTAAATCCTGAACCACAAAGTCACGAAGAACACTAAGGAAAGTAGCTTTCGCTGACAGCTGAATTTTGCCGTCTTGATACTAAGGAAAAGCAGAACTCCCAAAATAAGTATCTCAAGACAAAACTGCATCAATCTAAGTAAATTACTTCGTGTTCTTGGTGCCTTCGTGGTAAATCTTGCTGACCCCGCTCCTTGAAATTCACGCATTTCTATGCGATATTTCAGTTAGGCACTTTTCAATTAGCACTCGGAAGTTGGTGGCATTACGATGCAGATATGGCCTGCGATCGATCTTCTGGGTGGTCAGTGTGTTCGCCTGCGGCAAGGCGATTACAACCGCGTGACGGTGTTTTCCGATAATCCCGTCGAATTCGCGCTGAAGTTTCAACAAGCCGGTGCTCGGCATCTGCATATTGTTGATCTCGACGGCGCGAAAGATGGCAAACCCACCAATCGCAGCGTGATTCGCGACATCGTGGCCGCGGTCGACATGGAATGTGAACTCGGCGGCGGCGTTCGCGATCAAGCGATCATCGAAGATCTCCTGGGACTTGGCCTGCATCGCCTCGTCCTCGGCACCAAAGCCCTAAAAAATGCCGACTGGTTTCGCGCGATGTGCAAAGCCTATCCCGAAAAACTCGTGCTGGGTATCGATGCCAAGGATGGCTATGTTGCGACCGACGGCTGGCTGGAAGTCAGCAAAATGCAAGCAATCGAACTGGCCGACTGGTTCCGCGATGTTCCTTTGGCAGCGATTGTTTACACCGACATCGCCACCGATGGCATGATGCAGGGCGCGAACGTCCCCGAGATGGCTCGCATGCAGCAGCATGTTGCCGTGCCTGTGGTGGCCTCGGGGGGCGTCACTACGCTCGACGACGTGAAGCAACTGGCCGAAGCCGGCATGGCCGGCGCGATTATCGGCCGAGCTTTGTACGAAAACACGATCAATCTGGCGGAAGCGATTCAACTCACCTCGGAGTCTGCAACCATGAACCCCTTAGTCAGAGGAGCAGAGCGCTAAAGAACTTACTTTTCAATTACATTATGACAGACGCGCGCCGCGGCGGCGGCTGGTGCGTTTGCTCAGTAGCTTTTCACAGGGAGCAATCATGGTCAGGAATGTCGCCGATATTCGGAACCTTGCGATTTGTGGTCACGGCAATGCCGGCAAGACCACTTTGGTCGATCAACTGCTCATTCACAGCGGAGCAGTGAACGGCAAGCCAAGCGTCGATGCCGGCACGAGCATCTGTGATTTCGACGAAGAAGAGAAACATCATAAGCACTCGATTGAATCGAGCGTGGTCCATCTCGATCACGCTGGCAAACGGATCAACATCATCGACTGTCCGGGCTACCCCGATTTCGTCGGCCAAATGGTCGGCGCCTTGCGAGCCGTGGAAACGGCACTCATCGCCATCGATGCCCACTCGGGCATAAAAGTGAACACGCGCCGCGCTTGGAACGAGGCGGGCAAAGCCGGTTGCGGCCGGATCCTGGTGATCAATAAGCTCGACACCGAGAATATCGACTTCCCCGGTTTGATCAACACGATCAAAGAAGTATTTGGCAACGGCTGTGCGCTACTCAATGTGCCAGTGGGCTTGGGGGAATCGCTCACAGGGGTCATTAACACACTGGAAGTCCCTGGCGATACCAACGGTGCGATCATGGATCCCAAGGCGATCCACGAAGCACTCGTGGAATCGATCATCGAAGTCGACGAGAAAGTCATGGAGCGCTACTTTGAAGGTGAAATGCCCTCCCAAGCCGAACTCAACAAGTTGTTGGTCCAGGCTGTTGCCGCGGGAAACCTCACGCCCATTGTGTGTGTGTCGACGAAAAAGGATGTCGGGGTTACGGAACTGCTCGACGTGTTGGCAACGGCCACGCTGCCGCCAGATAGCGTGGCACGGACTGCCGGTCGTAATGGCGATACCGTGACACTTAAGGCCGACGCCAAGGCTCCGCTGGCGGCACAGGTGTTCAAAACCCGTATCGATCCTTTCGTGCATCGTTTGAGCTTTATTCGCATTTATGCGGGTACCCTCAAGAAGGATTCGACGCTCGAAGCCAACGGCTCGCGCAAAGGAATCAAGATTCCCGCGTTGCTTAGCGTGCAGGCTCACGATACAGCCGCGGTCGATGAAGCGGGCCCGGGCGACATCGTGGCAGTGGCGAAGTGCGAAGACCTCCATACGGGAATGTCGCTGGGCGACGTCCAGTTGCCGCCGATCAACTATCCCACACCGATGGTGGGGTTGGCCGTCGCACCGAAAACTCGTGGCGATGAAGCCAAACTTTCTGGTGCGCTGCACAAGATCACCGAGGAAGATCCCACGATCCATCTCGACCATGATCCGGAAACCAAAGAAATGGTGCTCACCGGCATGAGCGAATTGCATTTATCGATGATTCGTGAGCGGCTCAAGCGGCGCGATCACGTCGAGGTCGATGCCAAGGAACCGAAAATCCCCTATCGAGAAACCGTGCAGACCGACGCCGAAGGAAGCTACCGTCACAAAAAACAATCAGGCGGGGCGGGTCAGTTCGCCGAAGTGCATGCGCGAATCTATCCTTTCCCCGAAGGCGCTAATCCTGAAGAGTTCGCCACCAAGGAACGCTTTCCCCATCTCAAATCGAAGCACTACCACGCCAAAAATAATTTCCTCTGGGTTGATTCCGTCGTGGGAGGCACGATCCCGGGTAACTTCATGCCCGCGATTGAAAAGGGTTTTCTTGAGCGGATCGGCAAGGGAGTAGTCGCTGGTTACCCCATTCAAAATGTTTGCGTGGAAGTCCACTTCGGCAAAGACCACCCCGTCGATAGCAACGAAACAGCGTTTCGCATTGCCGGGAGCCGCGTCTTCGCGGAGATTTTTAAACAGGCTCGCCCAGGTTTGCTGGAGCCGATTGTGAATCTGCACATCACAGTCCCCGCGGGGAATGTCGGTGATATTTCCAGCGATCTCTCGGGCCGGCGTGGCCAGATGGTCGGCATGGAAACAGTCGGCGGAGGTATGACCACGGTCGAAGCCAAAGCCCCACTCGCGGAAGTATCAACGTACGCCCGCACGCTCTCTTCAATGACGGGAGGGCAGGGGAGCTACACGATGGAATTTTCCCATTACGACGTGGTTCCCGGCAACGTCCAGCAGGAGATTATTTCCAAAGCACAAATTAAGGCCGAAGAAGATTAATAGAAGCCAAGAATCGCAATCGGGCGGCGAATACGCTATTATCTTCCTAGCGAGATATACGAACCGACCTGCTGGCGCGACCCCTTGATGACCCCACTGATCGAATTGGAAGAGATCACCAAGAACTACGGTTCTTATCGGGCGCTCGACCGGGTGTCGCTCCAGATCGAGCCTGGCATCACAAGCCTGTTGGGGCCCAACGGTGCGGGCAAAAGCACGCTCATTAAAGTCTTGCTGGGCTTGTTGCGGGCCACGAGCGGCCGCGGCCGGTTGTTGGAATACCAACTCGGCCGTCACAACCGCCAGATTCGCGAGCGCGTCGGCTACATGCCCGAGGACGATTGCTACCTTTCGGGCCTTTCAGGCGTGGAATCAGTGCAGTTCGCTGCGCAGCTTTCTCGTTTGCCAGGGTTGGAATCGCTCCGCCGTGCTCATGAGATTCTCGACTTTTGCGGCATGGGCCAGGAACGGTATCGCACGGTGGAAACCTATTCAACCGGCATGCGTCAAAAACTGCGTTTCGCGCAAGCGTTAGTGCATGATCCGCCACTGTTGATTCTCGACGAACCCACGTCGGGGCTTGATCCGGCCGAACGGGAAACCATGCTGAGCCGCATTAAGATATTGGCTCGCAATCACGGCAAGGCAATCCTGTTATGCACGCACATTTTGCCCGACGTACAAGCCGTGAGCGATGCCGTCATTATTCTGGCGAAATCACGTGTGCGAATCTCCGATCGCCTGGATCGTTTGAGCCAGCCAACTGCGCCTTCTCTCAAGATTCATGTGATCGATAACCCCGAAGAATTTGCACAGAAATTGGAACGCGCCGGACTCAAAGCACGTATCGGCGCCCTCGGTGCGATCACCGTCGATGGCCAGCACGCGGAACTTGCGGTCAAAATTTGGCAGGTTGCCAATCAAGCAAATATTGGCATTCGGTCGTTGGAACCGTCGCGGAACTCTCTCGAAGAAATATTCCTCTCCGCTGTACGGGAGCAACCAGATGCCAATTCATGATCTGGGCTACCGAGAGTGGCATGAGCAGCTGGCATCCCCCTGGACACGGTGGGTTGTCATCGCCAAGGCCGGGGTCGGCCGCGCATGGCAAAGCAGCTGGCTCAAGCGGATGATGCTTTTTGCTTGGTTGCCGGCAATTTTTTTTGGGGCAGTTTTCTTTCTCTGGGAACATTCACTCACAGTGAAAGAAATGCGAGGTAATCTCAGATTTATACTCCCTCAAGAGGTGTCAACATTGCCAGGTTTGACCGCAACTCTCGACATAGAGGATGAAGCCGTCGCGCGACATTCGGTGTGGTCTTGGCTCCTCTATTTGTTCCTCCGCTATTCTCAGGGAGGGCTCATGGTGTTGATGGTGGGAATCATCGCCCCACCTTTGATCTCGCAAGACGTCCGTTCACGGGCTTTTCTCCTGTATTTCTCGCGGCCGTTGGCACGGTGGCAATATGCGCTCGGCAAGCTGGCCACTGTCTGGTTTTACTTGATCATGATTTCCGCCGCACCGGCTTTAGTGCTCTACGTGCTCGGAGTACTGCTTTCGCCCAGTGCGAATGTCGTGTACGACACGTGGGATTTGCCATTACGCATCATTGCCGCGTCGGCGGTCCTAATGGTCCCAACCGCATCGCTCGCTTTGTGCATGTCATCAATGACACAAGAAAGCCGTTACGCAGGGTTTGGCTGGTTTGCCGTTTGGATCCTCGGCGCATTCACTTACGTCATGATGACCGAGATAGAAATGGATCTCATGAACTCGGCTTCACCGGCGGTGCTTGAAAAATGGTCCACGGTTTCGCTTTATCATTCGTTGGGACAAGTTCAAAGCTGGGTCTTTGATATTTCCACTTTTGACCAGGTGAAACACGCCGCCGCAATCCTCGCCACGATAACCGTTGTTTCCACCGTGATTCTTTTCCGCAGGATTTCCGCACCGTTGCGTGCTTGAAAGCTGGTCATGATTGAACTTTCCCACGTTACAAGACTTTACGGTACGGTCATCGGTGTCAACGATATGACGCTGTCGCTACCGGCGGGAGCGTACGGACTGCTGGGTCCCAACGGCTCGGGGAAGAGCACGCTTTTGAATCTGCTTACCGGTCAGCTTCGCCCCACGATTGGCCGGGTGCGGGTGTTTGGAGAATCACCACGCAATAACGCGGCCTTGTTTCGTCGTTTAGGATATTGCCCCGGCAGCGAAGGTCTATATGCGAATGTTTCTGGTTATGAGTGGGTTCGCTATCTGAGTCAACTGCAAGGGATGAGTGCATCGGCTGCTACCAAAGCGGCGCAAGATTCCTTGGTTATTGTCGGCATGAAGGACGCCATGCATCGGGCCATTTCCAGTTACTCCCGCGGAATGCGGCAACGCGTGAAGTTGGCCCAAGCCATCGCCCACGATCCCGACTTTTTGATCCTTGATGAGCCGTTTAACGGCCTCGATCCGATAGGCCGACACGAAATGGGCTCGCTGCTCAAGCAATGGATTGGCCAAGGCAAGAGCTTATTGCTCGCCAGTCATTTGCTTTACGAAGTGGAATCGATCACCGACAGCTTCCTTTTGATCAGCGGCGGACGGCTGCTGGCTTCGGGAACAGCTGCTGAGGTTCATGCCTTGCTCGTGGACGTGCCAAATGAGGTCACCATTCGCACAAACGATCCTCGCCGTTTGGCGAGCCTGCTCTTGGAACACGAGATCACTGATTCCCTACGAATCGATCAAAATCAATTGATTGTTTCCACGCGACATCCCTTCAAACTCTATGAACAACTCCCGGGCTGGCTTGCGGAAAAACGAATTAGCGTCGAAGAAATGCATTCGACTGACGAATCACTGCAAGCCTTGTTCAATTCGCTGTTAAAGATTCATCGCGGAGAATTGGCATGAACCTTAGCAGCATAGCCGCCGTGTTTTTTTTTGAATGGCGTCGTGCCTTCACACTCGCCCGCATGGCTTGGTGGTTGGTATTGGCTCTCTTCCCAGTAGCGATCGTCAGTATGATCCGATTCTCCCTGCGCGGAGAATCGATGCCAAGAGGGCTTTGGATGGCTATACTTTTCACGCTCGTGCCAATGCTCGTGAGCATGTTGGCCACATTCCTGTGGGCCACGCCCGTCGTGTCCGCGGAGCTTGAACGCAAAAGTTGGATTTATTTGGCGGTTCGGCCGCAAGGTAAAACCAACGTGCTCCTGGGTAAGTATTTGGTTGCCCTTACCTGGGCATTAAGTGCAGCGATTGTGGGACTCTGCGCTGCCACGGCAATTATGCCGTATGACAATGGCACGGAAATCGCATGGGTCATAGTACGGATTACGTTGCTTTCCTGCCCGGCTTATGCAGCGTTGTACTTGCTGATTGGCACATTGTTTCCCAAACGGTCGATGGTCATCGCGGTTGCGTTCACACTGGTTTTTGAATTGATCATCAGCTTGGTTCCCGCATTGATTAACACGTTCACCGTGCAATATCGCATCCGGACTCTGGCGGTTCTTTGGAGCGATATCACGATAGACGCCGACATGAACGTGCTGTTCGCCTTTATCGGCGATCCGCCCGCCTGGGAACACGCGGTCGTGCTTGTCGCCTACACGCTCGTTCTGCTAGCCATTGCTGTGGGGGTAGTACGTGGCCGAGAATTTTCCGCCACCGATGAGAGCGAAGGGGGCTGATCGTCAGCCTGCCAACTCCCTTAACACCCCAAGTCCGCGTTCGAGCGTGTCCCAACTCGCCGCGTAAGAAATGCGGAAATGGGTGTCGTGTTGGCTGAAGATATTGCCAGGGATAATCAGCAATTCCTTTTCAATCGCGCGGGCGACGAATTCCGTGCCTGTGCCAAGACCTGCCGGCACTTTGGGAAACACGTAAAATGCTCCACCCGTGGGAGCCACTTCGTAACCCGCCTCGCGCAGGCCGTTCACGATGAAATCACGCCGCTTGCGGTACTCATCAACTTGCGCGGTCATATCGGTGTCAAGCGCCGCGATGCCGCCCCATTGCAGCGGATGCGGCGCACAAACAAACGTGTATTGCTGCATCATGGTGAGCTTGTCGATGATCGCCGCGGGGCCGTGAATCCAGCCCATGCGCCAACCAGTCACGGCATACGTCTTGCTAAAGCCGTCGACCACCAGCGTTTGATCGTTCCACTCGGCGGGACTTGCCGGCACGCCGTCGTAGCTAAACGTGCGATAGATTTCGTCGCTCAGGATCGCAATATTTCGCGCGGCGGCCAGCTCCGCCAAGGCTTTGACACTCTCGCGACTCGCAACCACGCCCGTGGGGTTGGCCGGGCTGTTGAGCAAAATCAGCTTCGTTCGCGATGTGATCGCTGCTTTGACTTTCTCGACATCGATGGAAAAATCCGGAGCCGTATCGATCATGACGCACTTGCCACCCACCATCTTCACCAGCGCAGGATACATGACGAAGTACGGATCCATGAAAATCACTTCGTCGCCGGGATTCAGCAGCGCGAGCATCGTCATCACTAGCGAACCACTCGTCCCGGAGGTGATCAACACCCGGCGATCGGCATGGCCATATTCTGCATCGACGCGGCGTTGCAACTCTTCGCGGAGCTGGGGAATCCCTTGCGTCACGCTGTAGCCGTTTTTGTCGTTGCGAATCGCTTCGATGGCCGCTTCTTTGATTGCGTCGGGCACGGGAAAATCCGGCTGTCCAATCGACAAATTGATCGGGTTCTTCATCTTTGCCGCGAGGTCAAACACCTTGCGAATGCCGGAGCTATCGAATTCACGGGTACGTTCTGCTAACCAGGGATGAGACATAAGAAGGAGGCTAGGGGCTGGAGGCTGGGGGTTAGAAATTCAAATCACACTATAACCGATACGCTTGCGGATTCGCGAGGCACCTAGGCCAAGGGTTCAGCTTGCGGTTGATTGGCTCCCGCGGCTCGCCACTGCACCAGAGCCACCATCGAGAGAACGCCCATGATCGCGCCGACTTGCAAGGTGGTGAGCCGTTCGCTGTCGTATTGTCCCCAGGCCAACGCCACGATGGGAATCACGTAGGTCACCATGCCCGCGAACAACGGCCCTTGGTCTTTCACCATCCGCAGAAACATCAACGTTGCTAGTCCTGTACTCAGCACGGCCAGCAGAAGCATGGAAATCATGGCTAGCCCCCAATCATGGGGCTCATGCGGTCCCGCCAAGCCGGTACGTTCTAACAAACCAGGGAACAACTGGAGAGGCAACAGTAAGAGCCCAGCGATCCCTAAGAACAAAACTGTCATCACGACGGAATCAAGATGCGACAGTTTCCATTTGATGTAGGTGTTCCCTGTTGCGTACGCCATCGGCACGGTGACGGAGAGAGATAAGACTCCCGGCGCGATTCCCCGCTGCGAACCGTCGAGTACGACTCCCGACAAACAGATCAAGCCACCAAGCACGCCGATCACTTGCCGCGTGGTGGGCCAAATGCCCAGCATCGGAATCGAAACAATGATCGTCACCAACGGCAACAACGAAACCATCATGCCGAAGTAGCCATGTTCATCAGCCTGTGACATCACAAAGGGCAGCACCGTGAACGGCCATGCGTTGGCCACCGCGGCCACAAACAGGATGTGTTTCCAATCCCCTTTAGCGAGATGGCTCGGCGGTCGTGTCCAGGCCCAATACAAGGCAAGCGTCAACGAACCGCCCAAGAGCCTGCCCGTCGAAATCGCGAGTGGCCCTAGGGCGTTGGCAGCCCGATCCATGAGGATGAAACTCGAACCCCAAATCAGGCAGTTGAATAAAAAATAGAAGTACGGCATGGGGAGAGTCTAATGGACAATTCCAGCAACAACTATCCTGCTTGCCATTTTTTGAAAACGACAGCAGTCGGTTGTTGTCCGCAACGTTACCTCCCCAGCCATACTCGCAATCAAGGACTTGGCGTTGTCGCAGAAGTCTCCTCCGGCTTGGCCACGCGGACCAGCAACCATTGCTGTGTTGTGCCATCAGCAAAATGTGCCAAGGCGGGGGCCTCGTTCATGGTCAGGTTGGCCAGCCCGGTCTCCATAATCGGCGTGTTCTTCCCGGAGATGGTCCAAGCCGCACGCTGGCTTTCTTTATCCACCATGCCTTCTAGCGACTCCGTCTGACCCGTGGTCTTATTTTGATAAGTCCCTGCGATGATCCCTTCTTTGCTGACCGCCAATTGCAAAAACATGTTGGGCACGGCCTGACTGTTTTCGTCTGTAGCGGCAAACACTCCTAACGACAGCCATTCCGTGTCGGCCGGTGGTTCCTCGGGCGCGCTCTCGGCTAGAGCCTCTGCTTCCGCGCAATACTCGGGCGAGGAATAGGTCGCTTCGTCGGCGTACATGGTTCCGGTATCCGACGAGTATCCACTGGTCCCGCCACTACCATAGTCGTAGTAATAGCCAGACCCCCAATTCCACGGCATGAATGCCGAGGCGGTCGCAAAAGTCGCCCATGACCAGAAAACCGGGTTCTGCCGGAAGTTAACATAGGCGTTTGGATGATCACGCCAGAAGTCTTCAAAGAGATGATTGTCATCGAACCGATCGCCCAGTTCATCGCGAATACTATCCGCGCGATCGCCCCGCTGTTGTTGCCGGTCGGTGCGTCGGTCGCCACGGCCCTCGGCAAGATTGGACCGATAGTCACCTCGATTCTCAACACGTGCCGCTTGGCGATCGCCACGGTCACCAGCACGGTCTTGTTGACGAGCCCCTGCGGCGCGATCGCCGAGCTGAGTCGCTCGATCTCCTACGCCGCCTGCCACATCGCGAGTTCCAATCTGGCCAGCCCGATTGTTGGCGATCGCTCCAGTCGCCACACCAGCGCCAGCCGCACCAGCAGTTCGTCCCCCGCCATGGAAGAAATCGGCCACGGCAGCGTTACCACCGGTGGGCAACGTTCCTGCCGAGGGCCGGCCTGCACTCGGCCGTGCCCCTTGTGAAGGGATATCGAGAAAACTGTTCAATTGCCCAGCGCTGGGTCGCCCGCCACCGGCGATGCCACCAGAACCTGGCCTACCAGGACCGCCCGTGCTGGGTCGAGCACCAGGACGCGCGCCGGCACCGCCACTTGGTCGACTACCGATTGCACCAGTGCTCGGTCGAGCGCCGCTAGTGGGTCGTGAAGGGCTGGGACGCGACTGGCTGGGCATCGACGGTCGACTCATGGAAGGTGCCCGACTCATCGACGAGCCATGACTCATACCTCCGCCACCACCCATTGATCGACCTCCGCCGCCACCTCCTCGACCACCACCACCTCCTCCGCCCCGCCCACCGCGGGCAAACACGTCAACTGGGTATAACAAAATTGCGACAAGAAGTACGGCCGTGAATTTACGTAGCTTGAACATCTGACGAATTCCTTATTTCATTTTTGCTGAGATAGCAGGTTATTGAACCACGGCCGAAGATTCTGTTTCCGAGTCGAGCACAGGCTCCGATGCCTTGTGGCGAGTGATCTTCACTTCGGGCAGATTCGGCAGGATCTCACCGTCGACGTCACGCCCGGTGATCTGCCAAGATACCGTGTCGTCATCTAGCAACTTCGTGATATTGATCGACGACGATTTGCGTCCATCAGGTAGTACGGCGGCTGTCTCAACCATCCAACTTTTGTCTTTATTAACCCAAGTTCCTTCAGCAAATCCGCCATCCGAGTCAAACGTCCAAGAGCGGATTTTTCCTTGGGATGCGTCCCAACCGATAATCTGCACTCCCGAGAGTCTCGGCTCGTTCGGCAAATCAATGGTGAAAGTGCGCGTTAGAAAATTCTGATTCTTAGCCCACTCGCAAGAGGTTTCCACCCGCGCTTCTTCATCCTCATCAACCCAAGTGCCAATCAACCACTCCAACGGCTTGAGCTGCTCATAATGGGAGTTGACCGTTATGGCCTCCTTCTCCGTGACGCGATCCAGTAGCCACTTATCCCCTTGTTTGACGTGAACAGCTGAATATTCCGTGGCCTCGGGGCTTGATTGAGCACCAACTACCTCCGCAGTACCCCGTTCAACGGCCACGCTCGGTGAAACAAAATCGATCGATGCCACGTTGACCGAAAGTTTCGCACCCTTCAACTCCTTTAAGACCGCTGCAAACTCCTCTTCAATGGCTTTGCGGCCACTGACTTCTACACCTGACAGAGGATTTTGGTAAACCCCATGGTCCGACCAGTGGGCCGCCAAAGCCGGTGCATCCTGCGCATTAAATGCGCTAACGTACGAGGCAACCGATTCACGGATCGCGGCTTCATCAGCTGCTTGATCCGCGCGGAGCGGTGGCAAAATCAGACAGGCTCCGCATAAGGCCCACACAAAGACAGATGTTTTCATGGTACGTCCTCCCTCGACGTGAAATAACTTAGGAACTTCGCTTGGCGTTTGATCAATCTGCGGCAAAAGCCAGCTTTGGTATTGATCGCATGCCAGCTCGAAAAGATTCTAACTGTTCATTGCCCTTAACTTATTCTTCGTGCGAACAAGTAGCAACAGAGTGTAACGCAATCAGAGAGATTTCGCCCGCGAACGATGGGTCGAAATACGCACACAATTAAAGAGAAGCAATTTGGGGCGATTAAGACAACGCAAACTGTCCAAAATAATACTGCGTAACATTGCGAGGGACCGTGAATGGTCTAACAGAATTAATCGCGAACCCACAGCAGGCATGAATAGGAAGAACAACAAGATCGAAGAGGCTCATCGTCTCGACTCGCATGGCGTTCGTGGACGACTGATTTTACCTTTGTGAAATTGCGTAAGTTGTTTCTTACCGCACCTTCACCTTGAACTGCAGAATAAATCCTGTGTTCTTGGCCACGGGGTCTTTGATCTCCCAGCGGAGAATTTCGGAACCACCGTCGTTGGGTTCGGTCGAGAAATCGGCCGCGACGCTCGCCTTCGCGCTGTCGGGCACATATTCAAGCCGTGTCGTGAGATTGTCGACTACCGTGACGTTCCCCATCTCGCGATTGCCGATGTTGTCCACCCGTAAAGTGAACTCGATGATTTCGCCTGGCTTGGCGGAACCGCAAGATGCAAGCTTCACGATCCGCAAGACCGGCTTATTGGGTTCTTCCAAGTGATAAATCACGCCCGGCGTGCGGTCGCTGACCGCGGCCACGGCATTGCGGCTATCAATCGTAATCTGCGGAGCTTGATCGCCCGTCCAAGTGATGGCGGCTAAACTTGCACGAGCGATTTTGACTTTTTCATCACCCGTGAGCGTTCCTGCCTTCACGAGTTGCAAGTTTGCATAGGGCGCGAGCGTGCCAACGTCGGAGAGCAAGCGGACTTCACGATCGAGTTCCCCCGGTTGTTGACGTTCTTTCAGCAAGCTTGCCGGATCGCGGCCTCGATTGACGTTTGGCTCAACCTTGGCGAGCGAGGTCATGATCTTTTCGTTTTCATCGATCTTCGCCAAGGCTGTGATCTGGCCATAGCCATTCGCGGCATCGTAGCGGGCGTATTCATGCAAATCGATCACGCGGCGGACCACGCCAAATCGTGGGGCATAAATACAGACTTGATTGCTTGGCGTAATAATCGTGCGACCATCGACCGTGTCATAATGAGCAACGGTGTCTTCTTCTTCTAAGCCAGTGACTTCCCAATCGGCTTTCACACCGGCGGGCGTGCCGTGATCGCCACCATCACAAAGGTATTCATCACGTGGGCCGACGATCGGGCAATTCTCGCAGCCGCATCCGCAGGCCGCACAACCGGGGGTGTTGCAACCTCCGGTTCCAATGCCCGCGGCATACTGTGCTTGCTGAATTGCCGATGGCGGCACATGCCTATCGTTGCTGTAAATGGCTGGCATCACTTCCCGGCGCGGCATCGCCGCTTGGGGAAACTCAGCTGGCGGATATGGAAGTTGTTGTGCAGATTGTTGACCTTGAGGGCCAAACTGCATTCCCGGCGGCATTCCGTGCATTTGCTGTGATTGTTGTTCCGGAACCGCTCGGCAGGAACAAAGGATCAACGTCGCCACCGCGATCACGCCGTAGCGAAACCACGTGGGGGGACGCGAATAATCTTCGTATTGAGCTTGGTATTGTGGATAAGCAGATTGCACGACGGACTGCCTCGATGTTTTATTGGTCGGTGCCGTAGGCTGGCATGTCTTCCGGATTGATAAGAATCTCGTTCGGAATCGCCGGCTGAACGGCATGATCGACATAGCCTTTGTTAGGATGATCGGCCGGTGGTTGTTGCAACACGATGGGGTCGACCGCGCCATAAGAAAATGTGGCTTCATCTCCTTCGGGAGTCCGACCACCCAATCGCAAAATTGCCATCGGACGGCCCAGTGTATCGGCCATCACCAACGGATCGTCGCCAGGGCGTGCTTCGACCCAGGGTTGTTGCTTTTCGTCGCGAGCAATCGCCGGGGCCAAATCCGGGTCTTCCAGATAAATCACCCGTGTGATAAAGCGCCCTTCGGCCGCGAGCAACAACTCGGATTGAGTCAGCTCAATGGGCACCGGAAAGCGCATGGCTTGTCCTGGCGGGGGATACAAACGGTCGATGAGTTCGACGGTTGGGAAAATTTCGAGTCCCGGATGTTCGGGAATTTCGGTCACGCGAAAACGATAGACCGGCCCAATCGTAAGACCTACTAGCAGCCGGTCAGGCTGACCTTCGAGAAAAGTGGTTCCCGCCGCCGGGGCGATTCGGGCTCCCTGAGGAGCACGAATCTCCACCGGCTGACAGGCACCCAACAACGGTGCACCTCTCAGCAGTCGCTGGCGGCCAATCGCTCCCGGAGGCATGGCACCTGCGTGGTGCCAATGCGCTGATTTTTCCGCAGCCAGCGCTTCCGCGCCGCATGCTAGACCAATCAGAACTGCTAACAGCAGTGAGCCAGCGACCTGCATGCGATTTGCATCACATGGCTGAGTAGTGCGAACCGTTGTCATAAAACTCCATTCACCAATTGCTTGTTGCTATTGGCAATCTTCGACGTATTCGGCACCTTCGATGCACTCGCCTTCATAGCAAGATCCATCGTGGCAACCGGCAGCCGCGGCAGCCGCTTTCTTCACGGCGGTGGGCACCAACGGTGGCACCGTGCCGTGGAAGAGACGCAAGCCAGCACGATTCGTTTCGGAAATATTCACGTGGTTCACAGGGCGTGGGTAGTTCATACCTGGCCGCTGCTTGACCGTGATCGTTTGTTTATGAACTGGAGGCGGCATCATCACGCGAGTGTGATTCTTCATCACGTGCTTGGTGAGGCCCGCTTCGTGACCCAAAGGAATGTGAGGAGGACCGGGTAGCCCAATCGGAGTGCCGGTGCTCGGCATGCCCCACTGAGGAGTGGTCATCCCGGACACCATGTGCGGAGGCAACGCTTGCGGAGCAAAACCTGCCGTGGGCATCCCCATCGGAGGTTGCATGCCACCACCGTACCCACCACCGTACCCACCACCGTAGCCACCACCTTGACCGGGATAGCAATTAGGATCGGCAGGAACGCCCGCGGCGTAACCACCTTCGGCTGGGTAAGCTCCTTCTTCACCCTCGGCATATTGAGCGTGTTCCACACCACCAGGGCCCATGGCCATACCACCGCCACCGAGTTGCAAATCGAGGTTACCAACTCGCAAGATCGCGAGTATCGCACCGCGACGATCGGCTTCGGCAATCGGATCGACACCCGGATCGAGACGCGTGCTGACCAAGGTTTCGACGCCCGAAAGTGCGAGTTCTTGGAACTCGGGATCTGGTAAGTAGATGACTTTGGTCACAAAGTTACCGCTGAGGACTTGGTCCAAGTCTTCGTCGGTGAATTGCACGGGAATTGGAGCGTGAGCCAAGTAGGCATCGGTCCGTGGAGTCACCGGAGCGACTTCCAACGTGGGATACAACTCGACTCCGGCACGGCTCGGCAGATTGGTAAGCTTCAAGCGATAGATCGCACCCTGCGGAAAGTTCTGTCGACCAGGCATCACCAACGGGGTGGAATCAAAAATTTGTTGCCCGCTGATGTCCCAGGAGATTTCTCCCCCTTCGACACCCAAAAAGGCAATTTGAGAAGTTGGCCCAGGACCCATTCCCATCGGAGGGCAACCAGGAGCGTAACCACTTCCCATTCCGCCACCCATGGCCATGGCGGGAGCAATCCCACCACCACCCATGCCGGCGGAAGGCATCAAAACGCCCGGTCCAGGGCCACCTACGCCGGGGCCTGGTTCCATCAGCCGCTGGGCAGGCGGCAAGTTGTAGGCCAAGTGATGCTGCGCAGAGCACTTCGCTCCGGCCACCATGGCCAACAACGCTATCGCAACTGTGAACAATCGTTTTTTCATCGCGTTTCCCCCCTCAAGTCGCACGAACATGCGTTTGGCATACGAGGTTGTGGAGTAGCCCTTGCCGTGCGGCGGGGGTCTCCGTGTTCGTTCAATTCATGGCCGAAGGTGCTAGCACCCTGCACCAGGATGCTGTTACCGTTTGCCGTGGACCCAAATGGCAGGATCTCACTAGAATCCCGCACCTTGAATCGCTGGCATCTCAGCCATGGGGAAGTGACCCCGACGAGTCGAGGTAGTCTTCCGGTGAGTAATGGTCGACATGGTACGACCGGAATCTTTGGCAAATCCGCCAAAACCGACAAAGGAAAACCATTTTGCGTGGCTTAACACGACGCAGCTTCGCGCTAGCACGAATGAATGCCTGGGGATTGCCATCCTGGGGCGTTCGTGGATGCTTGTTGCTGGCTTTGGTTTTCCTGCCAGTGCAATGCACTGCTTATGCGCAAGCCACCGTCAACGGCGATGCTTTCGTCGCTGAAGTGCTGGCCGCGATGGAACGCCGCCCCAACGTCACCGCCAAACTGCGGCATCAATCCCGACTCGGCAACGACACGTTGCTCGGCTCCGGTCATTACTGGCAGCTCGGTGCGGGACCTCAGCGGGTAACTCGCTGGGAAATGCAAACACAAGTCGCCGGCAAGAATGCTAGCTATCTGCAAGTCTTCGACGGACGCTATTTGTGGTCAGATCGACATGTACCCAGTGGGCGCGAAATCCATCGTCTCGACGTGGGAAATCTCAAAGCCCGTTTACGAAGCAATCCCAAAACCGCGCACGATACGAGCGAATGGGAAGAACTTCTGCGCGCCGCCGAATTCCGCGGTGGACTCTCCCAGATGCTGGCCGACCTCTTGCGCCGTTATCGCTTTGCTCCGCCACGCGCCACTCAGCTGAATGGCTTTGCCGTCGAGGCCCTCATCGGCCAATGGCGACCAGAACAATTCGCCGAGCTTTGCACGATCATCGACGAAGAGCATCCGTGGCCGGAGCAACTGCCTCATCACGTACTGCTGCTAGTGGGTGAAAGCAATCTATTTCCCTATGTGATCGAATTTCGTCGCGCAACCGACGCGCCCCTGGCCGACAACCTCACGGGCCTCAAGCCGACGCACGATCCGCTCACGCGCTACGAGATTTTCGAAGTTCAGTTCGCCGCCGCGGTCGACAACACGATCTTCCAATTCAAACCGGGCGACGTTGATTGGAGTGACGAGACTTCGCTGGTGTTCGATCAGGTGATAAGACAAAAAGGCGAAGGTCAAACAGCCGTCGCCGATCGAAGAAAATAATACCGCTCACCAGCAAGGCCACACTCGTTGGTTCAGGTACGGCAAGCGAATTAGCGATGAGCGGCGAGGAACTTGTGGCTTCGCGCTGCCAAAACAGAAAGTCGCGGCCATCGGTGTCTCCATCTTTGTCGGCATCACCCAGCAGATCGACGCCATAGCTTGCTTGCCAAGTGGTCAAATCAGTCGCGTCGACTAAGCCGTCATAGTTGAAGTCCGCTGGCGAGAAGTTCTCAAGGACCTGATACCCCAAATCGCGTAGAAGTGCGGCATCGACTTCCGTGAGATATTTTCGCACGCCGCTTGTTGAGTTGGGATCGAGCAATACTTCGGAAATTATATCTTGTGAATTCCACACTAACGACTGGACATCATTATCGAAGTGCCCACCATCGCCCGGCACGGGACCACCATATACGGAGACAACATTCTCTCCAATAAAGTTGCCGTTGCTGTCCACTCCCACGTATGTTGGCATATTGCCTGATGTCATGCCAAGGGCGTGAATCATTTCATGAAGCGCCGTACCATAAAGGTCCGTACGACCATTGGCTGAAGTATCGAGTGTGGATAGTTGAAACCCCTTCCAACTGTCCGACGTCGTGTTCCAATCCCAATTATCGGTTGTGATATCGGTTGTTGGACTCTTGTTTGAATCTTGCACTCCGTAATTGTCAGAAGGATCAACTCCCGGATTAAGCCCATAAAACCAATTATTTGTCACGTCGAAATAGATTTGTCCGCCCCAGGTATTGAATTCAGCCTGTGATAGGCCTGCTGCATTCCTACGGTCGTTTCCATCATAGCTTGCCTTAGCGTGAGCTGTCGTTCCATTATCAAAGGCAAGTGCTCCCACATAAATCACATACTCGTTAGCCGCTACGGAAGTCCGATTGACCGTACTCATGCTATAGGAATAGCCCGCTCCATCACTTTCAGGAGTACCTGAGACAATGTTGCCACCAAGATCCGTGATCGAGCTTACGGAAATGTCCGTAAATTCCAAATCCCCCTCAAAAGTTGGTAGCGAATTCCAATCGTCGTTCGTGATAATACCTGAGAGAAAGCTTGCCGCTGATTCAAGAATGGCTCGCCGTGATATGCCCGCCGATGAGTTGCCGAACCAGTTCAGATTGTTATCGTCGAGCGTAAAATCAAGCGTGATATTGATGGCATGTATCTTCGGAGCGACCATTAACAGCAAACAAACGACCAAGATTGGCGTCCAGGGAAATCTAATACGGATAATTTGTTTTGAGCGAAGCATTGCGGGCAAGTCTTTAGCGGCGTGAATCTTAATAGTAGAGAAATCATCCATGTGATTTTTGTAGCAATAGGCCACCAACGCCAACGAAAACAAATAAAAAGCCGCCGATCTTCATCCACCATGTTAAATTCTTTTTGCTCTCTTTTGCTTCCTCTACTGACTGTCGCGCTGCCGAATAACGTTCGCGAGCAGCTTGTAATTCTCGGGCTTGGTCGGCACTTGTCGGAGCGTTGCCTTGCTGATTCTGACGTGCTCGGTTTGCAGCAGCCTCTTCAACGGCGCGAGAGGCGGCATAGTATTCTTTGGCTTGTTGTTCAGTCACTGATTCGGTGGGATTTGACAACCATGGCAAAACGACACCTAAGCCAACAAGAATAATCCCAAGAAGAGTAGCACCGATTAATAAGAATGATTTCCAGGTCGAATTCTCGTGCATAGTATTCCTTTTTTAATTGCCTAAAGGTTACTTGTATCCACGGCTCGACCGTCGCGAATATAGACCAAATATGCCATCACAAAGTCGTCGACGTCTTCGTTCAAGAAGGTAACATGACCATCAACAAAAGAAGCATTCACCCCCCCCGAATGCAATGACCTAGGAGCCGAGGAAATGAACCCGCCGATTTCACAAGGAACTCCTTCGGCTAAGGCTCCAACGTCGTCGGGGCAAAGATATCCGACGTCAGGATTGATGCTATTGGGATCCCTAGCTAATCCGGCCCATTCAGGAAGTGGGTCAAACTCAAGGCCATCGCTCGCACTGATTTCGCCGACACTATGCATGTCATACGAAACCAGGGAAGTCCCTGCCCAAGGAAGAGCCCAAGCACCGCGTTGATCATCCTCATGCTCACGCGTTCGTACTTCAGTGACGAGAATCGTCGCCGACGTACCATCACTCAAGTGTTTTAATTCATTTCCATACAAGCTCATTGCGCCGGGCCAACGGAAATAGTCCGTGTGATGCACACTGTTGTAGGCGGCATAATTGCCTTTTGCAAAACGGGAACGTTCCCCCGTGTCCGGAGCATTAGTGTTCCAGTGTTTGTAGCTCCTGCCTTGTGCTTGATCGCTCGGACAAAGTAGCGATGGAATTTGTGATTCTTGTGGCTGAGGATTGCCCCTCGTTGCGGCGATATTGACGTTCTCTATATCAAACTGGTCAAAAATTGCTTGTTGTTCCATATAGGGCAACACGAGCACGATCCAGCTGTGATTCCGGCCAGCTCGTAAATTGACTTTTGCGTTCTCTGCACTAGGTTTGGAGAGAAACAACCCAGCTGGGGGTAGTGTTTGGGTCGCGGATTCATAATTTTGGACGGCGAGTGCTAATTGTTTGCAATTGTTGATACACTGCATACGCCGAGCTGCCTCCCGTGCGGCTTGGATCGCTGGCAACAAGAGTGCCACGAGCACGCCGATAATGGCTATCACCACAAGCAATTCCACGAGCGTAAATGCTGTGGCGCGGGTTCTCATATTATGAGAATTCTTCATTTTTTAGCTTCCTGCAAAGAGACTGCTATGCGCGGACTGGCTTTCTACGATACCAATACAAACAACTTGCGCCGAAGATTAACAGAACACAAGTCGCCGGTTCGGGGATCGAAGTGACATGCGACAATGGAGGCTGGCCATACTGAGTTTGCCATTCCGCCAAGTCCAGGCTGTTGACAGTGCCATCACCGTTCGCATCACCAAGACTGTTGTTGGTTTGCCCAATTGCTCCAAAGTTTCGCTGCCAAGTCAAAAAGTCACGGCCATCAACGTCTCCGTCCCCATCAAAATCAGCGTCTGGTTCCAAGAGTCCGCCAACAATCTGGAGAGTCACGGGGGAGATACCATTCCAGTTAGTAACATTCCAAGTACTAGGATCAGCCTCGTACGCAAGTCCAGTAATGCCATTAATAACCTTGGAGGCACTCGAGAGTATCTGGGTGTTCTCGAGAATCAGTTGTGCGTCCGGAGAATTGATCGTCACCGTCGACGATTCGGTGAGCCACGCATGAGTCGTCACTTGAGTACCGGTGACATTATTCAATGTCGCGACTGCGAAGTCATCGAGGATCAGCTTCACTCCTTCTTGAACTTGTTCAGCTTCCAATGAAGACGTACCCAACAGCGTCAGGCCTGCGGTCGCCGTGTCTTGATCGTTAGTGAACGCATCTTCAAGATCCACGGCAATCGTAAAAATGGAATCCGTGGCCACTACATCAAATTCGCGAATTCCGAACCGAGAATTTGTAAAAAATGTAGCGCCGTTAATGAAGGCTCCTGCCTCAGGAGTCAGTTGAGCTCGCGCGATGATATTGGAGGAAGCACCACTGCTTACATCGGTCGCTCGAAACGTAGTCCCATTGATTGTCAAATCACTGCTCAGAAATTCAATATCATCGAAGAAGGTTTCTATTGCTCCACCCGAAAAAACGGACTCGCCACGCAGGAAGATATCGTCCTGAACGGTGACCATCGCATCGGTCATAGAAAAACTTGCGCCCGAACTGATTTCAAATTGAGCGTCAAAATTGTCATTGTAGATGTTTAGCGTCGAGCCACTGCGTATTTCCAGCCTTCCACCAGCTGCAATGTCAACGCCGTGTTCGCTTTCGACTCCCCCGTTGGCATCAACGGTATCTCCGTCAATGATCAATTGCAGAGCGATTCCTGCTCCGGGTTCAATTGAACCCGCTACTGGCGAAGTACCACCGCCACCCGGCAAGGAATTCCAATTTGATTCTGTAAAGAAATCACCTCCGGACGAACCTGTGTAGTAGAAGGTCTGTGAGTGCGAATGATTTACTTGCCACAGACTAAAAATCAATAACGTCATCAAGCCCCATGGCTTAAAGCAATTCATAATGACCTCTCCCTAAAGGACACCGCGGCATATAGCGATGCCGCGGTGCATAAACCAGATTCCTATTCCCTACTAAACCGCTTTAAATACGACGAGTGCATAGGCTGCACGCCATCACCATTAGCAGCAAAATGCTGCTTGGCTCTGGAACCAAAGAAATTGTGACATCAGATTGACCGTCCCAATTACTTGGGCTGAATAGATTCGGAAAATTGGCATAGGTCGCTGCCGGTCCGACCAATCCATTGATGATCTGTGTGGCGTCGTTGCTTGCACCTTGAGGTCCAGTAAAGGAAACCGAAGCATTTAGCGAGCTCAATACAACGAGTGATGGCTTCAAATCGCCAATCGTAGCAGCACCGATCCACTCGCCCTCGGCGTCATCATCAATAAAATTGGCGGATGAGGAATCCTCTAAGTACAACTCGACTCCTTCATCAATCTGATCAGCACGCAAAGTTGTGGTCCCTTGCAAAGTAAGCGTACCAGTTGATCTGGAATTAAACGCATCCTCGATGTCGCCATTCAATTGGACATCTGAATCAACGATGACAATATCAATGTCATTTTGAATGCTGAATCGACCAGAAACAAATGTCGAAGTTGAAAAAGTTGCATCTACATCCAATGAGATGATTTGAGCTGGATCAACGGTTTCAAAGTAGTTGCCGCTGGCAGTAGTAATGACTGCCGTTGATTGAAACTCAATGTCGTCCCCTCGGCTTGTGATGGACGAATCGATGATCGAAATAGTCCCCCGAAAAAACATATCGTCGCCGATGTTAAGCGTTGCGCCATCCAAGGAAGCACTCGAACCACTGTTAAATGACATCTGGGAAGCATTATTCAAAAGATTTACAGTTGAATCCGTAATGAAGGCCTCGCTACCAGTGAAGAAAGTCACATTCGTGGAAGGATTAAAATCAAGAATGGAGTTCGTCAGGGTCAAACTTCCACCACTGCCGATCCCAAATCCAGTACCTGCCGAAACCGTAAATCCGTTGACTATCAAGTCGTCCGCCAGAGTGCCTGCCATCGTTGCTGGCTGGCCACCAAGTCCGTCATCCCAGTTTCCGACGTTATTAAAGTTGTTGTCGATAGCACCCGTGAACGTAAAAGTCGCGGCAGAGACACTCAGACAATAGGCGGTCATGAAAAGAGAGGGTAAAAAGATTCTCAAGATGTTCACGTTCATTAGACTTTGCTCCAATTGAGGCCAAACCCACCAACAAAAAAAAGACAATAGCGCACATCGTGCGCCATTGCCTCTTAGAATACGACAAACTTTTGCAACAAATTCTTCTTCTGCCTGGCAACAGAATCGCATTGTGACATGAATTTGTCAATCAAATTCCCGCACTTATGAGTAAAACTGTGGCTGAAAAAAATCGCAAAACTTCGAGAGAACTTGTGGTTTGGAAATTTTTCACACCTAGATTAGAGCAATTTGCGCATGCGGCTCTCGATCTTTCGGCTTTTATCGTGCGTAATAGCTGTCCAGACGCGTTTTTTGTTGAACTCCACGCTGAGCGTTTGTTATGGTGGAACTTGCTCGCAGGCAGGGATCCACGGGTTCCCGCTCATATTTCACCCGGAGAGAAAACGTGATGCATCGCTTTTTACCGTTGGCCATCGCTTGGTTGTTGGTGGGCTCATACTCCGTACTCATGGCGGAAGATACTGCTCAAACAAGCTCCAACAAGTCTGAAGCGACAGCGCCATCTCCAAAGGCTGAGCCGAAGAAGAAGAGTTCCCGGCATGCAAAGCTGGTCTCTTCCGAAGAGAACATTCTCAAAAAACGCATTCCCAAGCGGCTTGAAAAACACGTCATCGGCGCGACCGCTCGGATCGTTGAATCTCAAAGCGCGTTGGCATTTGAAGCTCGTATCGACACGGGTGCCGCCTCTTGCTCGATCCATTGCGAAGGCTGGGAGATCGACGATGAGGCCGAGTCCATGGAAAGCAACATCGGTAAGCCCATCCGTGTGCTAATCTGTAATTACCAAAACGAGCCCACGTGGGTCGAAAGTGAAATCGATCACTGTGTCACGGTCAAAACTTCCGAAAAGCATGAAGTCCGCTATAAAGTTCCACTCACGTTTCGCTGGAAGGACGTGGAGAAGGAAGTCGTGGTGACGCTCAATAACCGCGCGGATATGGACTATCCGTTACTACTGGGTCGTAACTTCTTGTCAGGCGATTTTGTTGTCGACATCGACCACGGGCAAAACACCGTCGAAGAGACGGCTGAAAGCGAATAACTTTCGTGCCGCTTCGCTTAGAAACCCCGCTTCGCTAATTCCGCCGCGGTGGTGATCGCCGCAACCATGCCGGTTGATTCGGCTGTTCCTTGCCAGGCACGATCGAAAGCCGTTCCGTGGGCCACGCTGGTACGTACGATGGGCAGCCCCAGCGTGATATTCACCGCACGGTGCATCCCTAACAGTTTCAGCGCGATGTGTCCTTGATCGTGATACATCGCGACGATGCTATCGAACTCGCCATCTCGCGCGCGAACCATGAGCGTGTCGGTAGGGAAGGGGCCTTGCGCATCGATCACCTCAGCACGGGCACGTTCCACCGCGGGAGCAATGATCCGCGATTCTTCGTCGCCGAATAACCCGCTCTCGCCGCCATGGGGATTCAGAGCGCAAACGCCGATTCGTGGTGCAGCGAGACCAAAACCGACACTCATCACGCGATGGGCCAGTCGGCACTTTTCCAAGATGGCATCGCCATTGAGATTGGCAAATACGTCACGGAGCGCCATATGAAGCGTCACATGCGCCACCCCCAAGCCGGCCCGTGAATGCGGCAGTTCATGCGAGGGCAGATATAACATCATTGCAAAATCGCTCACGCCGCAACGCTCGGCCAACAGTTCGGTATGGCCGGGATAAAAATGTCCCGCTGCGTGCAAGGCGGCTTTACTCAAGGGCGCGGTCACGATGCCACCGAACACCCCGGCCTTTGTATCGTCGATCGCTCGAATGACGGCTTCATACGCCGCGTGTCCAGTACGGCCGTCGACTTGCCCATGAGGCACTTCGAGAATGTCGTTGTTCCCCACAGCCAAACAGGGAATCGTGGACTCGGGCGAGTCGGCGGATGTTATGTTGTCGACGGGTTTGACTTTGAGTTGCACACCAACCAGCGCTACGGCCTCGCGCAAGACTTCGGGATGGCCGAGTACAACTAGGTCAGCCGCTTCATGAATGCGCGGATCACTCCACGCTTTAACGATAACTTCCGGCCCCACGCCGGCTGCGTCACCCATCGTGATCGCTAGTCGGGGTTTTTGTTCAGAAATACTCATGTTGAAATTTTAGGCGGCGATCGTAGCAAATAGAAAGATTGGGAGCACTAATTATGGCTGATCTCCACTAATAATTCATTAGCGCAGATGAGCGTTGATGAATGTTCCTGATTCTTTATTTGCCAGCCCCGAGCAATCGAGCGAAGCGGCCAGCAATCGGGTCAAACCAGCGGTGCACGGTTTGGGGCCGTAGAAACGCCAGATTGGCAATGATCATCCCCGCGCCAAAGGTGATCATCCCCATGACGAGAGCGATGCCGCCATGCACGAAGACAGCCATCCACAACACGAGCGGCCGCGTGAACCGATTCCACACCAGGGCCCAGTAGGACAACTCCCAAAAGACCGTCGCGTGTGTGGCCATAGCAACGAACACGGGCCAGTTGGCCAGCCAAGTCATATCGATGGAACGGTATTCGGGGATCGCGATGGCCCACCAAACGGCCGTCCCGGCGGGCCAGGTTTCGCCAATGACTTTCGCCATACCAGTAAAAAAGTAAATGATACACAGATGAACCTGCAGCAAGCGAATGGCAAGATTCGCCGACGTGCTTGGAGCAACCGGCGTCGTAATGCCACGCCGCGAACGGCGCAGCGAGTCAATTGAATAACGCGCGCCACACGGCCCTAGCATGATATAGAGCGCGAGCATGCAGTTGACTTTATCCAAGCCAAAGAACGCCCCGGGACTCACACGATGTGCATAAGAGACCGCGAACAGGAACGCCAACACAGCCATCGTGCGGCTAAACAGGCCAATCATGAAACAGAAGAAGATCAACAGCGCGATGATATGCACGGTCCATAGCAGCCACGTCGATTTGATCCAGAAAAAAACGCTCCAGACCGACCACTGATTGCTTTGAAACTGATTGACTTGAAGCTGACGCACGTATTCAACCGGCAGCCAACCCTCGGGACCGAGAAACGCCTGCAAATCAAGCGACCACACCAAGTGTGTGTAAAAAATTAATGTCCCCGCCAATAATCGCAGCAAACAAAGTGTTGCGGGATCGACCGACTGAAACCAAAACTTGTTCCACGCTTGCCACGTTTCGCTGACATAGCCGCGTGTGTCGGCAAAGACTCCCATCACGGCTCTCCTTCCGTGGAAGGCAACGCAATCGGCTGTTCCGGTTTGGGTTTAGCCACTTCTTGGATTTTCGCCAACACTTGATAAGACTCCGCGGCATCGGACTTGGCACCATTTTTCACATCCTGCGGCGACAGCAATTTGTGAAACACCAATTCCGTTGTAATCGTGTGCCCGCCATTCACGTTCAGCAGATGCTGAGCATAGCGGCGGCCGGATTCTTCGCCCATGTCGCCGGTCTGTGCCGCAAGCATCATGTGCCGGTGATAGAGGAGTCGCGGCCATTGTTTCGAGAGGTCGGGAATCTGTCCCGACGTGATCTCGCGACCGCCGCTATCACGAATCTGGTAACGAATCAAATTGCTGCCGTTGGGATCGGGTGCGAAAAACTCGTAGCCGTGATTCAGATACAACAGATTCAAATAGTCGTTGAAGAACGTGCGATGCAGGGCGCGCGTCAAAATTGGTTCTTGTAAAATCCCTGCCTGCGGAGGCAATGGCCGGCCCATGTTGTCGGTCGGCGCGATATATCCCGGAGGCAATGCGGCGGATGTCGCCATGTCCCACGGCGCGCTGAACACGGCCGTCAGATGCAACACGATTAAGAGGCTTACCAACCACCGCCAAACGGGATGCCAACCGATTTCACCAGCCGCGCGGGGGGGCTGTTTCTTAACCGGCTGCTGCTGGCCGGGTGGGGTTGGTCGCTGCGGTTCCGTGCGAGAAGGTTCGACTTTTGCCATCCTGGCTCAACTTATCTGCCCCGAACGGGCGTCATCCTGAATAATCTTGAAACTCTGATAAGCGCCTTAGCAACTATTAGCCGCAGGCGACAGCCAATGGTTTGCGCTGCATTGTCCACCAACTTCTGTTGGCGGCTATCAGTTATTGCTTAGCAAAATGAAAACCCCCACACCGGTCAACACCGATGTGGGGGCGAATTTCAATTTTATTGGCGAATCAATTATTTCGCGGCCAAATGATCGTCAGCCTGCTCGAAATCGAACGCTAGCTCATAACTTTCGCCACCCTTCATCGTTAGCGTTTCCTCACGAACGACGGTTTTGCCGTCTTGTTCAAGTTCCACGCGAACGGTGTAGCCGTTCCAGGTTTCGCCTGCGGCCAAACGGCTCGTGGCGTAGGTGCGATCGGTACCGGTTTGCGAGGTCTCGGCACCAGCCAGGAACACCTTGGCGTTGGCCGGAACCGACAGCTTCAATTCGGTCTTAGCCGCGGGGACTGCCGAGGAAAGCTTCATTTCATTCTTGGCATCGAATGTCAAAGCCACGCGATCACCCGCATTGAGCTTTACTGATTCGTTCTTCACAACGTCTTTGCCGTCCTTTTGGAACTCGACGCGGAAATTGTACATGTAGGTCTGACCTGCTTGCAGGCTGTTGGAGACGTAGCTCCGCGAGTTGCCGGTGCTGGTCGTGGCTTTGTCGTTGACAAAAACCTTGGCGTCAGCAGGAACGGTGACTTCGACCACGGCACTGCCCGAGCTCTTCAGAGCTTGGTCGGTCGTGGCTTCTGCCGTGCAGCCTTCGCATTCTGTTTCGACAGGGGTGCTGTAAACGGCACCGCCGTAGCTGGCCGACGAACCTGAACTGCCGTAGCTACCATAGCTGGCGCTTGAACCCGAGGAACCCCAGCTGCCGCTTGAGCCATACGAACCGTAAGAGCCAGCGCTGTGACGAGCGGCGTGGCGAGCACGAATGCGGCCAACGATTCCGACACGGCCATAGCTGCCGTAGCTAGCGCTGGAACCGTAAGAACCCCAGCTGCCGCTTGAGCCGCCGTAGGATCCATAGGAGCCTGAGCTACCGTACGAACCCGACGAACCATAGGAACCCGAGGATCCCCAGCTGCCGTAAGACCAAGCACCTGCTTCACTTACCAAACCAACCAATAGAGCTGCTGCCAACAAGGCCACGGAAAAACGGCCTTTGCCAAGAATTCTCATCACCGGTGTCTCCATAACTATCTGCGTGTCGAGCGAGGACGGTTTCCCGCTACCTGCACTAATCTAGCAGCGAATGAGTGTAATTCAAGCAAGCTACGTAAATTTAGCCGAATTTAGGGGTTGCGCGGTTTCCGTAGACCCTAATAGGCTCCTTACGACTCGCCCTTATGGGGTATCCGTCACTTCCAGGGCTAGCTGATCGATTGCTAGCTCGCCGGTTCCTTCCAAAAGTCCCAGCCTCACAATGGCCTCACGGGCGGTCACCGGCACACGCAAAGTTTTCGATTCCGTGCGCCAATCGAATGTTCCAGTCCATGGTCCTAGGACCTGATTCTCAATCACCGCGCGGCGCTGATCATAGAAGGTCACGACAATCGCTGCCGACGGCCTTCCCAGTGGATCTGGGCCCAGATCTTTACCACGAATCCGCGCGGAAAGTTTGAAGTTCCGAATTTCGCGACCATCGACTGCGAAGCCCTGCAACGCGCGCGTCGGCTTGCCGAGAGTTTTGTTGGCAATCGCCAGATAGCGATTACCTTCACCATCTTGTTTTGTCACAGCCTGCCGCAGGTAATGCCAACCTACCGGCAAGTTCTTCTCGCCGAATACCTGCTCGAAGTCGCCGTTAAAGATCTGCGGCTTTAGCGGATTGGGAAGCACTTGGCGGTTCTCTTCCGCTTCGCCTGTCATCTGCACGAACAAAGTGGCCTGTAGCGGCTCTTGCTCCAACTTTCCATCGCGCTTCGTCACGCGAATGAGATTCTGCTGATAACGCTCGCCGACGGGGATAATCATTTGTCCCCCTTCAGCGAGTTGCTCAACAAGCGGCTTTGGGATCGCTTCCGGCGAACAGGTGACGATGATCTTGTCGAACGGCGCGGCCTCGGGCCAACCCAAGTAGCCGTCGCCACTCCGCACGTGAATATTGTCGTACTTGAGTCGCTTGAGTGTTTGTGTCGCACGACGCGCAAGGTGATCCACAATCTCAATCGTGTAAACATCTTTCACCAGCGGGCTCAGCACGGCCGCTTGATAGCCGCTTCCCGTTCCGATTTCAAGCACACGATCTGTTGGCTGCGGCTCGAGCTGCTCGGTCATATAAGCCACGACATACGGCGGTGAAATCGTCTGCTGATCGCCGATCGGCAAAGCGGTATCGTAATAGGCTTGTTCGCGCCATTTATCGAGCACGAACTCATGCCGAGGTGTTGCGCGCATCGCATCCAAAACAGCGGGATTCTTCACCCCCGCGGCTTCGATCTCTTCGGCGACCATTTTTTCACGGGCGTCGGAGAGCTCGTCGGCCTGTGAACTTGCACTCGTGCCTACGAGTCCTCCCAGGCAAAGTACGCAGAATACGATAAACTGAACTGTCATTCGCATTCAAAAAAACTCCGTCAATGGAAACCAATGTCTAATTCTATCGAGCAAACACGCGAACGACTGCGCGCGGCGATGCCGGTCGCTCGTAAGTGGGCCTACTTCGATCACGCCGCGGTGGCCCCCCTCACGCAGCCGGCCCATGACGCTCTCGCTGAGTGGCTCGCGCAAGCTACGCACGAAGGCGACACCAAGTGGCTCGACTGGGCGGCGCAACTGTCCAGTTGTCGCAAAGCGGCTGCGGAATTGGTTGGGGCAGGGGAGTCCGAAATCGCACTCGTCCCCAACACCACGGCGGGGATCAATCTCGTCGCCGAAGGTTTTCCTTGGCAGCCGGGGGACAATGTGGTCACTTTGGCAGATGAGTTCCCAACGAATATGTTTCCCTGGCTGAATTTGGAGAAACGGGGCGTCGAAACTCGTCTCGTCCCCACCGATGAAGGACGCGTCTCGCCGGAGCAAATCGCCGAATATTGCGACGAGCGCACCCGCGTCGTGAGCGTCAGTTGGATTTGCTACAGCAACGGTTGTCGCCGTCCCCTTAAGCCGATCGCCGATGTTGCCCACGAATGTGGCGCGCTCTTCTTGGTTGATGCGATCCAGGGACTCGGCGTGTTTCCCATCGACGTGAAAGCTGACGAAATCGACGTGCTCTCGGCCGACGGCCACAAATGGCTGTTGGGCCCTGAAGGAGCCGGCATTGCATACATTCATGAAGGTTGGCTCGAACGTTTGCAGCCCATCGGTATTGGCTGGAATAGTGTCGTGAATGCTGGCGAATTCTCTCAGGCAGGTTTTAGGTTGAAGAACTCCGCCGCCCGCTACGAAGGGGGGACCTACAACATGCCGGGCTTCATCGGGCTGGGGGCCAGCATCAAGCTGCTTCTGTCACTCGAAGTGGAAAACATTGCCGCGGCGATTCTCGAATTCACCGACAAGACGTGCGAAAGCCTGCGCGCTGCCGGGGGCGTCGTTCACTCGCCCCGCGAAGAGGACAATCGTTCCGGCATCATCTCCTGGGAACTTCCTGGCCGCGACCCACAAGCCCTTCGCAAAGCCTGCTTAGGTCAGGGAGTCGCGCTCGCCTGCCGTTCAGGTCGGCTCCGCCTGAGTGCCCATGCCTACAACAACACTGCCGATTTGGAGCGGCTCTTGGCGGTTCTGCGGGAAATGTAACCAGCCTTGGTCAAGTAGTGACCACCCCGCTTTGCCTCTACTGGCTAGGCTGGCTCTACTGCGGAGATTACGGAGAGCTGACTAGCCAATTCACGCCGAATCAACTGGCTCTTGTTGATAATGGCCCCTGCGAGTGCAACAATAAGCGTTCACCGTTTTTTTGCGGTTGTTGGTTCCAGAGTGCTAGCACAAAAAGAGCACTTTCCATGAGCACAGCGCACCGCTCTCAACAAAGAGAACAGCACGTGTTGAAGAATTCCGCCGGCGCGCTCGAACATGAAATCAAGCTCCGCAAAGAAGCGGAAACCCTCAACGCAGTCGCCCGTGATCTGCATAGCAATCTTGACTTACAACTGGTCCTGCAGAAAGTGACCGACATCGGCACGAAGCTCACGCTCGCGTCGTTTGGTGCGTTCTTCTACAACACGGTCAACGAGCAAGGCGAAGCCTTTTTGCTGTACACGCTGAGCGGTGCAGCCCGCGAAGATTTTGAGAAGTTTGGCCTGCCCCGCAACACGCCGTTGTTCTCTGCCACGTTCAGCGGCGAGCGGATTGTGCGACTCGACGACGTGCTCGCAGATCCTGCTTATGGACAAATGGATCCACACCAAGGCATGCCCTTGGGCCATCTTCCCGTGCGGAGCTATTTGGCCGTGCCGGTGAAGTCGCCACAAGGGGATATGATCGGTGGACTATTTTTTGGTCATACCGAAATCGGCATCTTCGATGAGGCGGCCGAGCGCGTTGCGCAAGGCATCGCCGAGCAAGCATCGCTGGCGATTGAAAACGCGAAACTCTACGGCAAGGCCCAGCGTGAAAGTGATCAACGCGCCCGTGCCGAAAAGGCCTTTCATGAAAGTGAAGGTCGCTTTGAGCAGTTGATTATCAACGCGCCGGTAGCAATCTTTCTGAAAGATTTGGCAGGTCATTACACGCTCGCTAATCCCTTGGCTGCGACGGCCTTGGGGCGTCCCGAAGTGGTTGGGTTCCGCGACGACCAACTCTTGGACCGCAGATCTGCTGAAAAAATTCGCGAGCATGATTTGCAGGTGATCGAATCGCGCAGGCCTCTTGAGCATGAAGAGCGCCTCCAACGTGGAGGTTTTGCCCAAGATTTTTTGGCCGTTAAGTTCCCACTGATTGATTCGCATGGCGAAGTGCAAGGCGTGGGAGGAGTCGCCGTCGATATCACGGAACGCCGTCAAGCGGTGGCTGAGGTGCATCGCACGCGAGTAGAGGCAGAGAAACAGCGCCGACTGTATGCAACGATTCTCAATTCGACCCCCGACTTCATCTACGTTTTCGACTTGGATCATCGCTTCAGTTATGCCAACGACACGTTGCTGGAAGTTTGGGGCAAAACTTGGGACGAGGCCATCGGTAAGACCTGCCTCGAATTGGGCTATCCTGAATGGCATGCAGCCATGCATAGTCGCGAACTCGACTACGTGGTCTCGACAAAGAAAACATTCAAAGGGGAAGTTCCTTTCACCGGTACTCATGGGACGAGAATTTACGAGTATATCTTCGTCCCCGTGTTCGATAGCGATGGCGAAGTCGAGGCCGTGGCAGGCACCACTCGCGACGTGACCGACCGCAAAGCAGTCGAGGACGCCACGCGATTAGGCCAAGAGCGTTATCGGCATCTCGTGGAAAGCCTGTCAGCTGCCGTGTTCACCTGCGATGCGCTCGGACGGATTGAGCTGTTCAACGACGCGACGGCCAAGCTCTTTGGTTTTGTGCCTCCGGTCGGCGTGGATAATTGGGCAGCCCCCATGCGAATTTATCGTCCCGATGGCACGCTGTTACCGTGGGAAGAATGTCCGATGGTCCGTACGCTACGTGATGGCAAGCCCGTTCAGGGCGAAGAAGTCGTCATCGAACGCCCCGATGGCACGCGTGTGAATGTGATGCCCCATCCGCAACCGTTGTTCGATGAGCGGCACAAGGTCACTGGCGCGATCAATATGCTGCTCGACGTCACCGAACAGCGCCGCGGCGAAGGGGATCGTGCTTTGCTCGCAGCGGTGGTCTCTTCGTCCGACGACGCGATTATCAGCATGACGCTCGACGGCATTGTCACCTCGTGGAATTTAGGCGCGGAGCGGATCTTTGGTTACACGGCTGCGGAAGCCATTGGGCAAGCGATTCTGATGGTCATTCCGCCTGATCGCCACGACGAGGAACTACAAATACTCAGCCGGATCCGTCGTGGTGACCGGCTTCAGCATTTTGAAACCAAACGACTGACCAAGGACGGAAAACTGTTCGATCTTTCGCTAACCGTCTCACCGATTCGTGATACCACAGGCCGGGTGATTGGGGCTTCCAAAGTAGCGCGGAACATCAGTGAGCGACTGCAAGCCGCGCAAGCCTTGCGCGAGAGTGAAGAACGCTTCCGCACGCTCGCCAACAATGCTCCCGTGGGAATCTTTCAAACGAACCTTGAGGGAGAAACTTTATTTGTCAACGACGCCTGGTGCCAGCTCGCTGGTTACGGCGCGCACGAAGCCAACGGCAGCGGCTGGATCGATGCGGTGCATCCCGATGATCGCCAGCGCGTCATCGATGATTGGCAAAAAGCCTGCCATGCCGGGCAACCTTCTCACACGGAATTTCGATTCCAGCGGCCCGACGGCAGCGTGGCCTGGCTGCAAGGTTGTGCTGAGCCCCTGCGTAACGCCGAAGGCCACATGCTCGGATACATCGGCACGGTGTCGGATATCACGTCCCGCAAACTCGCGGAGCAGGCCCTAAGCGAAAACGAACAGCGAATCACCGCCGAACTCGCTGGCATGAAGAGCTTACATAATCTTAACGAGCAATTGCTTGCCGCACAGAGCTTGGATCGTGCTTTGCAATTGGTGCTCTCCTCGGTGATCACGATGCAACAAGCCGATATGGGTTCGGTGCATTTGTATGATCCGCTGGCCGACAAGTTTCAAATGGCCACCCAACAGGGTTTCGATCAAGCATTACTCGATACAGTCAGTGGCGCCGAGTTCGCAGAAAATTCCGCCTGCGGCAAAGCGCTCAGCACTGGAAGCCGAGTCATTATCGAAGACGTGGAACTCGACGCCGACTATGCCAGTTTGTTGCCATTTGCCCAGCAAGCCGGTTATCGTGCGATTCAATGTACCCCTTTACGCAATCGCAACGGCCTGCTGCTGGGAGTTCTAGCAACGCACTTCCGTCAGCCTCGACGGCTCGCCCGCCGGGAGTTGTGGATGCTCGATCTCTACGCCCATCAAGCCTCGGCGTTCATCGAGCAAATGCAAATGATCAATTCGATGCGCGAGGCTGACCATCGCAAAGATGAATTTCTCGCGATGCTGGCTCACGAACTTCGCAATCCCCTTGCTCCCATCCGCACTGGGCTCGACTTCCTCACCGTTCAAGACGACGAAGCCAACGAAGCAGTCGGCATCATGCGCAATCAGGTTGAGCACTTGGTGCGACTGGTCGACGATTTGCTCGACGTGTCCCGCATCGCCCGTGGAAAGGTGGAATTGCGCAAGGAAGTTGTCGATATCGTGCCACTCGTCGAGCGTGCCGTTGACGCCGTGAGTTGGGCCTTCAAGGAGAAAGATCAATCTCTGAAGGTTTCGCTGGCGCCGGCTGGTATTCATGTCCATGCCGACCCCGTGAGACTCGTGCAGATTCTTGGCAATCTGCTGAACAATGCCTCAAAGTACACGCCCACAGGCGGGCATATCGAGTTAAGCCTGACTCATAACGACAACAACGTCGCCGTGGAGATTCGTGACAACGGGATCGGTATCGAACGCGAATTGCTCCCCCGCGTGTTCGATTTATTCACCCAATCGAGCCGCGCCTTGGACCGCGCGCAGGGTGGCTTGGGAATTGGCCTCACCTTAGTTCGCAGTCTCGTGGAACTCCATCAGGGGACCGTCTCTGCCGATAGCGAAGGGGTAGGGAAGGGGAGCCGGTTTACCGTCAAACTTCCGATTAGTTCTCAAACTCCCACGCCGCAAACGATTCGCCCCCGAGTCCAAACACCTAGCCGCCGAATTCTGGTGGTCGACGACAATTTCGGCGCGGCACGCGTCGTTTCACTCTTACTTAAGAAGCTGGGTGATCATCAAGTCGAAATGGCTCATGATGGTCCGACCGCTTTGGACAGCGTCACTGCCTTTCAACCCGACTTGGTGCTTCTCGATATCGGCCTGCCCGGCATGGACGGCTATGAAGTCGCCAAAACCATCCGCGCAAATGCCAATGCTCAACAGCCTTTCCTAGTCGCGCTCACCGGTTATGGCCAAGCGGAAGACATCCAAGCCTCCAAAGCCGCGGGCTTCGATCAGCACCTCGTCAAACCACCATCGGTTGACATGTTAATGGACTTGCTCACCCATCCACGGCTGTCGAAGCCGCTTGCTTCGCAAGCTTAAAATTAAACGCGTGCCTCGGTCTGATGGTCAACATTACCAAACTCCACAATATTGGAACAGCAACGCTCGGTTCAGGGATTTCGGTGATCGCAACAACCAAATCTTGGTTTGCATTGATAGTTGAACCGGGAATAGCACCCAAACCTAACAAATCAAGCGCTAGGTTGCCCGTATCTCCGTTGCGGATCGGTTGTCCCGTTGTATTGTAATCGATCCGTGCTGTGCCTGGATTAGTTCGCGTTTCGGAATTTAGTGTATACAAGTCTGCACCAGCTGCTACTCCTGCACCCCAAACCATAACAGGAATTGTGTAGTTACTGACATTTGCAGCGTTACCGTGCCCGGTGCCGTCCCCTCCATGATCGGCAGTAAGTATCAATACGGTATCATTCGCAAGTTCGGGATCGGAGTGTACATAGTCCATGATGCTTCCCAAATGATCGTCAACAAATTGCAAGTTGACATCCCACGACTCCGATCCCCAACCTTCCGAATGTCCCGCGCCGTCAAGATGCCGATAGTGTAAAAAACTGTACTCAAAATGTTCCTCACTTAGATCCGTCAGAAACATTTCATGAGCTAGTGGATGTGCAGTAAAGAAATCGATCTTGTCGCGTCCGTTATCAACGCCCACGACATCAAGCGCACCAGTCGTTGAATTATAACTCTGATCGTAAATCGCGAACTTGCGTTTACCAGAATAAAGTGCGGTCTTCAGTCCATTATCATGGGCTACGTCAAACGTGCTGGCCACATAAGCAATATCTGGATTGCCGGAGTTATGGAGGGTATCTTCAATGCTTGGTTGGCCATTGCGTGTGTAACCGTGATGGATTGCCGACGAGGCGTCGCTTGGCTGCAAAACCGGCCGGGCAGTGATCATCGTCGTGTGATTCGGCAGGGTGTTCGTATGTGTATAATCAGTACGAGCATTGAACGTGGTGGCCCCTTCATCGACAAGACGTTTGAAATTCGAGTAAAGCTCAGGGCTATTTCCAACCCGAGATTCGAGAAAATCACCACGCAAGCCGTCAATGCTAATATGAATCACATGTCCAACCTGAGCCGTCACCGATGTGCCACCCAATAGCCCGACGACGACTGCCACAACGCCGCACAAGACCTTTTTCGTGTTTGACATCATGCATACCTTTGTTGATCCATAGAACCCCCGGTTAATTAAAACTCATGCTGTTTAATGACTACCGCTATTCGCCATTAATCGAAAATTGCTCTGGCCGATTTCTTTCACAACCACCAAAATAATTTGTTATCCATCCTTATCACTTGAAGCTATCAAAACCCATGTCCCGTCGCGCCGTATACACAGGTTCTTTCGACCCCGTTACATTGGGGCACATCAACGTCATCGAGCGCAGCAGCCGGTTAGTCGACGAACTGATCGTCGGCGTCGGCACGAACATCGAAAAAACATCGCTCTTCACAGGTGAGGAACGAGTCGATCTCATCGCGCGTTCGACCAAACACTTGACCAACGTACGCGTGGAGGTGTTTACAGGCTTAGCAGTGCATTTCGTGCGCCAATGCGAAGCCCGCGTGATCATCCGCGGCGTGCGGTCGCTTACAGACATGGAAAGCGAATTCACCATGACGCTTGCCAATCGTAAGCTCGATCCCGGGATCGAAACCGTCTTCCTGATGGCCGACGACGAGTTCTCGCACGTCTCGAGCTCGCTGATCAAACAGATCACGTCGCTCGCTGGCGATGAAGAGTTAGCCCGCTTTGTCCCCCGCGATATCGTCGCCGACTTACGAGCCAAGCTGGTGGAATAGCGATCACCCCGCCGCTTTGAGAAACATCACCACAATCGCAAACAGCCCCAACGCGGCGAGCCCTGATTTGATTTTCTCGAACAGCGGTTTGTCTTCCTCGGGGAGCACAATCATATTTGGCGATTGGGCGGCAAAGGCATCGACTTGTGGCGCTGGTGCGGGATTGTTGTTCGCCTGCAACTCATCGAAAGCGGGCGGTTGCAAAATTTCGGTCGTCGCGGGCTTCGTGGCCGGTTGTTCGGCAAGGTTCGACTGCCACGGATTGGCCGTTGGGGCCGCGTTGAAATCGTTGTCACTTGTTGTTTGCGCGGACACCAATTGAGCCTGAGTTGGCCGGCCAATATCCGGTGCGAGCGATGCTAAGAACTCACCCACCCGGCCGCCGAAGCTTCCCATCGTTGTGCCGTTGCCTGCGCCGAACAGCACTCCCGCGAGTTCGCCGTTGCTATTCAAAATCGGCCCGCCGGAATCCCCCTGGCGCGCTTCGACGTTCAACTCCACCATCTGCTGCGGCAAATGTTCTTTCGGCGAGTAATACTGCGTGCAGCGTCCTGTCACCGAGCGATAGATCCCCGGCCCGTAGCCGCAGATCGTCAGTTGATCGCCCGGTTGCGGCGCGGTTGGGGCGATCTTCACCGGCTGCACGCCTTTAGGCTCGTAAATCACCAAAGCGGCCAAATCCCAATCGGAATCGACCTTCAAAGCTCGTGCCTTCGACGTAAATCCGTTGGGAAAGATCACTTCAATCGGCGCTTGAGCATCGCGCACGACATGCCAGTTGGTCACGACGATGCCATAGCCATCGCGAAGATCCACCAACGTGCCGCTCCCCATCGATGTCGCTTCCCCTTCGGGAACAACAATCCTCGCCACGGCCGGATGCGGCTGTTGCATTGTGGCTGGCGGCACCGACCGAAACCCGCTGTCCACGGGCGGAGCAGGGGTTTCCGAACCAAGCCCGAACTCTTGCGCCCAGACGTTCTTAAAGTTGGCGGCTGAAAACTCTGCGACCGCCACGGGCGCGAAGCCCAGCTGCGCAAAGATGATCGTGCCCGCTATTGCCAGGCAATAGCGGACACGCCAACGGTCAATCGTTTCGTTTCTGGAAACTTTCACTGCGGTGTCAAACTTGGGTGGGTGAAGGTGTCGATTCGGTGGGAGACTGACGACGTCTCATTTCGTTCTCGACGATCATCTTCAGCAACCGCTCACGAAGTTTGGCAGCCTCCTCACGTGAAGCGAGCGCGGCTTCCACCTTCGCGGTGGCTGAGCTAACCGCATCCCTGCGCCGTTTTCCTGAGGGTGTTATGTCCATCACTGCGTTCTCACTGTCCTCACCAACTGCAATGCGCCACGACGAACGGCAGTCCCTGTCGACTGCCGTGGGTCGTGGCATTTTTTCAATCGGTCTCAAGCGGCAATAGGACGACCGCCCCGCAACTCTTCGTCGCGACGGGGAAAATCCTGGCCGTTGTTGTAGAGAGCTTTGAGTCTCCGCAACTCGGCCCGGAGGGCATTCTCCGCCAACTGAGTCAGAGTCAGCCGTGCCGGGTAACCTGCCAAATGCACCGCGGCGTCCCGAGCCTCATTCAGAACGTCGAGCGGCAGGTAAATTGTGGCACGCACTTTTGGGTTTCCGTCGGATTGCATACTCTTGTCCCTGAATGACTGGGTATCCCATGTTGTGGAGCTTGGATCTCGCAGGTGATCGCGAGCACCAAGCTTCCCCCAACACAAACATCGGATACTGGCTCACGATACTGCAAACGTCCGACGTTTCGCGGTAGCCGTTCGCTAAACGTCATAAGGGGAAGCGAATAACCAGCACGGCCGGCAAGGTTTATCATGGGGGAGAGGTCGGAGGTCAGGGGCCAGGGGTCGGAAATACTAGCCTCCAACTTCTAGCTTCTTATCGTCCATCGTCCCATCGTCCCATCGTCCCATCGTCCCACAGTCCCACAGTCCCACAGTCCCACTGAGCTTTGCCAGGTTGGCGAGCTTTGCTTGGTTTGCAGCTCCCTGAACACGCCAAGCTCGATTTATCGCCCGTTCGCTGGGGTCCCAACTTTCGCGCCGAAACTCCTGGGTTTTGTCACTTGGGCATGTCGCAAGTGCTGAAAGTTCAAGCTCTTGCGAAATTCGCACGTGCCAAAACGAGGCGACTTTTGGTCAAAACGTACATTGAGCGCGTTCCAAATGGACCTTCCACAGTTTGAGTTTCCAAAGAACACGCCACACAATGGGCGAACCCCATTATCGCGATTGCCAAGCGCTTCGCCACAACGATTCTTGGCCGGGGAGAAATGATTAAACCACAGAGGGCACAGACAGCACGGAGGGGAAGCAACCACGAATCAGACGAATGGCACGAATGGATGTATGCAGGCTGGGGCGACACAAGCTCGAATTCATTGGCTGAAAGCCAAACCTCATCGTAGCCTAGGGCAACGACCTAGGAATAGAATCGATGTCGCATCGTTGGCTGAAAGCCATACTCAACTGTGGCCAAGACTTTCTCGATGAATAAGGCCTTCGGCTAAACGGATTGTTGCGGCCTGAGTCCTGGGGCGCTGCCCCAGGCTACGGTGAGAGTGGCCGTTAGCCATGAGAGAAAACGCGATTTGGGCGGCATGAAGCTTATCTACAGTCCATAGTCCCACAGCCCACGGTCCTAAAGTCTTCTTCCTGTAGCTGACCTCTGTGAGATCGGATCCGTAACGGTGGCTTCCAGCCGCTGGGGATTTGGTCATTCCGAGAGAGGCCAATCTGTCACGAAAAACTTGTTTTACCGAACACTGAATAAGTGTATACTTAGCTCTTTCACATTCTGTCTGCCAAGGAGCTACCACAGTGTTTGTATTTTCAAGCTATTGTCTTCGGCTTTTGGCCGTCTCAATTTGCATGCTTACGATTCAGTTGGAAGCAATTGCTCAAACCTTGCCTTATCCTAGCGATGCAATTACGTTCGCTCAAAAATCTCACGAAGCCAATGGCAATGTTTTTGTCCTCCAAAAAGAGCTAGACATATTGATTGCTAAGGCCGGAGGGGGCGCCTGCCCCAGTGCCGCTGCTATCGACCTTCTACAAGTGCTCTTGGGCATGACTGGGGATAAGCTTATTGCAAATCCACACAAGGTAGCACTTGAGGCTTTCACACATGAGCCACGCCTCCTAAATGGACGTGTTCCCAATGAACTCTTTGAAAAGCTGATTAAGTATTACGACCAACAACATCTGCTTGACTCCAACCTGAAAATCTCGATCAAGTCTTCGCCTGGCTATTCAGCTTACGACCAGAAATGGCGTCGCCATCGTGGACCGAAACTGCATACAGATAAGCATCAGTTGAAGATATTAAGCTATACCGTTACTGAAGCCAAAGGAAACGAACTCGGTCGCCACTTCGTTTTGCTAAAAGAGCGAAAGGAGAATCTTTTGACGGTTCTTGATCCTAGCAACCCAACTAAGGATTACAGATATGAAGTCAAATTCGATGACGACAAACAATTTCGCAGAATCTATCTGAATCGTCCGTCCACGGGAAATCCGAATGGTCTCATCTATGAGTTGAATACTGTGTTTACAGTCACCGTTGATGAAACGAAGAAAGGCTATCAAGATGCACCTAGCCACCCCAAGTCCGTTGAACGAGTTAACGCAAAGATTGATGAAACAGCTCGTGAACTTTGGGGCGAAAATAAAACACCGTCCGACCGTTTCACCTCTCCAGTACTTTGGCGTCAAGAGACAGCCGATTTTGGTCTTCCTGGCTTGGATATGCCAATCGAATTTGGTGGAGCTGGATGGAATGCTGAGCAAACACTTGAAGTTTTCCGACACGCGGGTTCTCACAACCTGAATTTTCGGGATATCGTCGGTGGAGCACACGGTCGGCTTTTAACAAATTCAACCAATCCAGAAGTTGCAAAAATTATCAAAGAGGTCATCAATGGCGATGCGTACATAGCGGTCGCCATGACAGAACCAACAGCCGGCAGCGACTTTCACGCAATTAAAAGCTTTGCAAAGAAAACGGAAGGTGGATTTCTTCTCACCGGTGAGAAGAGATATGTAGCACGACTAAAAGAGGCAAAGTACGTCGTGCTATTTGCCAAGGCAACCAGTGGTCAAAATCGAGAACTTAGCGCGTTTGTGATTCCGCTAGACACTCCTGGTTTAGAGGTAATTGAGTTAAATGCACATGGCCTCAAAGGAAACTCGTTTGGAGGCCTAAAGTTTAAGGACTTATTTGTCTCCGACAGCCAGCTGATCGGCGAAGATGGCAAAGGTGCCGACATATTTGAAAAGCACTTTCGCTACTGGCGTCTTATGCAAGCCGCTGCTGCTTTGGGTACTGGCGAAGGGGCTCTCAAACAAATGGCAGAAAGGATTAGTACCCGCAATGCCTTTGGCGGACCCATAGGCCGCTTCACACATTTACAACAACCACTGGGACAATACACAACTGAGCTTGAAATGGCAGCCTCATTAGCACGTGAAGCGGCTCGACTCTTGGACTTGGGCGGTAAAGAAAATCTGGATCGGGCAGAGTTACTGATCAATGGCCTGAAAGCGGAAGGCGTGGAAATTTCTTTAGCTGCTGTTGATGCAGCAACCAGAGCATTTGGCGCCGAAGGTTATTCAACACAAGTCGATCTCGGGGACAGATTGCAAGATTTAAACGGGCTCCGCATTGCCGATGGAACCACAGACGTTATGCGGATGTCTGTAGTCAGTAAGCGGTTCGGTCGTGAATTTTGGGATATGGCGGTGCGGTCAAATACGAAGAATAAAGAATAACGCGACTTCATCGACAAGAACAACCTACTCCGTCGTCACTCGCCAGATCACGTCGCTTGGTTCGTCGGCGACGAGCAGCGATCCATCCTGGGCGAAGATCACGCCCACGGGCCGGCCGTAAACTTCGTTGTCGTTGGCGATAAAGCCGGTGAGGAAATCTTCGGCATCGCCCGCGGGAATGCCATCGCGGAAGGGGACGAAGGCGACCTTGTAACCCGAAAACTCCGAGCGATTCCACGAACCGCGCAAGCCGACGAATGCTCCCCCATGATACTTTTGGGGAAACCGATCGACTTTGTCAAACGCCAAACCCAACGCGGCCACGTGCGAGCCCAACGGCACGTCGGGGACGATCGTCTTTTTCACAAGGTCGGGCCGCTGGCCTTCGAGCCGTGGGTCTTCATGAGCTCCAAAATAAGCGTACGGCCAACCATAAAATCCTTCCTCTTGGACGCTCGTCAAATAATCAGGCACGAGTTCGTCGCCCAGCTGATCCCGTTCGTTGACCGTCGTCCACAGGGCTCCGGTGATTGGTTCCCAAGCGAGTCCATTCGGATTTCGCAGCCCCGAAGCAAACACGCGCAGGCCCGTGCCATCCAAGTTGCATTCCAGAATGTTGGCTCGCAACATTTCCTCGGCCATGCCATGTTCGGCCACGTTGCTGGCAGAACCAACCGTGATATACAGTTTCGTGCCATCCCGCGAAGCGATGATGTTGCGCGTCCAGTGGTTGTTGTATCCCCCGGCCGGCAGATCCAAGATTTTCATGCCCGGTTTGTCGATGGTCGTTTGATCTTTTTCGTAAGGGTAAGCCCACACGCCATCGGTACAGGCCACGAACAGCGTTTCGTTCGCAATCGCCATCCCAAACGGCTGGTTCAAATCTTTGAGAAAAGTCTCCTGAACCTCCGGAGTGCCGTCGGCATCGGCATCTCTGAGCAATGTGATGATGTTGGGGGAATCACCAGTTACGGTTTTTGATTTTTTCATGCCCGCATTCATTTTTTCTTCTTCTTCGCGCTTTTCGGCGGGGGTGTCTTCGTCAGGCGCCGGCTTCGGCATCGTACGGGCTTGAGCCACCAAGATATCGCCGTTCGGCAGCGTATAAAGCCAACGCGGGTTGTCTAAGTCCTTCGTAAACGCGGTGACTTTGAACCCGGCGGGAGCTTGCGGCGTCTTACCTTCTGGCCAGCCGATCACTTCCGGATGGTTAATCACCGATTCGGTCGCAAATGGCTTTGGTAGTTCTTTGGCAACTTGCTGCCCCAACTCGTTGGTCGTTTCAGCCAACACGGCCGCCGTCTGAATTCCAAAAACAAAGCCGCAAGCTAATGTCATCTTCAAAACGTAATCGATTCTCATATTCAAACCTTTCTAGCGCATCGCCATGTCGCGCCACAGTTCCACGTCGATGTCGTTATCAATAAATTTTTGACTTCCATCACAGTATTGAGTCACCACGCCGGACGGATGGTGACTCCGCGCGCCGAGCAAACCTTTTTGTTGAGACAGATTCATACAGTCCCAGACTTCAGAATTGGGCGCGTAATAGTGGTTGTAGAGAGTGTTGCCGTAGTTGCCCAAAATCCACTTCGCCCCACGCTGGCCGTACCACGAGCCGCTATTGTTAGCTGCACACGAGCTATCACCTGGATCACTCGCCAGCGGTAATTCCAGCATGAGGTCATTTGGTGCTGCGTCGTAGGTTTGCCCGACGCCTAATGTTCGCTCGCTGAAAGCCACGGTCGCGGACGAGCCTCTTAGCAAATGACGAAATCCGACCGCGGAGTTCGTGTAAAACACGCCGTCCGACTCGACGATGTTTCCGGCGTTGAGCCGACCGCTACCGGCATTGGCCGCGTAGTTCGTTGCACCATACAGCGAGCCAGCAATGTCTCCGGCGGCGGGATCGCTCGGGCACAAGAAAATCGCCACGCGGCGCGTTGCCGCTGCGTAATTCGGCGTGCCGTCGTAAGCCGTAGCGCCGACCGTGAAACTCGTGGGTGGCGCTGCAAAGTCAACGAGTTCGCGCAGCGAGATTTCCTCCAAAAATGGCAGCAAGAAGGCGTGCGTGGAAAATACCGAAGGAAGGGGCGCACCTCGTCCAGGCGGGAATTTGCCATACGCCGCGTGATAGTTTTGCGCAGCCAGACCAATTTGACGCACATGGTTGCCACACGTCATGCGCCGCGAAGCTTCGCGTGCCGCTTGGACGGCCGGGAGTAACATGGCCACCAGCACGCCAATGATGCTGGTGACTGTCAGCAGTTCAACCAACGTGAACGCACCGCGTCCAACGCCGAAAGTTTCCCCACGTTTATTATGTATCCTGGCCATCGCCAGCCAGAGAGAAGCAATAAGTGTTCCAGGGCGATGTAGTCCTGGGGTGTGCAGGATCGCGTGGCGATCCGCCTATTAAGACTCCACTAGTGCCGCGATCATTCCTTCGCTCGTGTATTCCTTCGCCACCGCGGAGGCTTTGTAACCGGCGGCGGACAGGACTTCCGCTGTCAGCGGGCTGATCGCCACGAGTTTCGCTTGCTGGAGATCGTCGCCGAACATTTTTATGAGCGACCGCGCGATCGCGGAGCTGGTGACTGTGATCCAATCGATTTGGCCCGACCGCAAACGTTTCAGCACGTGATCCGCGGGCTGGGCGACGTCGGCACTTTGATAAACGACCACCTGCGAAACGTCGGCCCCCGCAGCGGTGAGCATCTCGGCCAACACTTCCCGGCCACGACTGGCGCGTAATAAGAGAACGCGTTTGCCTTTCGCTTGCGGAGCAAGCTCCGCGGCCAAGGCTTCGGCGCGGTATTCGTGCGGCTGCAAATCGGCGTGCAGATGAAACTTTTTTAACGCCTCGGCTGTCGCGGGACCGATCGCCGCGATTTGGCAGTTGCCCAAGTGACGTAGATCGTGACCTTTTTCCAAGATACGCCGCAAGAAGTAGTCGACGCCGTTGGCGCTCGAGAACACCAGCCAATCAAACGTCGGCAACTCTTCGATGGTTTGATCGACCGCACTCCAATCCGCCGGCGCGGAAATCTCGATCGCGGGCTGGCACCAAGTGGTCGCTCCCAGCGAATGCAAATCTCGCAACATATCGGCCGATTGATGTTCGGGCCGCGTGACCAAAATCGTTTGCCCCGCGAGTGGCTTGGTTGTGTGCTGAACTTCGGTCGAAAACCAGGCCGACTGCGTGGCCGCTTCGACGGCTTCGCCAACAACGATGATCGCGGGGGGACGCATCTTTTTCGGACCCAAAATTTCGGCCAGTTCCCCGAGCGTCGTCTTAATCACTTCCTGATCGGCAAACGTCGCCCGGCGAATGATTGCGACCGGTGTGGCAGCTGGCTTGCCGTGGGAGATCAATTCGGTCGACCAACGGGGCGCGGTCGTGATGCCCATGTAAAACACGAGCGTCCCGGGAAACTTGGCGAGGTTCGCTAGATCGAGCGAATCGGTTTCCTTGTGACAAGATTCTTGCCCGGTGACAAACGCCACGCAGGAGGCTCGATCGCGGTGCGTGAGCGGGATGCCCGCATAGCTGCTCGCGGCGAGTGCCGAAGTCACCCCGGGGACGACTTCGTACGGAACGCCAGCCGCTTCGAGGGCGGCGATTTCTTCCGCCGTGCGGCCAAAGATCGCGGGATCGCCCCCCTTGAGCCGCACGACCATCTTGCCCCGCTGAGCCGTCGCGACCATGTGGGCGTTGATTTCGTCCTGCGACAATAATCGCCCTTCGCCATGCCGACCGAGACAAACGAGTTCGCGCGGTGTTTGACTCTCGTCCCACAAGCCGGCATGATTGAGCACAACCGGATCGACCAAGTAGTCATAAAACACGGCGTCGGCTTTTTGGAGCAGTTCAAAACCCCGTAACGTGATGAGCGACGGTTCCCCCGGCCCGGCACCGACGAGATACACTTTGCCAGATTTCATAATTTGTGGGTCTTGGGGGTCATGAGGCTAAATTACTGCTGGGCCCCGAGAACTGCCAAGTCAAAATGAACCGCCAAGGACGCGAAGAGCGCCAAGAAAGTGATTCACCATGAATTCACCTGAATCACACGAATGGTAGATTTGTGAAATTCGTGCGGATTTGTGGTTAAAACGTATTTTGTAATTCTTGGCGGATTTTGGCGATCTTGGCGGTTCAAATATTCGACTTGGTAGTTCTCCTAGACTGTTGGTCGTGGCAAATTGGTGGGCAAAGCACAGAATGCTAGAATAATGGTTATGGAACCTTCTCAACAAGCTGGCGGCACACGCGGAGCGCGAGGAATTGCGCCCCTGTCGCCCGCTTCGCGCCAGCGTTTGCAGAAGGTTTTCGAGCATGGCCAGCGTTGTGCCGATAAGGACGATTTCGATTACGCCACGCAACTTTTCACGCAATGCGTGGTCGAAGACCCAGGCAACACGATCTATCTGCAAAGCTTTTTCTCGAACTTGCAGAAGAAATATAAGAATAATAAGTCGGGCGCAATGCTGGCGTCGCTGAAAATTAAAAGCCAGCGATCGACCCTCAATCGCGCGGCCGCCAAAGGGAATTGGACCGAAGCCCTGCAAGCGGGCTGCAATGCGCTCGCGTACAATCCGTGGGATATCACCACACTGTTGGGCATGGCCCAAGTCTGCCGCGAGCTGGGCCTCGACGAAGCCCAACTGTCGTATCTGCGCCGGGGTTTGGACACGAATCCCAAAGATATCGCCACCAACCGCCAAGCGGCGATGACGCTTCAACGGATGGGCCAGTTCGATCAAGCGATCGCCTGTTGGCATCGCGTCGAACAAGCCAAGCCGCAGGACGAAGAAGCGCTGCAAGCCATCTCGCGACTTTCGGTGGAAAAAACGATCCACGAAGGGGGCTACGATTCCAGCATGTTGATGCAAGGGAGCACGGCTGGCAGCACGTCGAAAATCTCCGTGGCGAATTACGCCCGCAATGCCAAAGATCATCAAACGGTCGCCAACGACGAAGATATCGACCTGCCGCCGGAGCAACGGCTGCAAAAATCAATCGACCGCGATCCGTCGAATTTGCAGTCCTATTACCAGCTCTCCGATTTGTACGTGCAGCAGCAACGCTTCGACGAGGCGGAACGAGTTCTTGAGCGCGCCTTGCAAGCTTCCGGCGGGGGCGACCTCACGGTGCGCGAGCGTTTGGAAGAAGTATTGTTAAGGCGTTCGCGACAGCAACAGGCGATCGCCGAGCAGAATCATCAGCAGGATCCCACGGAAGAGAATCAGCAGCTCGCCAACCAGATGCGCATCCGCGCGAATCAGCTCGAGCTGGAAACCTACGCCGCCAAGTCCGAGCGTGATCCGCACAATTTGCGTTTGAAGTATGAGCTCGCCCTGCGGCTCAAGCGGGCTGGCAAACCTAAGGACGCGATTCCGCTGCTGCAAGCCGCCCGCGGCGACGTTCAACGGCGGGCCCAGGTTTTGGTCGAGCTGGGCGAGTGCTTCCAGAAGATCGAACAGTACAAATTGGCCCTGGCCAACTACGAACAGGCCGTGGCCGCCTGCGAGGAGCCAGATTCAGAAATCCGCCGCCTGGCGCTGTATCGCGCGGGGGTTTTGGCCACGGGAATGCGAGAATTTGACCGCGCCGAGCGACATTTGACCGAATTGGCGGGCCTCGATTTTAGCTATCGGGATGTGGCCGACCGGCTGGACAAAATCAACAAATTACGCGATAGTGGGTGATTCCCGTTGGCCGAAGGTGGCCAACAGTAATCCGCAGTCCCGTTGTTAATCAGTCAACATGCCCAATTCAGCCAGTGCCAAGAAGCGTTTGCGTCAGAGCATCGATCGTCGTGCCCACAATCGCACCATCAAGTCCACGCTCCGGACTCAAATCCGTAAGGTACGTGCCGCCATCCTGGCAGGCGACGTCGCCACCAGTGAGCAGGAATTCATCCTGGCCACCAAGAAGCTCGACCAGGCAGCCTCGAAGCATGTGATTCACGACAATCAAGCTTCGCGCTTGAAGTCGCGCCTCTCGGCTTCGATCAAGAAGATCAAAACGGCAAAGGCCAGCGCCTAAGTTCGCTGACAGCCTAAGTTTGCCACCAAGAGCCGCCGGCGCAAGCCGGTGGTTTCAATATGTGAGTGCAAGGCGGAACAAGCTCTGCCGCGAGCTTCACCAAACAATCTTCCGCGCGTCGAACACCGGGCCTTCGACGCACGTGCGTTTGTAGTCCCAGTCGCCACTGGGTTGTTCGGTCTTCACGACGCAGCTGAAGCAGATGCCGATGCCGCAGGCCATCGGGGTTTCGAGCGACACTTCGCACGGCACATTCTTCACCCGCGCGATGCCCGCCACGGCTTCCATCATCCGCTCGGGCCCGCAGCAGGCGATGCGTGTGGAAGTCGCGGTCTGCGTGTCGAGCACTTGCTCCAAGACTTCCGTGACCAAGCCATGATGCCCCACGCTGCCATCGTCGCTGGCGATCCACAGGTCGATACCACACGCGCGGAAATCTTCGGCCCCCGACAGGAAATCTTTGGTCCGCACGCCGTAACACAGCGTCACCTTCTGGGCCGGTGAAACGGTGCGTTCCCCCAATCCGTATGAACGTTTGCCCAAAAATTCGCGCCCCAGCGCGAGAAACGGTGTTTGACCGATTCCTCCCGCGACCATCACCAGATGCTCGACCGGCTCCGCAGAAAAACCGTTCCCCAGCGGTCCCCAGACGTCGAGCTGCTGCCCGGGCTGATAGTGGGCGAGCTGGCTGGTCATCTTGCCGACGACCAAATAGACGACGTCGACTCCAATCGGCGTGCCACCCGCATCGAGCACCGTGTCGTAGAGTGCGAACGGCCGCCCCAGCAGCGGGTCGTTATCGTGCGGCAACCGCACCATCAGAAATTGCCCCGGCACGATCGTCGCGGCCAGCTCGGGACACTCGAATCGCACGCGGTAGGTGCTCCGCGCTAAGCATTCATTCAGGGTAATCGTTACGCGATATTGCCGCGCGCGGTCGGCATAGTACGCCGCAGCCAGAGTATTCGATTGTGAGTCGCATCCTGCGGTGCTCAACGCGAACCTCGCTTTCGCGGCCGTCCAAATCCGCTCGGTTTCTTCGAGCCACTGGGACCAGCCCCTTGCTTCTTGGCTCCCTTACGAGCTCCTGGGGCCGAACCTTTGGTGGCCTTACCCATCGCTGCCTTGCGCTTACGTTCGCGCGCGACCTCGGCCAGTTTCTTGACGTCATCCTGGCCGGCAGGGGAGGGGGCCCGTTTCCGCGCGACCGGTTGTTCGCTGACGGCCGCGCGCAGTTTGCGAACTTCTTCCGGAGTCAGCATGCGCGATGCTCCCTTGGGAAGCTCGCCCAGGCGAATCGGTCCGACGGCAACGCGAATCAAGCGCTGCACTTTGTGTCCCACGCGTGCTAACAGCCGCCGCACTTCGCGGTTGCGTCCTTCGTCGAGGACCATTTCAAGCACGCCGCTATTTTTTTTCTTGCCTTTGAAGCGCACGTCGACCGGCTTCACAAATCCTTCCGCCAGATGCACGCCCCGCCGCAATTGCGACAACACGTCCGGCCCCGGTTCGCCCGCCACGTGGACTTCGTAATACTTCCGCACGCCATGCCGGGGATGGGTCAGCAGATTGGCTAGGTCACCATCGTTGGTCACCAGGATCAACCCTTCGCTGCTCATGTCGAGGCGGCCGACGTTGTACACGCGGCCCACGTCGGGCGGCAGCAAATCGATCACGCGCGGCCTGCCCGAGGGATCGTTGGCCGTGCACACGATCCCGGTCGGTTTATTGACGGCGTAATAAACGTGCTTCACTTTGCCAATCTTTTGTCCGTCGACGAAGATTTCTTGCTTGGCAGGTTCCACCCGCGTGCCGAGTTCGGTCACGACTTGGCCGTCGACTTGCACCCGGCCTTCCAGAATGATCTGCTCGGCCTCGCGACGACTGGCGATCCCCGCCGCTGCGAGAAACTTTTGCAGCCGCTCACCGGGCAAATCGGAGGGAGGCGTGGAGACGGTCCGCCGCCTGGGCCGCGCGTCGGGACGTTTGCCGCGCACCGGCGCTTTTTTGCCGAAGGTTCGCTGTTGAGATTTTTTGGGGCTGATTTTTTTGCGAGGAGTCATCGCGCTGGCTCATGGTCGAAAGGGAGAGCGACAACACCACGGCCGCATACCCCCCATCATACCTGCCACGAAAGGAGAAACCCAGGGGCTATGGGGAAGGGGGGAGGTGGACTTCAGGGACCAGCAGATTGAAATAATCCGTCAGCGATAGGACTTTCAAAGAATGACAACTGATTCCGTGCCAGAGAGATATGCCATGTGTTAGCGGGGCATGCTGACAAGTACATTCGTTTAGAAAAGAATTTGTTCTTAATCACAGGGTCATCGGGCCGTCGCAATCGCTTGCTTCTATAGCCGCAACATCCTGGTGAGGGCTATTACTTCCGCCGTAGTGCGACACCCGCGAATAAAGCAACAGACAATAGCAAACTCGTAGGCTCCGGCACGGTGACGCTTGCCGTGAGTGAACCCTCACCATAATTTGTCTGCCAATCGGCCAGATTCCCGACGCTCGGGTTTCTCTGCCACAACAAGAAATCTCGACCGCCGACAGCCCCATCGCCGTCAAAATCACCTGAGAGGGGATCGCCAGGGAGTGGGAGTTCGAAAATATAGGCTGCCTCCAAATAGTAGCTCCCCCCAATGATTTTGTTGCCGTCGATTGCTACAGCATAGCCAAATTCGGCGGATTGACTCTCGTACGCATCGGAGGTGATAAGTTGGTACAACTCCTCACCTGACGTGACATCAAATACATGCGCCGCACCCAGACCCCCATCTATGAAGCCGGTGGGTGCACCCACAACTGCAATGTTGCCGCTAAGGGCGACGGAAAATCCGAAGTAATCGGCAAATTCGGGGTCAGACGCCATGAGTTTCGAGAGTTGCTCTCCCGTCGTGACATCGAACAGATAAGCTGATCCTGAATCTTGTCCCGCGGAATCATCTACAAAAGCACCTACGATCGCGACGTTACCATCGATTGCCACGGATTCGCCAAAAAAATTCAACTCAGCAGCATCGGAGGCGGCGAGCTTAAAAAGCTCCTGGCCCGTGGTCACATCGAAGAGATAAGCGGAGTCTGAATAAGGATCACCCACGATCGCGACGTTGCCATCGATTGCCACTGACGCACCGAATAGATCTCCTTCCCCAGCGTCGGAAGCGGTGAGCTTAAAAAGTTCCTGGCCCGTGGTCACATCGAAGAGATAAGCGGAGCCCGAGTCGTCTACATCAGTATCATCTCGCCGCGCACCAATAATGGCGATATTGCCACTGATAGCTACATGGCGACCGAAAGCGTCGTCGAAAGCCGTATCGGAGGCCGTAAGCTTCCGCACTTCGTTGAGCACGGGAGTGGGGGCTGGTGGGGGATCAAACGATACTAAAAGATCGACATAGTCGTCGCCATAAATGGGCATCACCGTCCCATTGTCGAACAGGTTCCCCTGCAGGGTATCGAACGTTCCGACAATACTGCTTGCCGTCAAGATTCGGAAAGTCTGATTATTCAATTCCCCTAGCTCGGGCAAATAGGAAAGATCAAGCGTGCCATTTAGATAAGCGATCCCTTCCACATTCAGTTGGTCGAATGAGTCGAGACCGGCGAAATCAATCTCCAGCGTGCTCGTCGAACTGGGACTGTAATTCGGGAGTACAGAACCATAGACGACGTTCGTCGTACCGATGTTGCCTGGCCCGCCCGGGGAGACCGTTGCCCCCTGGACACCCAAATTTCCATGAATCGTCCCCACGGCCACGCGTCCACCAGAAAAACTGGCCGAGCCCCCGCTGAAAGTCATCTCTTCGGCCTTAAGCATGCCGCCATTAAGCTGAAAACTTCCGCCCGAGCCGACATTAACCGTGCCCGTGGTGTCGAGGGTGCCATTGAAGTTATGGGTCCCTCCTGAGAAGTTAACGTTCATTCCTCCAGAGATATCAGCCCCAGCGGCGAAGTTGTGATTGCCACCGAATTGGAGCGTGGTTCCCACCGCTCCGGTGAAGGTCCCGGCGTGGTCGCCACCAAGCAATAAGAGGCTGCCTTCTTCGACATCGACGGTTCCCGAGTTGTTGAACGTGAAGGTACCGCCATAGCTGACAAACGTGACTGCGCCAGTTCCCGTCTTCGTGAACGTGCCCGCATTGTTAAATGCATTCGTGCCGGCCTGGCTGTAAATGAACATATCACTTGAGGAAGCATCAGCCAAAAAATCCGCATTGTTCTGGATCGTGCCGTTGACCAAGCTGAGATTACCATCCGTCCATGTTGTTGAGCCGTCATTCACCAGTATTCGATTAAGATTACGGGTTTGATTGCCAATGATCGCAAGGGTTCCCTCAGAACCGATCGTCGTTACGCCACTACCAGCCATCGTGCCTAACGTCCAATTGAGATCGTCATCGACATCCCAATCTCCCGAACCGGTCACAGTACCGCTGAGATTCACAGTCGGCGCTTCCAGATGCCCTGCTTCGATGGCCACCGTCCCCTGGATATTGACCGTGCCGGTGGTCGTCAGTTGACTGTCGAGCGTTGCCGTCCCTCCTGAGAAGTTAACGTTCATTCCTCCAGAGATATCAGCCCCAGCGGCGAAGTTGTGATTCCCACCGAATTGGAGGGATGTTCCTACCGCTCCGGTGAAGGTCCCGGTGTGGTCGCCACCAAGCAATAAGAGGCTACCTTCTTGGACATCAACGGTTCCCGAGTTGTTGAACGTGAAGGTACCGCCATAGCGGACAAACGTGACTGTGCCAGCTCCCGTCTTCGTGAACGTGCCCGCATTGTTAAACGCATTCGTGCCGGCCTGGCTGTAAATGAACAGATCACTTAAAGAAGCATCAACCAAAAACTCCGCATTGTTCTGGAACGTGCCGTTGACCAAGCTGAGATTACCGCCCGTCCATGTCGTTGAGCCGTCATTCACCAGAATTCGATTAAGATTACGCGTTTGATCAACGCCAATCATCGCCAGGCTCCCCTCCGAACCGATCGTCGTTACGCCACTACCCTCCATCGTGCCACTGGACCAATTCGACATATCCTTCAGAGTTAAATCGAAGTCACCATTGATTGTTGCGTTATCAAGTGCCAGTCCCTCGATCTCAATCTCCTGATCAAGCGTCACCGTGCCGCCGTTGATGACGGCGTTGTAGTCGTTCTCCCCGTTGCCGTTGTTGGGAAACAAGGGATCGGTGCTCCACCGCGTAGCGTCGGACCAATTGCCCGTTGTGCCGTTCCAGGACGATGAAACTTGGGCAGAACTAACTTCAACATCAAACGTAAAAATCAATCCCGCGAGAGCGATAACAAGATATTTATTGATCATGGATTTCTCGAATCCCAAGTGCTTGATCCAGGTGATTTCACGAACAGCCAGGATTGGTGTGGATAGGCTGAATTGTGGTTCTTTACAAATGGCCTGTCAAGAAATATCTGTCTTAACCTGCTCTGTCGAAAACCCTCACCTGCTAGCTAAACAATGCTTTTCGTGTCATCGTAGTGGAAGGCATGTCCCAGACGAGCAAGTCTCCGAAGCGAATTCTGCAGGTCGCCCACACGTTGGGTAAGCAGCGACTGCGAACTTA
>NZ_JBGSQY010000014.1:0-36876 GCF_041737835.1 Bythopirellula sp. | reverse complement strand
TACCAGACGCACCGCATCTCGCTTAAACTCATCGCTGTACGTCGGCCGCTGTTGCTTCGCTTGTATGTCCATCTATCGGACCTCCTTCGAGAACCATTATTCCGGCTCCCGCCACTGTCCGAAAGTCCTGGGCTATCGCAGATGGAGCCGAGCCGCAGAAGTTGGAGGATGATGACAGACTGTGGCTATTCTTCTTCACTCGTATCGGTCCACTGGAAATGACTCTGGATTCCGTGAAGGTTGAAGGACATCGAATCGATGTGAGTTACACCTTTCCAAAACGCAATTTTGGACAGAGGGCAAGTGTGCCCCACTTCGCGTTAATTCCGATCGGAAAACTCGAAGCGGGCGAATACGACGTGATGATCCCGAAGAATGAAATCGTCTGTGACTCTTTCAAGTTTTCTGTAGGGGAAACACCATGAAATTGCTTCTTTTGTTGTTGGCAGCTGTTACTAGTTAAAATGGCCAGTGAAGCTCGCAACATCGAGTTCGACCCTAATGAGATGAGTCAAGCACCGTTCATTTCCGGAAGGTAGATGGCAAACGAGAGATTATTTCTGATGAAAATCCCCGAAGGTGTCGGCTAGATCTATATCCTCAATGCGGCGACGGGCAAGGGTGCGATTCAGTACACTCGAAAGCGTTACCAGCCGCGACGTACGGCTGCGGTCTCCGCTACTGTTATAGAAGCCAGAGTGGTTCGGGCTAAAACTGTACTCGCCACCTTGGCAAGGTTGCGGCGGAGGAATGTAAAAAAGGTGTATTGCTTCAAGTACGGGATTTAATTCCGTCCAATTGCAATCCCATTCTAGCGAATTGCGGACACCTGAATCAGTTTCCAGGTGCCCGCAATTGCGATTTTGCAAAAATGAATCGCGCGAAATCTCTTCGGAGCACAATGCTCGGTGTATATGTCGCGGCTTGCGAGTCATTTGCGGCGACGATTCAACCCCATAGCCGCCACAACAGTGGTGATTAGACCCGTGAGCGTTCCCGGCTCCGGGATGGCCGAGAGTTGAATATCGTCGATCCGGCCGATACCTAGACGACCTACGACCGAAACGTCAACGAGATACTCACCGTTCGGCCCTTCTGGCCCCCAGCCTGCAAAGAAATTCTTTGTCGCAACATACTCTGGCGCACCGGACGTTAGATTGTTGAATCGGTACGTCACTACACCGATCCCGGACGGATCATCCGTGAAGTCCATCTCATACTTGACCGAAATCAAATCATCTGCGGCATAGGTGAGTCCAACAAAGCTGAATACGCCGAAATTCTCTCCGTACAAAACTGTACCGTCCGGTAGAAATTGAACAAATGCCGGCGACCATCCATTGACTCCGTCTGGACCCACGAACAGGCCGCCTAAACTATTTGCACCCGCGCTGTAGAGATAGGATACCTGCAGGTCGGTGCCAGCTCCGCGCTTGGCTGCAATTACATTGGCGAGAGAAATGTCGCTTAATGCTTGGCTTGATCGCTCGAATCGCAACGACTGGATACCACCAAGTGGCGAGTCATCAGAAACGGTAAAGACACCATCCTGAGCAACGCTGTAACCATTCCAAAACCAGCCGTTTTGCCCCAAAACCGAGCCAACCGAATAACTGGGTGGCTCGAAGTCCAAATTTTCGGATGCCGCTAGCGCATCAGCGGTAACCAGTGTGATAGCCGCGCTAAGCATGGAGAAAAATAGGACACTACACCCCTTCGAAAACTTCAAATTCATTAGAAGCACCTCCCAACAGTTTTAGATCGTAACTTGCTACACTTCCCGTCTAACTAACCTCTTTTCTTATTCCTTAGTCGCTTCAGGTAACTTGCTGAGCAGGCCTCTACACTCGCAGCTGCGTGCCCATCTCAAGTTCGATCGTAGCAACCGCTCAGGGGGGAGTCAACAAATTTGTTCGAATTTTGTAAGTTTATTCCATCGGCAGTTTTGAAAAGATATGCCGCCACGCTTATAATGTGGAGCCATATATTATGGCACTTTTTTGTAAGTTGTGGGGCAATTGGCAGCCAATGTAAGTCCAAGGGCTTTTACGGGAATGTCGGCGTAAAGTCTGTAACTGTAACTATATGGCAGTGTTTTTGGTAGACATATGCCCTTTTGGGGAGCGCGTTATCGGAGGAATTCAGTAACGCACGGGTTTACCTCGGTTATCAGGAACCTTGAGATAGGAGAGTTGCTGACGGTGACCAAATTGGCTCGCTATTTTGGCGTTCCGACCGATTCCAGCGCCATCTTCAGGCGCATCCTAACTTGAAGTTGGCCGGGATCGATTGGACAGTCGCCTGAGTCAACAAATACGGAGTTTGATGGTTTCGAACTTTGTGGCTTGATGAATTCCTACAGCACGCTTTCCCATTCCGCGAAGACGGCGTCGAATACTTCGACTTCGCTTGCCAATTCATCAACGCTGCAGTGTGGTACAAATTCCCTGCCGCTGTCGTCCGTCGTGCTTGAAAAGACGGGGCTATTGGGTGAATCATTGCTCCACGATTCTCGAAAGGCTTCATCAGCAATCACCTCCATCGCTGGAAGTGCCGACAATTGGCTTGGCGGCATCATTAGCCACCAACCTGCGAATGCTTTATCGTCTGCCGCGAGCGCTGTGACTTCTGTGACGACCACGGGGGCCACAGAACCGTAATTGCTCTGCCAAGTTGTCAGGTCGGCACTGCTGAGTGGAGAAGGGCTTCCTCCGCGCTGCCAAGCGAGAAAGTCGCGGCCATCGACATCTCCATCGTTGTCGAAGTCACCGGACAAGCTTTGCACATTAAAAGTTGCTTGGACAAGACCCGACCAGACGCCCAAAGATGTGCGCGCGCGTGCCTTCACCGTAACGTCGCCGGTGAGTGTCACGGCACCCGTGTACACACTCGCCGCGGGATTGATTCCCCCGCCTAATAGTCGAGGATCCGTCATGCCATCCGTCGTATAGTAAATCGTGCCTGTCGAAGTGGTGATCGAGAGAGGATAGCTTTGCGGCACTGTGCCGCCGAAATTGCTGAATGTCGGTGCGGGAAAAGTCGTGTACAGACCGGCGGCACGCAGCTGGTTGAGGACCCAGTCGCTTCGCATCGGGAAATATGTATTGACGATCCAGTCGATTTCATTTTGCCAATGCGATTTATTAAGTGGCGGCGAAGTCTTCGAATCGCCCCAACGGGCCGCCTCGGCGATAATCGCTGGTTCGACTTCGGCGACGCGTTCAAGAAAACGGGTCAGATTCTCGCCCACAGTGAGCGCGCCACCGTTAAAAAAGTGCTGCTGAACGCGGTCGATGAATAGCTGGCGATATTCAGGCGAGGAGAGCAAGTCTTGATGCAAATATTGTGGATTGAATTGTGCGAAATTGCTTTGGTTGCCGTTGTTAAAGGGCCCGACGCGGTTGACGAGTTGTGAACCATGTATCGTCGGCCAATCGGCGCCGAGTGAGTGCTCGTTGTCGTGAATGAAAAATTGAAAACCCTTGTCTGCCGCTTCGCGGTTGTACACGCCAAACCAATTGTTAGCGATGTTGTCGCCAAAGAAGCGTGAGAGCCCCGTATCGAACCCACCTGTGTAGAAAATCACTAGCATGAAGTCAGCCAGGTTTTCCGGGTCCAAGAGCACCGGCAATTGCGCGTTCCGCAAGCCGTCAGGATTGCGGCCCTGCATGGTCCAATAGAGATTCGCATTTGCAATCGGATTGGAAGCCAGGGCATCTCCATAATCGAACAGTTGACGCCAGGCGACGTCATTTCCTTCGGACACTTCCGTACGGCCTAAGTCGAAGATGTCTGCCTTGAGGATGTCGTAGTCGTCTGCATCGCCTCCCAAGTAGGTTTCGCTAAAGAATTCTTCGACGCGCTCTTGGGTCATGTAGATGCCCCAATAGACGCCGTTAATGTACAGGTGATGATAGCGGCTGCGAGTATGCTCGCTTCCCAAATCGCCTTGGGTGTCGCGGCCGAATACTTCACGAACAAACGTATTCTGCAAGTCGCCGTCGCTTGACCAGGAATAATTTCTTTCCGTTCTCAGATCGAGCACGTCGAATTCATCTGTTCCTTCATCGCCGAAGACGGGAAATTCCAGTTTGCCGTCGCCGTAGTCGCTGCGGAAATAGAGACGGAAGGCGTGCTTTGGATTGAAATCGTTCCTGCCGTAGCCGCCTCGAATTCGCAGCCCAGCGTTCACTTCGAATCCAACAGTGCCATCCGGTTGGATCAGTTCAACATTCACCAATCGCTCCCACGAAATGCCGCGGTTAAGCGCGTTGACATAAATTCCTGTCACTGGATCGAACAAATTTGCCAAGTCCGTGGTGATTGAGATTGCCGACAATGAGCTCAATGAGTTTTTGACGGCCTCAGCACCATAGAGTGCGATGATATCGGGATCAATGCCGTAGTTCATTTCTTGGCCGTTGACGGCGGCGTTTGCGGGCCAGCCAGCGGGAACTTGGCCTAGCGGCGATTGCTGAATAACGTGGTCAAGGAATAGATATGTGCTCGCTTCTACAAACGAAGGTTCAAAGCCGAGTTTGAAGGCGCGGGCACGGAGCGTTGTCGTGCTAGAAATCGCAATCGGCCCCGTGTAGAGCGTGCCGTTGGTGACTGTGAGGCTGGTGCTGGCTTCCGGCGTGGATCCATCTGTCGTGTACACGATGATAGCTGAGGGAGTCGAAGTCCAGATTGCAGCGTTCTGTGTCGACTCGTAGAAACCGTGGGGCACGCTGAATGTCGGTTCGGCGGCGTAACCGAGCACGTTGTTCCCATTGCCGTAGCCCGGAGTGGGAGTTGCAAAGTAGCCGAGTTTCACGGGCGCGGCAATCGAACTTCCACGGGCGACCAATTCGGGGACCAAGAGCATGTCACTGCCCGTTGGCTGGTTTAGCGAGTGAATCGCGAGGACGTTCTCTCCGATTCGTAGTGCCGGTATAGCTGCACTGACATCGAAGTTTTCGAACACTAAAGCAGACGAATCGGCGTGCGCTGCCGATGCAGCCGAATCCCATTGCAGTGTTTCCGGAGTGTTAACTTCGGCGATGGGCACGCCATTGATGTAGGCCGCAAACCCGTCGTCGTACTTCATTCTTAGAGTCAGCCTTCCGATGTCAGCGAGCGACGATAAGTTGAATGTCACGCGAACGTATGCTGAGGCCGTGCCGCTAGGGATCGAAGTTTGAATCTGGCTCGTGAAATTGATGGAATCTGTTGGGCTATTCTCGTACCCTAGGCCAGTTGGGCCGGAAATTGGCCAGCTCGAATCGTCGAAGTCGGCTTCACGCCAATCCGCTCCAATGGCATCGCTCGACGGAACGATTGCTGTGGACGCTGCTCCGGTCGTGATGAGCGACGTCGTGGCACCGACAGCTGCCATCGCGCGGCCGTAAGAGACATCCTCGAACTGGGTCGGAAAGCTCGGCGCGAATTGGTCAATGATCGTCGTGCCATTTGTATTGACCAGCGCCAAAAACTCGCCATCAGCGGAGAGCGCGAAGTTCGTGTGCAATTCGCCACTGCGCATGCCGTTTTTGTTCGACGCGAAGACGACCAAATACGTTCCCGCCTCCATCGCCACACCAACCGGCACACGCCAGCGGCGCAAATTGCTGGGGCTGTCCGTGAGATACATGCCAGAAAGGTCGACCGTATCATCGCCCGAATTGAATATTTCGAGCCAGTCAGACGCGTCGCCATCCGAGTCGAGCAAACCATCGTCGTTTGATGCGACAAATTCGGTGATCCGTAGTGCCGATGCATCGAGCGCCAGTCGGGGCTCCAGCCGCTCTATACGAAGTCGACGCCCATGGTTACCACTGCATTGAGACTTACTTCGCATAAGGGAGACTCTCCGAAAACGGTCTTACTTCGACGTTGGATGGGTCAATTGCGAAGTCAACTTTCGAATCATCGTGACTTCGGAGCTGCGATAGGGTTCGCCGCTAGTGTGGAAGATATCGTGGTGCCAGGGGTCAGGCTCTCCAAGCTCTGGGGTTTGCCAAGTAGCCCAAGGGTATTTCGTTTGTGACTTGCCATCGACAAGACCCCAACAATAGGCACCAACCTTCTCACGTTTCAGAATAGGCAAAATAGCCTCGAATGTGCTCCCGTTACCGCGAGCCATGAATTCCGTACACAGCAAGGGACGTCCGTAAGCGCTCAGCTGCTTGATGTTGTACTCCATCGATTCGGGACCAGAGTAATTGTGAAACGAGATCACGTCGCTCAATTCCAATGCGGCCTTTTGCGTTTCGTTGAGCTTGGCTGGATCGCTAAAGTCGTCGCCATGCCACACGCCAACAGTCAGTGGTTGCGATGGTCCAACTTCACGAGCCCATTGAAACGATCGCAGAACCAGCTTGGCCGCGGCAGCATCCTTGTCTTTCAGTTCGAGCGGGCCATAACTTCCTCCATTTGGGTTGTCCGGCTCATTGAACAGATCCCAGCCGAGGATTCGCTCGTCCGTGCCGAATCTCTTAAGTACATCGATCACGTAGGGCTTGAGTTGCTCCTGCTTTTCATCATTAGCGAGAATCACGCGACCCGGACTTTGGACCCACCCGCTGTTGTGAACGCCTGGTCGTAATTGGTGGATCAAGGTCGGCCGTGGGTCGGGATCCCATACGCCGTCGAAGATCACTATGAGCGGTCGGATCTTGTGCTTTGTACAGATGCTCAGAAACTCATCGACGCGATCAAAAAATTGTTCTTTGTTTTCGCGCCAGCAAATGTCATGCAAGAAGACTCGCACGGTATTGAATCCGATAGATTCGGCCAAATCTAATTCACGCTCGATCGTCGCACGATCGAAGTCGTTCCACATATCGAGCTGATTGATTGCGGTACTGGGCACGAAATTGCAGCCAACGAGCCACGGCTGATTAGCGTGCCAAGCGTTGGCCTGTTCTGGTGTCCAACGTTCAGCGGCATTGAGCGCCGCAGAAAAGAAGATGAACGTCGCAACTGTCAACAAAACAACACAGGGGACACCCTGAGAGAAATTTCGTCGAAGCAACATCAGTTTTACCTTTCGTGTAAGTGATCCAAGTCGTGAATTTGCAGATTTACGGAGCCGACTCAGCCGTTCCCTTGGTTACCTTGGCGTGCAACACGCCGCCGTCATCAAACCAAATCGGGTCTATCGCCAAGTACCGGTCAAAATTGATTGCTGAATTCCGCTTCTGGTGATACACCATCCACAGATCGCCACGCGGACCTTTGACAATCGAGTGATGGCCTGGTCCATGGATATCCGGGGTCCGCTTTACGATCGGATTGCCGGCATATTTCGTGAATGGGCCGGTGGGTGTTTTCGACGTGGCGTAGCCAATTCCGTAGTTGGGCGAGTCGGCACCGGTGCCGGAATAGGTGAGGTAGTATGTACCGCCACGTTTGATTACGAACGGACCCTCAGTGACATGACCGCTCGCGCGTTCCCAGGGTTCTGTAGGACGAATCAGCTCGACGGGCTGGCCCGCAGGCGTAAGTGGGTCGGCCATGGGCCGCACCAAGATGCGGAAGCCCTCTCTAAGATACACATAGTAGAGGTACAACCTTCCGTCGGTGTCCTCAAATAGATGGGCGTCGATCGAATTAGCCTCAAGCACTTGGCGGTCGGCAAACGGCCCAAGTGGACTGTCGGCCACTGCCACACCGATTTGTTTGTCCAGAAACTCGCGTTTGTCGGGCATATCGTCGGTGTAATAGAGATAGAACTTGCCGTCTTGCGCGTGAAATACATCGGGCGCCCATGCCCCACCACGTGGATCATGGAACACTGTGCCTTGGTTCTTCCAGTCGACTAGGTCATCGGAGACGAAGACGTCAAAGCCGCGCCCGTGCGAGGTAGGGTACATGTAGTACTTGTCATCGACTTTTAAGACGTGCGGATCGGCCATCGAACCTTGATCGAGAATCGGATTGCGATAGGTTGCTACTTCAGCTCGGTTGTTTGCCGATTCGTCGGCAGCTAAGTGCTGTGCCCCGACGACCATAAACATCATCGCACTTAAAGCTACTCTCGTTAGCATTAGTTGAAACCAGATTTTTCGGTCGCTCACCATGCTGTCCACCCACCATCGACTCTTAGAATGTCACAATTCACCATGGCGGCTTCGTCGCTCGCAAGGTAAACGACGGCCGCGGCGACCTGGTCAGGCGTGGCAAGTTGGCCAATCGGTATTTTGCCAAGCACAAATTGATGGAACTCAGGGTTTTCGAGTCGCCGCCGTGTGAGATTCGTTTCAACAAATGTCGGTGCAACCGCGTTGACGGTGATGCCTGACTTCGCCCACTCGACACCAAGCGTTCGCACGAGCTGATTTACCGCGCCTTTCGTCGCGCAATACACTGGCTGTCCCGGAATGCCGATCAATCCAGATTGGCTCGAAATGAAAATAATGCGTCCGCTACCTCGTTCGATCATCCCGTGGGCTGCTGCTTGCGCCAGAAAGAAGCCACCTTTCACATTCGTGGCAAAATGGTCGTCCCATTCATCGGTGGTCACGTCAAGGCCGGCCGATGGTCGATTGATGCCCGCGTTGTTCACTAAAATATCTAGCGCCCCGAAATGTTGTTCAATATTTCTGACTGCGGCCGGAAGGCGTTCAAGGTCGCGGACATCGAGTTCAAGTTCCAGGACGCGGCGATCGTGCGATTCGATCGCCGCTGCTGTTTCTTGCAGCGAGTTACCAGATTTATCGCCGATCGCAACATTCGCCCCACTTTTGGCAAGTGCCACTGCGATCGCGGCGCCCAAGCCGGTCGCTGCACCGGTAACAAACGCAATTTTGCCGGTCAATCGAAACGGTAAGTGGTCCAAAATTGCGACCTCGGCCGAGTTTATATGGAATTTCTGAAAGATTAAGGCGCAGTTGCGAAGCGCTCTATCCGTACGCGCGCCGTGATGGCGTGGGCTAACATCCGTTCCATATTGCATTGTCGTTCCGTAACCGCCCCGACTTCGCGACTCGCGGCCGGCGACATCCTCTGGTAGGTACAAGTTTTAAGGAACTTACCAACCCATACACCCCCCGTGTAGCGCGCAGCGCGACTGGTAGGCAGGATATGGTTTGTGCCTATCGACTTATCGCCGTAAGCGACGGTTGTTTCTTCACCGATGAACAGCGAGCCGTAGTTCGTGAGCCGCTCGGCGTAATACTCGTGGTCGGCAACATGTAACTCCAAGTGCTCGGGAGCATAGTCGTCCGACAGCGCGATCGCTTCATCAGCCGAGTCGGCGGCATAGATGATGCCGTGGTCACGCCACGACAGAGCCGCAATCTCCCGTGTCGGCAGCACCGCAAGTTGCGACTCCAACTCAGTAAGTGTCGCCTTAGCAAACGCCTCGCTAAGCGCAATGAGGCAGATGCCCGAGTTCGGATCATGCTCTGCCTGTCCCAACAGATCGCAGGCCACGAGCGCCGGATCGGCCGAGTCATCGGCAATCACCAGAATCTCCGTCGGCCCGGCCAGGAGATCGATTCCACAGCGGCCAAACAACTGCCGCTTGGCTTCAGCAACAAACTTGTTGCCGGCCCCACAGAGCACATCCACTGGCTCACAGCCGCCGAGGCCAAAGGCCATCAACGCCATTGCCGGCACACCGCCGACGATAAAGATGCGGTCGGCCCCTGCATTCTTCATGGCGTTGATGGTTGCAGGAAAATAGCCCGTGCCTTTGACGGGCGGCGTGGCAGCGACCACCGTTTTTACGCCGGCCACTTTCGCCGGAATGATGCTCATCTGCGCCGAACCGAACATCGGGTAGCGGCCACCGGGAATATAGCTGCCTACGGCACGGACCGGGATGTGTTTGTGCCCGAGCGTCACTCCGGGCCGAATCTCGACTTCCAGCGGCAGTAACGTCGAGAGTTGCGCTTTGGCAAAATTACGGACGTTCGTCTGACAGTAGTCGGTGTCTTCGACCACCTGCTGCGGCAATGTCTTGATCGCTTCGGCAATCTCCGCGCCGCTCAATTCGAAGGAATCTGGATTCCAGTCGTCGAACTGTTGGCTGTACTTGCGGACCGCATCCATGCCGTGCCGTTCGAGATCCAACAGCATCTTGGAAACGACTCGTGCCGTTTCGGGATCGTTTTCAAAGAGTCGGTGTCCGCCTGATTTAATGATTTTCATTTCGCTCTACTTAATTCGATTTGGCCGGAGACTTGAGTATTTTGGCAATCGTGTCATTGATCCAGGTTTCGCTGCGCGGAAATTCCGCGTAGCTCTTCAACTCGGCGAACATGGGATCATCCGGCTTGATTCCCGCCGTTTGCAGAATCGCATAATCTTGCAGCGACTCGGCAAAGACTTCCCAACGGATCGAATCGAGTGTTTCGCCATCCTTGCCTGGGTAGACGACAAAGGGATCGCCATAAGGAATCCACGGCCAATCGCCGTTCGATGAATCCTTGTACGGATCGCCAATGTCTTCACGGGCCATCATGTGCCAATAGTTGAAGCCCCAGTGCAGAAAGCCCTCTGCCTTGAGGTGATAGAACAGCCAACCGGACATGCGGATTTTCGGTAGCGGCGTATCGAGAAACCGATTGAGCCACTTGCCGTTCGGCACACAGCAATAGTAGACCCAATGCGGAATCCCTGCATCGATATAGGCCTGCGCCGAATCCACCAGAGGTACTGGAATATCCGTGAGCCCCTGCCGGCCGTATTCGATGTTGCTCAGGGCGTCCATCACCTTCATCCAGGGCGCAAGCTCGTGGAGCACTTTGCGAGCGGCCCTATAATTGATAACGTGCTGACCTTCGCCTGGCTCGTCGGAGAGATGAAAGTAAGAGTCATCCAACAGGTCTTCCTGCACCAGAAAATCGTGAAACGACGGCAGAAACTGTCGGAGGAAATTGAGGTACGTCTCGCCGAGCGCCGGTTCATCCTCTGGCCACAGCATCACGAACTTATCGCCCTCTTTCTTGTAAATCCGCACCGGGTTCTCCACGCCCCAGTAGATCCACAAATGGGACCACTCGAATTTACGGAAACCAATTCCCTTACACATGTCAGTGAACCGCTTCACTTCGGTCCAGTCGAACTTGTATTTACCCGGTTCCGGCTCCTCGACCACCAGTAGTTGACAAGGCCTTTTAAACACTTCACGACGGTCGAAAAACAAGGGAACGTAGCTGACATCGCTGCCGTGGGCGAGCATGTTTTCCAACTGGCCGCGTGTGATGTCCCACCACCGTGGATCTTCAAACATGCCCGTCTTAAAGTAGTCCCAATTCGCTTCGCCGCGCCACCAATGAATGACATGAAAATCGCGTCGTGGCTCGATTACGAACGGACTGATATCGAGCGTGAGTGGTAATTCGAACTCTTGCTTATGGTCACCCAGGATGAACTTGAACCTGAGATCACGTTTGCCCGGCTTGGCGTCGGCAGGAATTTTAAGGGTGATCCAATAGGTTCGGCTCTCTCTGGGGCCGATGCGAAACTCGGTTTCCGGCAGGAGCGGATCCGGCACTAGACCCGGAATTGCATCGAGGCCATCGAGATCTTCAGTCGGCGTGTTATGCGTGAAGTGAGGCATCGGCACGAGGCCAACCAAACGCACTTTTGAATCGAAACCGGCAGCCCCTTCGATCGTGCCGTTTACCAGCAGCGACCATATACGTTCATTGCGAATGCAAGCCTGGAACGAAACTGTGCCGTTGCGAGCCGCTAACAGTTCTAATTTCGTAGACCCTGGCTTGGTATTCGGAAACACGCGAGTCAGCGACGATGCAAGCCACAACTCGACCGTGGGTTCCTTTTCATCTCCCAGCGTCACGTGTTTCGGTCCATCGTCAGCCGACACGATTGAGCTGATAGCAGTCAATAGCAAGAGTGCCAGAATCATGATTCGGTATTTCATGCGCGGTTCTCAGGCCTTGCAAATTCAGCCGTGAATGATCGGCGAGTGGGATAAGTAAAGGATTATTTAAACTTCACTGTCAAATCGAGCGGTTCGGTCGAGTTGCTCAACGTAATAACTTGGTCGTCGAACTTAATATTCTCGCCCGCGTTGGAGTCGACGTCTGCGATCTTTAAGTGCTGCGGATTCCGCAAATGGATGCTGATGGATTTCGGTGCGTCCCGCATGGGGGGAACGAGATGCATTCTGAGCTCGTTCGAATCGACAACGTCGATCGAGTAACTCACAGGTCCAAAATATGTTGGTGCTTCCCGCACTTCGATGCGTTTGCCGGCTGAGAGCCAGTCACGAGGGATGCCTTGGGTGAGGATCAAATCATCGCCTTCCTCGCGGAGCAGCATCAACCGTAGCAACTTAAGTTGCTGCGTACATGAATAAGTGTGCGGCAGCGTATAGTGATTTTCGCCTGATTTGTAGAGCGTTACCTCTACCGGGGAATAGCTGTCGCGGGTCATGCCGTAAGCCATGTAACTCCAGAAACCAAGCAACATCTTCTCGATTTGGCCGCGGCGCAGGCAGTTTTGTAAATAGCCGCCCGTATAAGCGTGATCAATGCCTTCCTGAAACTCACAAACTCCCGCCGCCAAGCCTCCCTGATTTTCCAACATGTTCACATAGAGATTCGCACGATGGTCGTTTACAGAAAAGAAATTTGTGTCCATCAGGTCAGCAGCAACCAGCCCGTAATACTCGCCACCAGTGTACTTCGACAGTTTCAGTAGCCGGTGCGTATCGGGTTCGATGGGGATCATCTGCACGCCATTGTGCTCGATCGTCGCGGTGTCCATAGAATCAAGGATGTTCTTGCGGTAGGCGGCGCCTTCAGCGGCGTAGCGATCTGCGAATTTATCGTCCCCAATACCACGTAATGCTTTGGCCGACTCTTCGAGGGCTTGGCAGCAAAGCACATTACCCAGGTAATTGAACACCGGGTCGTTGTAATCGTTGTAGGGACGGAACTTGATCAATCCGCGGCACATCCCCTCGTTCGGCGCTTCGCCACGGCGTTCGATAATCCATTCACATCCTTTCGTGAGGGCATCCTTGTTATCTTCAAGCCACTGGGCATCTTTGCCAATCAAATAGTGGTTAGCCAATGCCATGACAAAAGCGCCCTGGTCTGGCAACCCACATTCTTGCATGTAATGACCGTTGGACTGTTGATAGTGAATTTGTGTAGCAAGCAGCTTGGCGGCATAATCACCTTGGCCATATTGATCCATCACTGTTGCATAGCGCGACATGCTGTGTCCGAACACGATATCGTAAAAGCCCGCGCCATCATGAACTTCCCAAAAATCGTTGATGACATCGGCGTTGAGCAGTGAGTAAGCAATCCAGGCACGGTAAGCTTCGTTGACGCGAGGGTCTGGAACTTCGAATGGCGCACTCTTTGCAATTCGATCGCGCCAGGCTCGCTCGGCTTTTGCGTGATGTCCCAGGTATTCGTCGAGAGATATCTGCTCAACGGTCGAGGGATCGGGATGCTTAAAACGAATGCAGAGGGTCAGCATTCCCGTGTCCGATGGCTTGACCTCCCACACATGCTGCTTCTCAGTGTTGTCGCGGAGTGTGATCTTTGTGGGTAGCTCGGCCGAATCACCACCCGCCCAGACCGTGAGCTTTACATAGCCGTACAGATCGTTCGTCGGGCTAAAATCTTTCGACCAGCCAAAGACTTCCATTTCATATTGAGAATTGCCCTTGGTCGTCGTGATGGTGTCGATCGGTACGTAGCCATCCAGCAATCGATGTCGCAATTCTTCGGGCTTCGTAGCAAGCGGCTCGTTCTGTTCGCCAAACTCGAACCACGCGATCGGGGGCGCCCATGGACTGTTGTCGATACGCCCCAGCCTATCAATGCCAATGTCGTGAACCTGTCCTGGCACACCTACGATTTCACGCTTAAACTTCATCTCCGGATGGAAGCGTGCCACAGCCTCGAATGTTGGGTCGGAATCTTTATTTTTGAGTAAGTCCGCGACCGGGTCGGGGCGCTTGGTGTCGCCCCAACTGCGTTCATCCTCAGTTATCCGCAAAGCATTAACCGGCGTTTCCACTACCTCAACGCTTGCTAAGAGGCCGCGATTGCCGCGACCGACTGAATCCGTGTCAACGAGCATTTCTTTGTTTGCTATGACATCGAGATTTTTTCCGATGACGATTACCTTCGGTGCCCCCGCATACTGTGGCGAACGCTTGATCGTTCGCAGAGTAAGCCACTGCGGGTCACCATCTCCTTTGCCAGCTTGGAAGCGAATGCAATCTTCGCCGAGTTGGATCCGCATTAGGTGTGCGGCCGATCCGCTACAACCGGTGTGATCTCTTTCGGATGTCTGGCCTTCCCGCCGTTCGATCGTATGAAACCTGGCAAACGGAGTCGGCGACACTTTGCCCGTTCCGATATAAGTGCCATCGTCCCAAGCCACGAACAAGGTAGCGGCATCATGAATTCTGGCAGTGACTGTGACATTGTCGGCTCCAAGTTCGTGTCGCACGACCGCGTACTTATCAGCGGGCGATTCGAAGATCAGAAACCCATCTTTAGCAACAACACTGCTGCCTTCCGCTTGATCTACCGTCCAGCCATCAGGAACTGAATGGCCATCGAAAACTTGCTTGAATGGCAAGTCAATCGCCGCCCACAGGTGACTAGTAGCTGCCGCTACAACACAAACAAACGCAATGGACCGCACTTTGAATTGACTCACCAATTGATGCCCTTTTCTGTATCCTTAATTAGATTCAACAAGTTGCTCGTCACCTTTGATTGTTGCCATCGCCCGTTGAACTCCCAGCGAAATGTCCTCACTGAAAAAACGAACTGAGCCATCGACTAACGCAAAATCAACACCACCCGGGTGTCGGCTGGAGAAGCCCATGTGTTTCTGATAGTCCGGGCTTTCTTCGGGACGAGGCAGATTGAGAGGCATTGATGCTGATGCTGACGCCTCGACCGAATGTGCCCACGCGTACCCCAACCCGTAGCAGGTTGTGAGAGCGCATGTGGCGCGCGCTTCTTCGAATGCCTGCTCTCCAATCATGATCGTCCTGGTGGTGCCATCGGTAATTGTGCGAAGCTCGATCGGATTGGCCCAGCCCATGATTGGCAATACACCGTCGCCCCACAGCCACGGCTCGCAGTCACCGGGCTCAGACGGATTCCGCGGGTTTGCATATTCTCCCCAGCAGAAATTGGCTCCCATTACGCCGTCGTAGTTTGTGAGCCCGATAAGCGCCACTCCCCGCATGTAGCGAGACCTTCCTTGTATAGGACCTCGCGATCCTATTTCGTCGCTCGGACACAAGAACGTAGCAATTGTCGTTTCGACGAGTTTCGTTTGACCGAAGTAGGTGTCGGGAACACCAGCCTGCTTAGAGATTTCACCTTGTTCAATATATGGCAAGACTGACGCGAGCCAGCTCCAAGCGCGCGAACCCGGTCCAGCAGCGTCACCCCACTTATCCCAACCGGGCGTCCAGCCTGGATAGTCGCTCGTTCGGTTGTATGGAATGCACTTCAAACTGGACTCAAAGTTCAACACGCCAAGTGATAGCTGTTTTAGATTGTTGGAGCATTGTGACCTCCGCGCAGCTTCACGGGCAGCCTGGATCGCCGGCAACAAGAGCGCCACGAGAACGCCGATGATAGCAATCACCACCAGCAGTTCTACCAATGTGAATCCCTGGTTGAATGATGAGCGTCTTACCATATGAGATCCTTCGCGAAGAGCACTTTATACGGCAGCAATGCGGCGGCCGCGAAAAACACTATGACTAGTTGATGCCAGTGACTTGCAAGTCGTACGCACCACTGGAATTGCCATCCTTGACTTCGCGGTGCAGTGGAGTTGTCGTAAGATCCATAAATTTCTTGTGAACAATGAGCCGAGGCAAACCGCCATGAACGGCGGCTTGCTCAGGGCTCTCTGATGCAAATACTAGGACTCTGTAATTGCCGACAGGCGCACCAGGACGCTTATCGGTAAATAGTTCGTAGTGGCCATCGGAGCCAACTTTCCCCGAGGGCTGTATAATTCCACCCGAATCGCGATACGATACTGTCCCTCCTGTCGCAAGAGGTTTGCCGTTTAACGTTACGATACCGCTAACTTGCACGAGCGGTGGGCCTTTGGGTGCATCTTGGCCGCAACCCAAGATACTGACCAGCAATACGACCGCAACCAAACCGCGGACAAGTGAGTTTCTCGATAACTGTTTCATTGCAAAACGGCAAATGCTTTTCGAAGGGATTCCTCTTCGTACAAACAAGACATTCATAAGAACAAACCCGCACTAAGACTGCCGCGAACGGATGCAACAGCACAGAGTCAACGTCGCTAGTGCAATGATCCAAGCGGACGGTTCAGGCACAGAGGTCGAAGCCGCTAAGCCTCCGGGCATTCCATAGTTGGCCTGCCAGGCGCTAAGGCTGCCGACGCTCGTATTTCTCTGCCATACAAGAAAATCACGCCCATCGACATCTCCGTCTTGGTCGAAGTCGCCCGGAATACCGGCGATTTTCGTTAGCACGAGACTTTTCCCCACCACGCCAAGCGAGAATGATCCGGCATCGCTTGGATCTAGTGCCAGACCTGCAGCATTGAGTGTGCCGGTGGCAGTTAAAACCGTATAAGTGCCACTCGGCACGAAACTCGGTTCAAGCACCACATCGATCAATCCGGATAGGGTTGCATTTCCTGTAATATTAAAGAAGTCAGTATTGTTGCTTCCTAAATCGATGAGCAACTTACCGGTGCTCGTAAGATTGGCTGCAATCGACGTTGCACCAGCAGTTCCCAATGACCCACTGTTCACGATCGATCCCCCGCCGATAACACCGACGTTGAGACCGACTGCACCGGCGGTGTTCAGAGTGTTGCCGCCGAGGTTCACAACATTATTGAAGTCGAGCGACGCACCCGCAGCGACATTAATCGACGTATTGTTCTGGATATTAACGCCCACCTGGAACTCGTGGCTCCCGTTCATCACATTGATGGTCGGATTGGGAGGGGAAGGGATTGTGGAGTCAGCCTTCAAGTTGACGCTGCCGCTACCTGCAATCGCGTACTTGTTGACGTTGTCGAATTCAACTCCACTGACACTCACGGCTGAATTGGTAAAAACTGTTTGAGGACCGGTAATGGCGGGACCAAAAACCGCAACTTGGGCTCCTGGCTGCGCAATTCCCGGAATCATTTTTGGAATCCACGCCTCGTTTTGCTGCCACGCGCTCGACGAATTGTTCCGCCATACCGCTCGTTTGAACTGGTCGCCGTTGAGTACGATATCGTCTGCTCGAGCTACGCCACTTCGAAGCACCACGTGCACGTCCATAGTGTGCGTTATGCCGTCGCCGTCATCACCTGCTGTTCCAAAGAAAAACGGGATTCGACCGTTTGGTCCGGATCCTGGTAGCTGAGTCTCCGGAGTACCTTGGGTCACGTTCGTGGCGAACACTTCGTAGGTCTCAGTATCGAAGTCGACGCCAATGCGGAAATTGATAATGTTGCCCGAGGTGTACGGGGCAACGACTGGAATGTTGGTCCCGTCACCGATTGCGATCTCGCCCGTGCCATTGGTTGCATTGACATTTCGAATATTGACGAAAAGCGGACTACGACCACCGCCGGGGCTCAAGCCTAACCCCGTAAGACCATTATCGAGTGTTCCAGCTTGCGATTGCAGTTTGAAGGTAGTCGACATATCAATCGCGTCTGTGCCATCTTCAGTCCCAAAAAATGCATACAGTTGACCAACGTCACTTCCACCAGGCCCACCAGAGCCCGGCGGATCACTCGTCTGCGTGTATAGAAGCGACTGGCCGCCAGCGATTGCCCCGCTGCTACTGATCTCGACGGTACCGTTGACAACCCCACCAAAGAACGGATCGCCGGTAATATATCCGTTGGTATTCCACCCCTGTTGACCGACGATCGTTCCAGAGTTGTACGGCGGATTTTCAAAGTTGAACGTCTGAGCATTGACAGACTCGCACAGCCCCATAACAGCTACAACAAACCCAGCGACCAAAGGTGCTTTCAATGAATTTCTCCCTCTTCGACTGATGCCAATCACAGCGAAACCCAACATGAGAAGCATGCCAGAGGTTGGTTCTGGAACCGTGCCCGCGTACGAGAGCACAAGTTCGTTATCAAACGTGGAAAGCGAAAATTTACCGACGTCGCTCGCGTCAAGCACTAACTGCGAAGCGTCGAGCGTGCCGCCGGCCGACAGGACTGTGAATGGCAGCGTCGGAACGAATCCTGGCTGCATCACGATATCGAGAATGCCTGAGAGCAGTGCGTCGCTGGATACAGAGAATTGATCGACCGAGTCTTCGCCAATATTGATTGTCAGCGTGCCACTGCTCACCAAACTGCCGCCGATATCTGTTAATCCGGATGCCATCAGTCCACCGGAAGAGTTTAAAGTACCACCACCGACCACGCTGTTATTGATTATCACGTTGCCGCTTGTCGAAAGCGTATGCCCTGCCAGATTGACCTTATTGTTGAGCGTCAGAGAGGCACCAGCTGAAACAGAAATGCTCGCGTTGTCATTCAGGTTGACGGCCAACTGCAATTGATGATTACCGGTGAGCACTTCGATCTTGGGTGCGACCGGAGTCGTGCCAGACGTATTCGCTTTTAAGTCAATGCTGCCTGGACCGGCCAGTGTGTAGGGCTGGGCACTATTGAATTTAAGCCCGTTGAGAGCGCGGCTCGAATTACTGTAGATCGTTTGTGGTGCAGTGATTGTACTTCCAAATACTGCTGTCTGGACGCCTGGGTTTGCCCCAGGAATTCCCGTGGGAGCCCAATTGGCTGGCGTATTCCAATTCCCCGAAACGTTGCTTCCCCAACTGAACTCTTCAATCACAGGACCGATCGCTTGCTCCAACACGAGATCGTCATATTGCACCGTTCCGCGCCGACCCAGGATGCCGACGTCGACCAAGTATTCTCCATTCGCGCCCTCCGGTCCCCAACCGGCCATAAACCCTAGCGTCCGTGAAAACTCTGGTTCTCCCGAAGTCAAATTCGTGAACTTGTAGGTAACTTGCTGAGCGTCGAAGTCCACTTCGTAGCGAACATCCAATACGTCGTCCGGGAAATAGATAATTTCGTCAAATGGTATGACGGCGAAATTTTGGCCGCTAACAACCGTGCCGCCGCGAAATTCAACAAATACCGGGCCGTAGCCATTAATCGCATCAGGGGATACAAACAATCCGCCGTAACTACTCGCATTCAAGGAGTTTCCCGTGGCAGTGTATTTATAGGAAACAACCAAATCGGCTCCGAGCGTGCCCGGAGTGATCGCAATCACTTCACTTTTGCCAACGTCGCTTGCCCCGGGACTTCCTTCATTCCCAGTGACCGCAGTCTGATTGAAACTTAGCGATTGACTGCCGCTAAGAGGCGATGCGGTAGAAATCGCGAAATCACCATTGGGTCCGCCGAAGAAAGGACCCGGGATGTAGTTATTAGTTACCCAACCGTTTTGCCCTACGATAGAACCTGCCGTATAGGTAGGAGCTTCAAAATTAAAACTAACTGCGAGGCTGCGACTGGTGACAGCTAGAGAGGCACATACCCCAACGCAGATGCACACAAATCGAAGCCCAAATCTAAAGCGAGATGCGAAATACATGAAGAGAATCTCCAGGAGTTCATAGTACGACGTGTTCAATTGCCTTTGCGCCGGCAACGAGAGCCTGACTTTACTTCCACCAAGTGCACAGCTTTCCAGGTATGGGTATTGCCACGCACCAACCGATTCCACGCTCTTCTATTACGGTTCATCACCCCAGATTCGGCGAAGATGCAAATTGATCAATCAAGGGCCACGCGAATTTCGAGGGCATCTGCCGCTGCGAAGCCCGCTGCCCTGTCGGGCCTCGCAGCACCTCATGCAGTGCGCTGAATTAACTCGCACGGCTCACCGATTGGAGTGACTAAACGCGATCTTAACCCCCGCTAAAAACGCTGTCAATTCTTTTTAATACATTTGTGGAAGTTTTAAATTCTCTCTGCCCAGCGGCATGTTTTTCTATTCCATTCATCATTTCTGCGTATTCGACAGCTCCTTGCAGCATTTAATCGAAACGATTGACGCGGGTATCTATGCCTGTTAAATTCATACTTGTAAGTAATTCGTCAGGCGGAGCGAAAGCGTTATCCTCACGTGTGACTGTACTTGGCGGCTACGCAGATTCCGTTGACATGGGCTGTAAAAAAAGCAACTCCTACTGTTGCGTTGACAGCAGACCTGTGGAATCCGGCTGAATCGTGACAGTTTCGTTCGGTGCAACGTCGCAAGGGATCGAATTGCAATCGCGCATTCTCGGCAACCGGTGTCAAAAATGACCAATCGACCAACTGAATCGTCGTCTCCCCCGCTTACTTTAGATCCGGTTCGAGGCGGTTATCGCAATTCGAAGCGAGGCTACAATCGATCATTAATATGTGCGTCGCTGTTTCATGAAGGACCACGTTCGCGTGTGGGTCTAAAGCAGACTACCGGATTACCACCTTCTCGTCTTTCAGAAATCTGTGGTGAGTTGCTCCGTGACGGTGTGATACGTGAGAGCATGATTGCACCTCCCACCGGTAGCGGCCGAGGGCGTCCACAGTCCCTCCTTGAACTCGACCTGCGTCGTCTCGGCGTGGCATGTGTGCGGTATAACCAGGATTTTATTACGACTGCACTGGTTGATCTGGCTGGCACAGTCCATTGGAAGCGGCAATGGAAGGGGCCGTTTGGCGACGCGACCAGCATGCTTCGCACCATTTCCAAATGCGTATCGCAGATCCTCGAAGTGGCCCCCAGCTTAGGGATTGGGCTGGTAGGAGTGGGGGCAGCGGATCCAGGTACGGTTGACGTTGCCACAGGACGTTCGCTTCGTGCCGTCAATGTGCCTGGTTGGAATGACGTACCGGTCGTCGACCATTTGACTGCTGCTACTGGTTTGACGGGTGTTATTCAACGTAGCGATGGCTGGCAAGCGCTCGGAGAAGTCGCATACGGTGCCGGCCGTGGATCCCAGCACGTACTGTTCGTCACTCTTTTGGAAGGTATTGGCGGGGGTATTGTTGAGGGCGGGACCCTCCTCGCAGGCAGGGATGGCTCTGCTGGTGAAATTGGCCATACGCGCGTTGCGATTGACGGGCCGTTATGCGGATGTGGCGGTCGCGGCTGCTTGGAAGCTCATTTGGCTCCTTCGCGTCTAGCGGCATTGTGGCAGGGTGCGTTGCCAGCCGAACTGGATAGCATTGCGCCGCGCGGTGAATCGGAAGGAGATGATTTCGCCCAAATGCTCGCAGCGGCGCAGCGCGGTGATGAAAAAGCCCGCGAAGTGATGTCGACCGCAGCGAACGCGTTGGCAATCGGCCTTGGTAATGCGGTTAGCTTGTTGAATCCTGAACGTATTATTCTCGGTGGCCGCTTTGTCGGTGCGGGGGAATCGCTGGTATCGTTGCTGCGTCTAGCGCTCCCGAAGTTCTCGCTACCTGAACTTGTCGCCAACGTTGATATTCGCCTCGCCGAACTTGGTGAAGATTCGGTGTTTTTAGGTATCGCCGCTCATGTGCGCAATTGTGTCTTCGCTTATCCATCAATGGGTGGCACGGTCGATCGACGTGCGGTACCCAAGCAAGCGATTGCCACGAATCAGGAGGCGAAATGACCGTTTGCGTAAGAGAAATCGAGGCTCGCATCGTCGATTATCCAGTGCGGATAGATGGCGCGATCGTTTCATCACTGGGCCGACATACCGCGTCACGCTATCTCGTGGTGACAGTGCGCAATTCTGACGGCATCTGTGGTTACGGGGAAGCGACTACGGCTCCGATTTGGAGCGGCGAGACGGCCGAATCGGCAAAGTGGATGATCGACAATTTACTAGGACCCTTGGTAGTCGGCGCCAGCTTTGATCATCCGTCTGACGCTGTTGTTCACATGGATCGTCAGTTGCACGGTAATTCCTTTGGCAAGGCAGCGATCGACATTGCGCTTTGGGATCTGTGGGCCAAGCAGCAGCACACGTCTGTTTCCGCTCTCATTGCCGACCGACAGACCGTGGCAACTGTACCAACTCGCGTTACTATCGGCGCTTACCCGCCAAAGAAAACCGTGGAACTAGCCGAAGAATTCTGGGCTGCTGGCGTGCGGACGTTGAAATTCAAAACCGCCGTGCCTGGCATTGACGATGTCGCACGACTGCGAGCCGTACGAGAGGCACTCGGCGACGAACCGGTTTTCACTATCGATGACAACGGTGCACATTCAACGGCAGAAGAAGCTGCCGACGCGATCAATCGCCTGGAACCGTTCCATCTCGCGTTGGCCGAGCAACCCACTCGCCGTGATCGGATCTCTTTGCTTGCCGAAGTCCGCCAGCGCACGTCCGTGCCAATTATGGCCGACGAAGCGGTGTTCACTCCGGACGAGCTTGACGAAGCACTAGCGCTTGAGGCGATCGACATTCTTTCGATCTACCCTGGAAAGAACGGCGGTTTCACCCATGCTTTGCGGATGGCCAAGCTCGCGCAATCAGCCGGTATCCCATGTGCGATTGGCTCGAATCTGGAAACGGACCTTGGTCAGGCTCCGAATGTTTGCTTGGCCGCGAGCCTAAGCGCGTTTCCAGTCGATCGCTTCGCCTGCGACTTGATGGGCGCGATGTTCTACAAGGAATCGGCGGTCGAACCCCCCATTGTATTCGATCATGGTAGGGTGCAACTACCAATTGGGCCCGGCTTCGGAGTAACACCACGTGTCTAGCCAACATCGATTCATCGACGCTCATGCGATGCTCGGAAATGAAGTGTACCTCGCGCTCGATGAGGGTGAATTGGTGCGCCGCATGGACGACGCAGGTATCGAACTGGCAATCGCGCGACCTATGGGAAGTGGTTTGGTCGTGAACCACCGCGAAGGCAACGACTTGGTGCTCAAGACGGGGCCGAGAATTCGCGGGCTAGCAAGCATCAATCCCTGGTGGGGTCGCCCAGCACTCGAAGAACTGGCGCGGTGTCGCGACCTGGGTGCGGTCGGACTGTTTCTCGATCCGTTACGACAAGGTTTCTTTCCGACCGAAGACATTGCCAACCCGATCTACGAACGGGCCGCAGAGTATGGCTGGCCAATCATGTTCCGCACCGGAACGTATGTTTTTGCCGATGTCATCGCTGTCGTGGAAGTCGCCCGCCGCTTCCCACAAATCGACTTCATCGCAGGCTTCGGTGGCTATGCCGACATGTGGTTTGAAATGACCGCCGCGATTGGTGCGGTTCCGAATCTCTATCTCGACGGCTCGCTCCTGTGGGCTGAAGGAATAGAGGAAGTGATCAACACGCACGGGGCAGGGCGCGTGTTGTTCGGTAGTGCCGAGCCGCGCAATCGTTACCGCGTCAACTTGCGGTCCCTCGAACGGTTGGAGCTTCCAGACGACGTTCGCCGGGCCATTTTCTGTGAGAATGCCGAACGCCTGTTCAAACTCACTGCGTAGTTGCCATTTAAAGGTTGTATCGCCGCACATGACACGCATCATCGATTTCCATACCCATCTCGACGAACGTTGGCTGCACGTTAAAACAGCCTCAGCGGCTGATATGATTGCCGCCCTCGATCGCCACGGCGTAGATATAGCCTGCGTCTTTACGATCATGGGATTCTACGAAGACTGCCGTGCGCACAACGATGCCCTCCTCGAACGGGCCAACTTCCGTCCCGACCGACTGATTCCCTTTGTCACGGTCGATCCGAAAGTGGGCGCAGACGCGGTCGACGAACTCGAACGCTGCTTGGCAAACCCACGGTTTCGGGGCGTGAAGTTTCATCCGTGGTTGCAAGCGTTCGCGTCGAGCATGCTGCGCGACACCATGCTCCAGATTTTACGGGTTGCCGGGCGTTATCAAGTACCGGTGCTATTCCATGATGGCACACCACCCTATTCCACAACGTATCAAATTGCCGAGTTGGCCCGTTGGGCGCCTGAAACTACGATCGTACTTGGGCATGCCGGCTCGGCAGACTACGTCGATCCGGCGGCGCAGCTTATCCGTGATCTGCCTAACTTGTATGGAAATTACTGTGGATCTCGACCTGGCGACTTGCTTCATCTCGTGGCGACCGGAGGTGCGGACAAAATCATTTTCGGTTCTGATTTCGGCGCAGGTACATGGAAGCTGTTGCCGGAACGCATCGACAACGTACTAGAGGCGGGTCTTTCGCCAGCCGATGTTGATAGCGTGCTCTACACCAATGCGGCACGGCTGCTGCATCTTGAAGAGCAACCCCTGACCCGAAGACCCTCCGAAACCAATGGAGCCGCGCGTCCAGCGAAAACTGAGGTCAAATCATGATCGTCGACGTTCACTCGCACCACTGGCCCGCTGGGTGCTTTTCGGATGAGTTCATCGCTGACACGCGGCGGATGCGAATCAACACGGTCAGCCTCGAGACGAGCTACTCCAAGTACCGAGCCGGCCTGCCCGACGGTGAGGATGTGGTCTCAATCGTCTTTGGCGGCAAAGCGCGCCACTCCGGCACATGGATCGAAGACGCCGATATTGCTGCTTACGTCGCTCAAGATCCAGAGCACATGATCGGCTTTCTGTCGGTCGATCCAACGCAGCCCAATTGGCAAGACGAACTGCGCGAAGGGCATCAGAAACTTGGCCTGCGCGGCGTCAAGTTGCTGCCGATGTACGCGAACTTCTATCCCCAAGACAAGGCGCTTGATCCTCTTTGGGTGTATGCGACCAAGCACAATTTACCGGTGCTGCTACACACCGGCACGACATTCGTGGCCAAAGCGTCGATGGATTGCACGCTACCACGCCATCTGGATGACGTTGCCTGCCGATTCCCTGATGTGAAAATGATCCTGGCGCATCTGGGCCACCCCTACGAGGGCGAAACAGTAGCCGTAATTCGCAAACACCCGAATCTGTTTGCCGACATCAGTGCCCTCTTCTACCGGCCGTGGCAATTATTTCACAGCCTAATGCTGGTTGAGGAATACAACGTCTGGGGAAAAATCCTATTCGGCACCGATTCCCCTGTAACCACAGTTGCTGAAACTGCCACAGGCCTACGTGCGCTCGCTAATGTGAAAATCGATCGCTTTTCTTTGTCAGCCGAAAAAATAGAACAACTCATCCACCGCGACGCCCTTTCTTTGCTCGGCCTGGAAGACGCGCTTGCAACGGCAATGACATTTAAAAGGAGTACCCCTTGAATCTGTTGCTTGCCGACAGTCTGGCGCTCTCACTTACTCCATACGATTGGGGAGTGATCATCGTCTATTCTCTCGCGATGATCGGAATGGGAGTATATTTTTCCAGTGCTGCGACGAAGTCTGCCGATGGCTTCCTGATTGGCGAGCGGAGCTTGCCTTGGTGGGTCATTGGTTTCGCCAACGTGTCCACGTACTCTGATTCCGGTGGCGGATGGGTCTGGCTGTTTTTCCTGGGCGGCTTCATGTATTTGAACCAAATCGCCTGGATCGCCTGGCCGATTTGGATGCCGCTTGTGGGTATCTTCTGGGCCAAAATGTGGCGGCGCAGCGGTTTGGTTACCACGGGTGAGCTCCTGGAATTTCGCTATTCCGGCAAAACTGCAGCTCGCTTTCGAGGCTTTTACGGTGTCTACGCTTGCGTCTGCTGGGCCACCATTTTTCTAGGGTACGGCACTGCACTACTCGCCCAACTACTCGCTCCGCTCATTGGCTGGGATCCAGTGTGGGTGATTATTACATTTGGTGCCGTAGCCACCGCATATACGGTACTCGGCGGACTGCTTGGTGCTGCTTATGTCGACGTTCCCCAATTCGCGATATTCTTCTCCGCTGCGTTCCTAATTTGGTTCTTCGGGATCCAAGAATTTGGCAGCTATCAAGAGATGCTTGACCGCGCCATTGCTAATCGAGGCCCCGACTTTTGGCAGATATTTCCGCCGTCGAGTGGTGACAATCGCTTCGTCGATCCATGGACGTTTTTGGCGCTCATCGTCATTGGGCTTTTCCTCGCGGGCAGCCCCTCCGCCGGCGAAGGTTGGACCGCCCAGCGTTGCCTCGCTGCGAAAGATGAACGCCATGCGGTGCTCGGCCAAATGTTCAACTGCGTTCTGTCGCTCGTGATTCGAATGGTTCCATTGTTGCCGCTGGGCGTGTTAGCGATCGCCCTTTTTCCGTCGGCCGATCCTGGCATGAACAAGACAATTGTTCTCCCCGACGGTAGTGAGGCCGCGTCGATCAGCGTCTGGTCGCAGTTAGTGGTCCGTTATGCTGACAAACTCCCTGGTTTCGGCGGGTTGATGATCGCTGCGGTTCTCGCGGGCTACATGTCCACAGTCGGCACATTGTTGCAATGGGGATCGTCGTTTGTCGTAAACGACATGTATCGCCGCCACATCCGCCCGGATGCGCCCGAGCGCGAGCATATTCGTGTTGCTCGCATCGTAATGATTTCAATGATGATAGCCGGAACAGTCCTTGCCGTGGGTATTCATGACATCGAACCGTGGGTCATGTTCATCAACGCGGCGATGATCACGCCGGCACTCCCGTTAGCTTGGCTCCGCTGGTTTTGGTGGCGATTCAATATCTGGGGTGAACTTTTTGGACTCGTCATTTCCGTGCCGCTGGCAAGTCTGATTTGGTTTGGCTTCGGTGCCAACACGTGGCCGTTCTGGCAGCCAACGCTACTTTTGTTGGGCATCGGCCTCGTGGGAAGCGTCGCCGTCGCGCTTCTCACCCCCGCGGAGGCGCCAGATACATTGCGCAGCTTCTACCTGAAGATTCGCCCACCGGGCGCTTGGGGACCGATCCGAGACGCGTTGGTCGCTGAAGGTTTAGTCGATCCCGCACAACAACGCCGTGAGTTCCGTTGGGACTTGTGCGCATCTGTTTGCGGGATTGTATTCTGCTTCACGATGACTTACGCCTATTTTTGCTCCGTGATGCTCCATTGGTGGCTGGCCGGCGTGCTCGCACTCGTCTCAATCGTGAGCGGTGGAGCGTTCTTTGCCTGCTGGTTGCAGAGTACCTACGCAGCAAAATCGGTCGATGAATCAGTGGCATGGCAGCCGGCATCCCGGCCATCGCAGATGGCTAACAATTGATAAATGGAAACTAGAAGTATGGTAACGATGGAAACGAATGCAGAACAAATTGACCTCGTGGCTCGAGGTACACTTGATAATCCTTATGACGCGCACCGTGAGCCCGATCATCATGCGCTGTGGGAGATACTTGTTGCCCGCGATTCCGAGGCGTTTGTGGAATGCGACTGGTCGGTGTGCAAAGAGGATTTTGCACCAATGCGATTCGATGGCATTAGCGCCCAGGGTTCGTTCGACCCGCTCAATTGGAGCCTTCAATATCCCACAGTTGATTCCTACAGAGACGACTGGCTCAGAATGGCAGAGGCATATAGACAGGTGCCATTGGCAGATATATCGCACCGCGCTTTTCTCTACCTTATGCAGACGTTCGCCCGCGTTGATCTCGCCGATGATCGCGCCGTCGTCTGGAAGCAATTTCGTGCAGAGGCTCTGCTTACCACAGGCGAGCGTCATCGTGCACTGGGACAAAGCGTCTATCGCCTACACCGGATCGACGGTCGCTGGTTAATCGTCGGATTTGTCGGCTATTTGCCGTTGGGGTCGTAACATGCGTTGGTCAGAAATGAACTCTAGGCAAATCGACGGCCGCACACGCGACTCGATCTGTGTATTGCCGATCGGTGCACTTGAACAGCATGGCCCGCACTTACCCGTGGCTACCGACACTTTAATCGCTGAGGCGATGAGCTGCGAACTCGACGCCGTCTGCGATGAGGCGCTTCTTGTGATGCCGGCACTGAGCATCACCTGCAGCCTGCACCACATGGCTTTCGCTGGGACATTGACGGTCGATCACAACACGTTCCGCGCGACCGTCGAACAAGTCCTGCGCTCCGCAGCGGCCCATGGCTTTCGCCGGTTTTTCGTGCTCAACGCGCATGGCGGCAATATGGCCCAAGGCGCTGCGACGATTGAAGAACTCGCCACCACTCTGCCTGAGTGTGAAGTCGTTTTTGCTACTTGGTTCCGAGCCGCGGCGGCCGAACTTCGTCCGCTCGTTCAAGGCGCTTATCCCGCTGTCGGGCATGCCTGCGAATTCGAAACCAGCTTGATCATGGCTATTCGCCCTGACCTTGTAAATAATAAAGCGATCATCGACGGTGGCATCGTACCCGAATCACACCTGCTACGTGGAGATATGCTGAGTGGCGCACCCGTAACACGCTCTTTACCGTTCGACAACATAACGACCAGCGGTGTTTGGGGGAAACCATCGCTGGCGTCGGCTCAAAAAGGACGATCGATTCTCGACACGACCATTCCGGTGCTAAAGAATCTACTCGCAGCCTATTGGCCGGACGCACCGGGAATCGTTTCCAACACATCGACAAATGGCGAGCAAACGGAACTTCTATGCTCCGTGGTATGCGAGTCCGACAAGGAGTAGAACACAGTGATTTCTGTAGGTCTGATCGGTTGTGGCGACGTTGCGGAGTACGGGCATCTGCCCACCATGCTTACGCACGAGCGTTTCAGGTTGGTAGCGGTCTGCGATGTTTCGCCGTCGCGAGCTAACTTGCTTGCCGCCCGCGCGGGTGGAATTCCCGCCTATCGCAATTGGCGCGAGCTGTTGGAAAACGAAAAGCTCGATGCAGTTGTGCTTGCACTTCCTCCGGAGGTCAGCCCCGTTATCGTCGAAGAATGCCTTGCAAGAGGCTTGGCTGTACTCGACGAAAAGCCTCTCGCTGCAAGTGTCGCCGCGGGCCGCCGCCTCACTCACCTGATCAGCAGCCGCGAATGTGTCTATCAGGTCAGCTTTGTGCTTCGTTACGGCGATTGGGTTAGCGACATCCAACAGATATCCGCAGATCTGGGCTCGCCGCTCCAAATTAATGTCAATATTTTTGATGAACGACTTGACGCGGAAAACGAGGTCCACCTGTCTCGAATCCAAGGCTTTTTGCGTAATAGTTCGGCGTTAACGCATGAAGGGTCACATGTCATCGATTATGTTGGCCTTTGGCACCATGCTAATTGGTCGCGCGTCACGGCGACCGCCCGTAAGACACGCGATATATTCAATGGCCCGAATGTTTGGAGCGCGCGGATCAACTCTGAAGACGGGACCACCCTTGATATCCAAGTTGGATGGTTGTTGGCCGAATTGCCGGCGTCGACAATCGCGGTTCAAGGTCCGCATGGAAGACTACAGTTCAATCTTGTGACGGGATGCGGAGAACTGGAGATCGCAGGAAACCGGAAAGCACTCGACTGGAAGCCACTCTCTGCCGAATGGCGACGACAATACGACGCGTTCGCCGACGCCATTGATGCAGGTCGTGCAACTTGCGCCACGATTCACGACGCTTTGCGAGCGTTGGAAGTCACCGCAGCTTGCGAACTATCGGCACGCGAAGGTCGTGAAATTACGCGTGCCGAATTTCAAAGTGACAGCCGGATCGAGCGCTTCGACGATCCCCATGCCTGGCCCACGATACCAGAAGGCGCGGCCCACGTGTGGGGAGATGAGTCTGTGGCAAGCCGCCGCCCTGCCATGAAAGAAGGAAGCAGATAGGATGCCCTTCAAGCCACTCCGACCTGTCCGCGGCCCCGATGTCATCAATAGCCCGCTTCCGTTCTCGCCGGCCATTCGTGCGGGCGACTATGTTTTCGTATCTGGCATGGCCTCCGCCGATGAAAACGGGCAGCTAATTCCAGACACGTTCGAAAACGAAGCCCATCGCACGTATGAGAATGTCCGTCGCGTGCTCGCTGCCGCGGGACTCGACTTCTCGCGGGTTGTGCAGGTGCGCGTTTATCTCTCCAACAAAGAAGATTGGGACGCACACAATCGAATCTACCGCGAGTACTTCTCTGAACCGTATCCAGCGCGCACGACATTAATCGGCTGTCTGGGTGATCTGGTGAAGTACGAAGTCGACCTCATCGCCTACGCTGGTGAAGAGTAGCTGTAACCACCTATTTGTCATATGTGAACCGTTTTATGTTGCACCATCATACCGTTACCATACCCCAATCGGATGCATCTCTTTTTGAGTGGATGCGTAAGCAACTCCGGGTGCCGGCAGTTTGCGATATCCTGGATGACCTTGGCTATCGCGATCGTGCCATGCACCAGCGCCTACGGCCACTCGCTCCCACTCAATGCAATTTTGCCGGACGGGCGCGAACTTTCCGCTGGATGGAGACGGATTACGTTGTTGAAGAAGATCCATATGGCCTAGAAATTGACGCCATGGATTCCCTTGGTCCTGGCGACGTGGCAGTGCATTCGACTGATACCGGCCTCACAAATGCACCGTGGGGAGAGCTGATGAGTACATTGGCCAAGCGGAACGGTTGCGTGGGCTGTGTCTGCGATGGGCTAATCCGCGATTGCCAGCAGATTATTGCCATGGAGTTTCCGGTCTTTCATGTCGGCATCCGACCTGTCGACAGCAAGGGCCGCGGACGGGTCATGGCGTACGATGTACCAGTCCGATGCGGCGAAGTACTAGTGCATCCGCAAGAGCTTGTCTTCGCCGATTTCGACGGTGTGGTAGTGATCCCGCGCGCTGTGGAGGCTGAAGTGATGAGCCTCGCTGCTGAGAAACTCTCCATGGAAAACGCTGCTCGAAGTGAGATGTTGAATGGTCGCACTTTGCGTAGCGTATTCGATGAGTTTGGCGTACTCTAGGCACCTCTCACTTTTAGCCAATAAGCCCCGTGTACCAAATAATAGATTAACGGGCGGAGATGACAGCAGTGGCAAAGATCATAACATTCGGCGAAGTTATGGGCCGGCTCTGTCCGTCTGGCATGCGTAGATTGCAACAGCAATTACCTGGACTTTTGGAGTTTACCTTTGGCGGAGCTGAAGCAAATGTAGCAGCGTCACTGGCCATATTGGGGGCCCATGTAAGCTTTGTTAGTGCATTACCAGACAACCGTATCGCAGATTCATGTATCGGAACACTAAGAGGGTTAGGTGTCTGCACACGCCACATCATTAGAAGCAAAACAGGAAGACTAGGCCTCTATTTCTTAGAGTCAGGGGCTAATCAGCGCCCCAGCCAAGTCGTTTATGATCGTGAAGGGTCATCGATAGCACTGGCTGGGCCCGACTCGTACGACTGGTCGAACATATTTAGCGATGCAACTTGGCTGCACCTGAGTGGTATTACACCATCGCTGTCGAAAAACTCGGCTGAAAGCACGATCGCCGCTGCTAAGTCGGCAAAGGTGGCAGGTCTCAATGTTTCGTGTGACTTGAACTTTCGCAAAAAACTCTGGCGCTGGGCAGGTACGAATCCGCGTGAACTTGCGGAGAAAACGATGCGAGAGATTCTGCCCTCTGTCGACCTGCTGATTGCCAATGAGGAAGATTGCCACGACGTGCTCAACATTCAGGCCGCAGACACCGATGTTCACTCGGGTCAACTTGCGATCGAGCGGTATTTTGACGTCGCGCGTCAAGTCGTTGTGCAGTTTCCGCAGATATCGCGAGTAGGTATCACGCTGCGCCAGAGCATCTCAGCCACACACAATAACTGGGGCGGGATGCTCTACGCTGCCAAAGATGACTCGGTCCACCTTGCTCCGCTTAACGACAACCGATATAGGCCGTATGAAATCCGCAATATTGTCGATCGAGTCGGCGCGGGCGATGCCTTCGCCGCTGGCTTGATTTTCGCCCTCAATACTCCAGAACTCGCTGGCGGTCAAAATGCGATCTCGTTCGCGGTGGCCGCGTCGTGTCTCGCTCATTCGGTCGTCGGTGACATTAACTATTCGACTCGAAGTGAAATCGAGGCCGTTATGCGTGGTTCGGTTACCGGCAGAGTGGTTAGATAGTAGCGCATCTTTAGCCTGCAGAGGAACGCCGCGAGGGCGAGAAAGGTCAAATCTTTTCCCAACTCTGGCTTGGAAATGTTGACATGCGTGGTATGAAAACTAGTGATGAAGTTCATCGTCATGAACTTATGGGTTGATAGCAAATCTTAATGCCAATGTCTGTATCAGAAGTTTCTGTACAGGCCGAGACCTCCGCTCGGGTTCGACAAGGACTGCGCCCCGCCCGCCTCTGCTCCTCGCGTCAGCCGCCAGCAGGAAGTGAGGGGCCGATGCGTTGGCGACGGCGGAGAGACTTCGGCGAAGTCCTTGGGTGGAAAACATATCCGACACTCTCGCTGCAAATACCACATTTTCTGAACTTTTGCCGGGCGCTCTTTCTGTTTCACGCCTTTCGAATGGACCCTACCGCGGTTGGTCTCTAAGAGCCTCAATTCCCGCGGGACCATAAGCCACGGTCAGTGACCAGTCCGATGCAAATCTGTAGTCGGTTAACTAGCCCTGTTTTCGACAGTTTTGGATTATCGCGAGAATCTGAGTGCGGGCTTCGGTCGTGAGGTGCCCCCAGCTGCATACGACTGAGATCAAATCTGGCCATGTTCTGAGCAAACCTGCATACACTTTCGCATACACTATATTGGGCAGGGTCAGTTCTTGCGGGATTTGCGGGTCCTGTTCGATTCCAACAGGGAGCACTTCGGTCTGCATGTCGGTAGTTGCTACCGAATCTGGTAGAACCAGACGTCCCCCATGTCGGTAGCAAGCTTGTTTCTCAACCGCAAGAACACTCAAAACGAATCGGGGTGCGTACATTCACTCCTAAATTAAAAAGCGGAAGTATTTCGAGCAACACCTCGAGTATGATTGCCATTAAGTCGGTGGGTATAGCTACACATCCAAGGCGGGATGGAAGATGCTGCAGATGGCTTGCGATGGGATGCAAGTGCCTATAATTGCGGGGTGGTGAGTGAAGCGAACGACAACTACGCCTATAAGTCGCCTGCTCTAACGATTGATCGGCTAAAGCTTCCCGCAGGTCTTTAGTATTGGGCAAAGCATCGGGGTATCTTTGGTGCGCATATGGTGCGCACTCAAAGAGATAACTATACGTGCGTAACTTTCTACTGATTAAGAGTCAGTTGCTCAAGTCAACGATCCAGTCATGGAGGCGAACATTTTTTCCCGCGGGTGTGGATTGCTATTGCTAACCACTACCTCATTACCCGTTGCCACCTGCGTCGGCGAAATGGGTATTAAAGCCGTGCTGATCTCGAACTCGGTTCGTTCAAGTTACCGCTGAGTACTTCGTCGGCAAAGTTGGAATCAGTACTACCACTATAACTCTCGGAAGAGTCTGCGAAATAGACAAAGAGTTTCTTCCCAAGTACGTGGGCTGAAAGGTTCTCCCTGTGGCGTATATTTGCTAAGTCCCTGTTTAATTAGCATCTAGTTATGTACGGCCGCGCAATGAATCTGCAAAAGCTACTCGGCGAACTCGATTCAATCTATGAATCTGATCCGACGGGACAATGGTCCGGCCATCGTGCGGCCGACATAGTCAATGAGGTCTCTGCAGTTATGGCCACGACCGGCCATGCGGATCTTGTCCGTGCTCCTATCCCTGACTGCGATGTAATCGATGCCAAGCGGTACGTAGCAGCTTGCGTAGCTGCATCCAGCAGAACGACGGAGAAGCCAGAAGCTCTTACGCCGCCAAGTGCTGCTAAACTACTCGGCATTACCCCGGAGGCAGTCATAGCCCTGATTCGCTCGGGCGAGCTTAAGGGGTCGAACATCGGCAACGGAAGCCAACGGCCGCGATTTCGTGTCACTAAGACGGCCATAGACATCTACCTAGAAAACAGAAACCCGGAGCCGCCTCGCAAGCACAAACGCGAAGCGAAACCAAACGATGTCATCGATTTTTTTCACTAAGCGCTCTTACGCCTGCGCTTCGGCTTCGAAGCGATAAACCAGTTGTGGACAAAGTTAGTGACTGACTTCAATCGATCATCGCTGACGCGCTCTTCGTTGTATCTTGTCGACATATCGTTAACATCTTCAACGTGTCCCATGATGAATCTAACGGCGTCACTATCGCGGGATTGCCCGGCGATTGTCTGAAACGTATGTCGAAGTGCGTAAAATCCTACACCTCGACGGTGCAATTCCAATGCCTTCAACAGCTTTGTCATTTCTTTGCTGATTGGATTGTCGTAGTCGCTCTTTGGCTCCCAAGTATTGCCGTACTTAGTAATGAAAACCCTGTTTAGATGCTCTTCATTTTTGGGTATCGGCCGACCATTTATTGCTACCTTAAGCGCCTTGATCGTTTCTTTCCAAAGCGGACTTCGACGATCAATACCAGTCTTCGGTCGTGGATAATCAAGCCAGCCATTCTTTAGATCAAGTGCCGATACACTTAACAAAGCACAATCGTGGTTACCCAAGCCACAATTGATTCCCAGATAAATCATCGCCTGCAGTTGAACACTGGCGATTTCCAATATGGAATGGATCTCTTCACCCGTAAAAAGTTTCTTTGGTCGGCGTTGCCGTTCTCTCCGCAACACAGCTAGGCTGGGTTTCTTGAAGGATTGGCCAAACTTCACCCGCACGTCAAACATGTCGTCAGCATATTTGAATAATGTTTTCGTGCAGGTAATGTCGGAACAGAGTGATACGGGTCCGTGGGTTGTCGCGAAGTCGGCTCGGAGCTTCTCAAAATCGGTAGGCCGTAGTGATGCCACTATCTTTTGCTTGCCGAACACTTTCAGCACGCGCGCGCTATTCGTGTAATAGTCCTGAAACGTGTTATTCTTTATTTCACCACTGGCAACTAGCCGCTTTTTGCTGGTCAAGAACGCGTTGACGAGGGTTTTGAGAGTTAGCCCATCGCCTTTAGCTTGCGGTGTACGTCCGGCTAGAAGATCGTCTTTTTGTTCCCGCCACTTATTTAATGCGGCTTGCGGATCGGACCACACTCCGAAATAATGTAGGCGTCCTCTTACCTTCTTTACCCACTGACCACAGGCATGGGGAAAGAGAGGGAAGTCCTTATGTGGCTTTTTGGGTTTCATGCTCAAGCTTACTTCACTTACCCACGTTTAGCGGGCGGGTGTGGTCTCGGGTGTGGTGGTATAATCACTACCTTCACCCTAGCTTGAAAAAACCCTAAAACAAGCGAAAAACGACATGCGTCCGTAGCTCAATTGGATAGAGCACTGGTCTTCGGAACCAGGGGTTGGGGGTTCGAGTCCCTCCGGGCGTACTACAATTCTCCTGCGACGCGTTGTGACTGGGAGCGTCAACTTCTGTCTGGATAACATCTTGCGTTAACAGCCCGCGGTCTTTTTGAAAAGACGCCCCACTCTTACCTAGTGCCCCCAATTGCCCCGCCGTGTCAGGTTGAGTCTCGTGCGCACTCCCCAGATGCTGTGGACAAGGTTGATTGATTCCCTCCTTAGGGCTTAAGGGCAGTGCCGCACGGCCATCACCGGAACGGAGCATCCGCGGTAAGCGATTGATGGCCTCCGTTTCCTCACTGAGGTCAGTGTGGCTGTAGACATTCATCGTCAACCGAATGTCGCAGTGACGGGCAAGTTTCTGCGCCGTCTTCGGCGTCACGCCTGCGCGACCCAGGTTGGTGATGAACGTATGCCGCATCGCATGGAAATCCGCGTAACGACCTTCGCGATCTCGATACACGAGCACGTCAGACTCTTCTCGTCGGGTGCGCTCGTCAGCAGTTTGAGCCTCGTCGAGCCATTTTGACCGAGCCGCTGCTAGATCTCTTTGCATCATTTCCGAAGTACGTCGATCAATACCCCCGGCGGCAGCCGACACGGGGAATAACAGCTCCTCCGGTCGGGGACACTTTGCCTTTAACCAGACGCCAAGATAATCTGCCACTTCGCTCGGCAAAACTTGCGTGTCGCAACGACGCCTTTTGCTATAGGCAGCTTGCACTGTTACCGTCGCCGGGGTTGTCTCGAAATTGAAGGCCCGCAGCTTGAGACTCCCAATCTCGCCACGCCGATAGCCAGTGGAAGCCGCGAGAAGGTACATTGCGGCCCGATCAATTCCAGTCAAGCCTACTTCGGGAGAGCCTTGCTCAGCGGCTTCCAACAGTCGAATGAATTCTTCGACCGAAATCGCGCGACGTTCATGGCGAAGATCGGCGCGGACGTTGAGCATTTTCAATTCGACCGTCGGATCTTCTGTGAGCCGTTTAGTACGGACCAACCACAAACAAAACTGACGAAATGCTCTGACATAGTGATTCGTTGTCTGCTTGCTGAGTCCCTCGTCACGAAGCTTTGCGAGAAAGCTATCCACCGCCGTGGCGCGAATAGCAGTAGGTCGACTGAACTTGCAGCCAGTGATGATTCGTTTCACCCGAGTCGTCACAGTATCAACTTGCAGCGGACTCACGTCTCGATCCTGCAAATGGCGTCGAAAATCATTTACATGCTGATCGATGGCACCTTCGCCATCCTGCTCCGGCGCGGCTTTCAAACCCCGGCGCACCAGCCGAGCATCTTCCTCCAGTTGCGCCGCTAGGCGTTCCGTCGCTGACCGATCAGAAAATCCTTTCACAGTTTTCCTCAGGCCGAGGTGGTTTTTGTATCCGATATACCAGCAGGACCGTTTCTTGCCGCTTTCTTGAGTTCGTTTGTAGATTGACGCCATGGTATGGGTTCCTTTCGGAATTCATTCTTGATCGTGGGGAGGCTACTTACAACCGTCTTCAATCCAGCGTTCCACATCCTTCGCACGCCAGCGAGTGCTGCCACCAATGCGAATGGGCTCAGGAAATTTTCGAGCACTCACCAGTCGCCACAAAGTTCGGGTAGAAATTGAAACAATCTTGGCAACCTCAGGCGCTTTCAGCAGCTGAGGCTTTCCGCTTCCGTCGAATCCATTGGTACCGATTTGTGAGACCATGACGACTACTCTTCCCCCGCTCTGCGGTTTGAATCTTGGTGCATAGAAAAAATCCAGGTGTGTGC
>NZ_JBGSQY010000051.1:0-91926 GCF_041737835.1 Bythopirellula sp. | reverse complement strand
CGGAGTCGGTAGGTGTCGAAATGAAATACTGGCATCCGTCCGCCGAGATATTCGTTCACGAGTACGAACGTGGGGCTTGTAATGGCCTCACGTGGGTTGCCGAGCGCTGCGGCGACGGCTTGCACGAGCCGCGTTTTGCCCGCGCCGAGCGTGCCGACCAGCGCGACGGTTGTCGCGGAGCTCAGGACCTCGGCGAGCATTTCTCCGAGGCGGTCGGTATCGGCTTCGTTCGTAGCGAGAAAATGAAAACTCATCATGTTCAGTCGTTGTCTGCGTGGTGTTGGAAACCCTGGGGGGCGAGCGGTTGGCGGTGGCCGTGGGAATCGACTTGCCACAAACCGGCGTCGGCGATTGCCTCACCGATCCGCGTGATGGAAATGGAAAGGGGTTGATCGCTCAAAATTTCGCGGGCGGCGTCGGTCGGCACGGCTAGGAGCAATTCAAAATCTTCGCCATCGCCAAGGGCGTGTTCAAGGGGGGGGCGGTGATCTTGTTCGCTAAGCCGGCGAGCGGCTGAGGAGATGGGGATTAATTGCGGATCAATCACAATACCGAGGTTGCTCGCTTTGGCGAGTCGCGCGGCGTCGATGGCGAGGCCATCGGAGATATCCATTCCTGCGTGCAGCGTGTAGCGTTCATTGAGCAGCAATGCTTCGGTTATGCGGGGTTCCACGGTAAGGTGACCTCCTAATATGCTGCCGCCGAGCGAACCGGTGACAAGAATCTGATCGCCAACTTTCGCGCCGCTACGGGTGAGCGGACCGCGCGCGGTTGTTTCGCCGATGGCGGTGACGCTAATCGCGAGTGGGCCGTCCCAAGTGTTGGTGTCGCCGCCGGCGATGATGATGCCGTGGGTTTGCGCGAACGGGATCATGCCGCGATAGAGTTCGATCGCGAGTTCCAAGGCCGTGAGTTTCGCCGTGCCTTGCTTGGGCAACACCAGCGACACAAACGCGGCAACCGGTTTCGCGGCCATGGCGGCCAGATCGCTGAGATTAACGCCAAGCGCCTTGCGACCGATGAGTTGGGGGTCGACTTCGTCGATCAAAAAATCCACGCCGTCGGTGAGCATGTCGGTGGTGACCACGGTGTCGGCGTTTTGCGCAGCGATGACTGCGGCGTCATCGCCGAGCGCAATTTTCAGCCGTTCGCCCGAGGGCAAATTTTTTTCAAGCCAGTCGATGAGTTCTGCTTCAAGCGACAAAGGAATAACCTAAATTACGCAAACCACCAACTTGGCTTGCTAGCATGGGAATTCTTCGAGGAAAATGCTGAACGCGGCTCGACCAACTGCTTGCGTTCTAGCACCGCCAGCATTAGCGTTACGTTTAATGAGGCGATCACAAGCCGTTGGATTGTCGGTCCTCAGCTATTTTCAGGTAATGGATGCGTTTTGCAAACCCAGGCCCTCGAAACCCGAAGCGGGTTGTGAAAAGGAGTTCACCTCGTGCTGGTCGTCTCGCGAAAAGTTGGTGAACGAATTTTGATCGGTGAGCAAATTTGCGTCACCGTCATCAAAGTTGGCAGTGGCGGCGTGAGGATTGGTATCCAAGCGCCGAAAGAAATGGCCGTCGTGCGGGAAGAGCTCGCGGAGCAAGTCCGCCGGGCCGAGGAGCTCACAATCAAACTTGCGCAAGATCCGTCGACAAACGGCGAATCGGCATCCATGGATTCGGCAGAGCGCTAGAGCGTTTGCCAATCATTGAGCGCGGAATCCGCGGCGTCGGACCAGATAACTTCTTCTGCCAGATCGCTGTTTTCATTTTCCCGCAGAATTATGCTGGGCGCGGTCTCCCACGCCAGATCAGCGGGCTGGAGGCTTTGTTGGTTGAAAGCTGTTTCCTGCAGCACGAGATTATCGGCGATCAATGCTGTGGCTTGATACTCGCTGCGGTCGATCCAATTCACCACCGGTAGTGGAGCCAGCCAGAAATTGGCAGTCGACATCTGATTTTCGACTGGCTCGCTGGTTGTCGTGATTAGGGTGGTAGATAACGCTTGTTGTGAAGACGTTTCTTGCTGAATGCTCGGAACGGATTCGACGACAGCGATACCAGTTTCATCAGCATCTTCCGATTCTTCAATAGCAACGATTGCTGATGAAGGGGCCGTGATTTCTTCAGCATCCGGTCCAGAATGCTGACGCTGCCAAATGAGAAAATCGCGGCCATCGACGTCGCCATCGAAATCGGCATCACCCTGCGCGTGAACGCCGTAAGTCCACAGGATGCCGTAGCCTGCTTGCCAGGCTTGCAGGTCAAGATCGTCGATCACACCATCATCGTTGAAATCGCCATCGGGTGGACCAACATTGATTCCTAATCCATAACCAGCTTGCCAGGTTGCGAGATCGAGTCCGTCGACTCGGCCATCGGCATTGGAATCGCCATCTTCAAGTGAGGCTCCAGATGTTAGCCAGGCTCCCTGCTGCCAGATAAGAAAATCACGGCCATCGATGTCACCATCGCTATCGAAATCAGGCGCGACGGGCTGAGGTGGAATGTCGAGTGCTTGAAACATGTACGAACTGCCAACGAATACTTCACGCTCCTCGGTGGTTAAGGATTGGGTCGGGCTGAACTGGATTGCATACCATTCGAGTGGCGTGACTTGAGTCTTGTTGGCATTGCTGAGAAGAATTGCCGTAGGAATCAGATCGGTGGTCGATCCTGATAACGACTTGCTATCGTATCCATAGCCATTGCGAGTGACGAGCATCGTGACACCCAACTCTTCGGGAGAATTAGAAATCACAAGGCGAATTTGATCTTCTCGATCCCAATAAATGGATTTGAACGACATCTTGTCGAGCAACAGACCGCTGCTGTAGACATCGATGGATAGCACGCCGGCGGCAGCGGATGTTCTTGTGAATGTCACGTCAATGCGCTCGGACAGACTATTAAAAATCGTAGCGATGGTATGAACCGTGCCGTTGCCGTTGGCATCGAAGTAACTTGAAAAAGAACTCAATTCTGAGAGGCCAAATGTTAGAGCTGTCGACCATGAGGTCGTAGTCGTGGCGGGCAAATTGACCTGTGCCAGTTCATGCCCCCCACTTGAGTCGGGTGGCATAGGATACGTTGGGTCCGTTGATTGTGTTAGCCCCCCCATCGCCATGAGCCAACGGCGTGGCGCAGTATCAGTACCGTTATAAAGGCGCAACAGTTGCTCAGACGAGGAGGTACTAGTAGGGCTAGGAATGACATAATCGAGCGACGGAACCCATTGATTATTGGCGTACCAAACTGATTCTCTCTCAGATCCGATCGCATTGCCGATGCGTATTTGCGGGGCAATTCCATTGCCATCGAGTGAGTAATGCCATGATGAGAGCCAGTGGAGTTGACTTCCTAAGCTGGTTGCTCCCGTAACGTCCCAAGCGCCCAGATTGCGACTTGTCCCGTCACTGCGGACTTCATAAAGCGGCATGTTCTCATCGACCGGAGGCGCCCCTTGCGGTTGTACGTCTAAGGGTTGCAGATTGTCGGCGTAAATGTATTGGCCATCTTCATAAAGAACACGTCGAATAGTATTACCGGAAGCTGGAGCGGTGACCTGCGTCCATTCGGACGTTGCTAGGTTGAAGCCACCGGGATTAATCAACAGTGGGGCCTGGGTATTTGTTTCACTTTTGCGTGGCAGTTCCAAGGCGTGCAGAGAACCTTGGTGCAACACGATCACTCGGTTGCCATAGATATACGGTTCCGAAGCTCCGAGATTTAAGAGAGTTCCCCAATTCTCACCATCAATGGAAAAGTAGAGCGCATCTATATTGCTGACTTGAGAGCTATATTCCTTGGAAATGTAGCCAACACCACGTATGTGTTGCAACCAAATCGAAAGGCGACCCGCATAGCCGCTGCCAGAGCCAACCCCCGGAAATGATCCCCGGAGGTTGGAAACAATAGCCTTTTCACCAATTTGATCAGGCGCCTCGACCTTCATGATGACTTCTGCCTGTTCGTCACCGGCGACAATAATATCGCCCAACTGCCCTCCCGGAGCAGCGGCCACGGCCTGCGTGCCGATCAGATGCTCCTTGGCGTCGTTTGGACTCCATCCTCCTTGAAAATTGAGTTCGTGAGTCCAAGTGGTGGTCGTGTAGTTCTCAAGGTCGGCGGCAACGTGACGCACGACCCGGTTTCGATACGAGACATCGCCCCAGAACGAGGCCATTCCATCGGCGAACATTCCGGCGGTGTGGGCATGGAGACCTCCGGCGTCGGCCGTTTCCCACGTTTCGTAGACCAACTTATTTGCTTCTACGACCCAAGGTTCTCCCACGGCGGATCGGCGGGCACGGAACAAACCAATTTGCCCCCCCTTGGGGTCCCCCGATTTTTGCAGATAATCAGCCCAGGGAAACCAAGCGCCGAGCAAGTCGTCGGGTGATTGTTCGGGGAACGCATTTGCAAAAGACCAGCTCCGTGCTCGTTGCATGGTGTCGGTAACGTTACCAGCAATCGCAGGCACATCAAAGCCACCTCCTACTTGTTCAACGCGGGCAAAAGTTTGTCCCCAATCTTGGGTGTAAACAAACGAAACCCCTTCGGCTGCCCAACTGTTGCCAACGCGTCGTTCGCGTTGGCACATAATCACGACAAGCCCTTCGTGGATAATCGCATGTTGGGCATTGTAGCGATAACTTTCGACGGTGCCTTGCATCAGATCACCGTTTACGGTGTTGAGTTGCAGCGTATTGACAACGGTAAATTCTTCGCCACGTAAGAATTGCATGCGCTGAGCATTGCGATCATATAATATTGCCAGCGGTGTCGCACCGTCGTGATCCCAGCCCGAGCCCAGAATTTCTGATTGGCCAACGTCGGAATAGACTTGTGTCCATGTATTGATCTCGCTGAGCAGTGTTTCGTCACCGTAGCGAGGAACGCCGGTATCAACTTGCTCCCCTTGGGGATCAACCGATTCGGAATTTCGCGTGAATTGAAAAGGCAGTGTGCCTTGAACGCCGTTGTCGAAAACGACCGATTGCCAATTTTCAAGCGTCAGTGGAGACTCGCCCGAAAAGGCATAGCGTGGTTCCAGCATTTCGATGCGCAACGTGCAACTGCTGGGGACAGGGCGCATGGATGAGCGCTTCTTCACCACGGAGAATAAATACTGAATCATCAAGTTGCCCTGTTCCGGTCGGAAAAGAGAGCAGTGAATTGCCAAACCGCTCTCTGGGAGATGCGTCGAGTGCCGCAGTTTCCAGAATAGATGGGCGCTCCCGATTGGACAAGGAATTTGGCCGATTGGTCGGTTTCGTGGCCGTATTATAACGGTTTTGTCACCTGCGCTTTGCCGCGGGTGGGAGCTGGGCATTTGCTCAGAAATGACCACATTTTGGTCAGTCGAAGCTTGGTCTAAGTTCCAAAGAAAAACTTACCGCTGGAAGATGGGCAATAGCTCGTTGGAAACGGATAAGGCTAAAACGCTTAAGGCCGTGGTGTAACACTGTCCATAGTTCGCCTCGTTGTAATTGGAATCGACGCTCCAAGAACCGTTTGCTTCCTGGCCAGCAAGAAGTTGTGCAACAGCGGTTGGGTAGTAGACTTTCCAGTATTGGCCGCCGAGCTGATACATCGCCTGACATGAATAGAACGTGCCGTAGTGGTAACTGTCTTTTTCTCCCATGACGTCGTTATAAGTTCGGAAGCGGTACCGCAATAACCAGTCCCCCGCGGAGCGGGCCTCCACGCTTTCATGACGGCCGCCATGGGCCAATGCTAGAATGCCTGCCCCTGACATCGCGCGGCTATATGGTCGGCCCGGAGGCTCCAGTGTGTAACTGAAAGTTTGTGCCTGTTTGTCATAACACTTGAGCACATAGGCCATCGCCTCGTCGATGGGTTCATCGGCAATATCAAATCCTGCATTGCGCGCGGATCGAAGCGACATGAGATACCAACCCGTGATGGAAAGGTCTGACTCAGCTTCGTCCCAGTGGCAGACGTATCGCCAGCCACCTTTATCGATTTCGCGTTTCGGAGAATCCTGGATCGAGAGTGTCAGCTTCAGAGCCAACTCAAGAATCTGACGGCGCTTCGCACTATTGCGAGAGCCATGCATGCCGTAGGATTCGCTGAGCATGAGCGAAGAAATTGCGTGGTTGTAAGACGCTGGTATCCCCGTCCATTCATAATTCGAGCCGGGATCGATCAGGCCCAGCGGCCCCACAAGTGACAACAAGCCATTATCCTTTTGGCATCTCGTCACAAAGTCGATGGCACGGGCGAGTTGCTTGCCATAGATGCCCTCGTCGGGAACTTCCCCTTGTGCCATAAATGCCATCACCACGAGACTGGTCACCCCAGGTTGTCCGGTCGGGAGCGTCGCAAACGAGCCGTCGGGTTGCTGCTGGCTGGCTAACCATGCCAATGCTTTTTCAACCGACTTGTCGACTTCATCCCATTTTTCGACGGATAGAGCCGCTTGTGGATCTTCATAAGAACCTGGATTCAATTCAGGTAGGTTGGGAAGCTGCGCAAACGAAGCCTCGGTAAAACCGAACAGCAGAATGGCTCCGATCAAGTAGGGAGTTCCCATGCGCATGAGCTAAGAGAAGATCGAAATTTGAAAAGCAGAAAAGGTCCTCCATTAAATTGACGTTTCTCTGTTAAACGTCACACACAAATCTGAACACTGCTATTTCACCACCGAAGTATCTTCGTCGACAGGGTCTTCCTTCTTCACCGTGCGAGCCGGGCCATCGGTCTTTTTCACGGTCCTGGGCGTGACGGTAAGCTGATTACGCACATCGACAATCGCGGGGCTTTGCACTGTGTCGAGCGGGCCGTGTTGATTGACGCAGCTGCGCAGGCGGTCGAGCTTAGATGCGAAGTCGGCCTCACCTGGCGGCGATTGCCCAGGGGCCGCTCCCCACACAACCCGAGTCCCGCCGCGGGTCATGAGGTCGTAGACGAAAAAGCGATGCTCGTCGAGAATCTCCGGCCGGGTGGAGGGGAGGATATCGACCAAATGCAGCGATTCCCATACGTCCGAGAGTTTCACGGCGAGATCGACCGCACCTTGTACGCGGGGGCTGTCCCATTTTTGCCCCACCGGGGGACGATCGACGATGTTTTGAATCCGTGGCATGTAGCGCTTGCGAATTTCGGGGACATCCCCAATCGGCAACACAACGGCTTGTTCGTCGAGAGGTACGAGCAACATCCCTTCTTCGCTAGCCATTTCCACGACCGCCACGGGCTTACGAAACGTGACATCAACGTGTACGCCCGCGGGAAGCTGCTTGGTAATTTTTTCGACCGAACGAATCCAGGGGTGCAGAACGAAACCGTCTTGCACGACATTCATAAAGGCATCGTCGAGCACGGAGAGTTGCTGATCCAGGCCCGCGTTGCGGATGACTTCGGCGCGAATATCTGAGCTGATCCATTCGGGCTGTGGGGTCATCGTAATTCGCTCGGCGGAAAGCAGATACGGTTGGCGATGAATCACAAGCGGGGCGACGTGCTGCCAAACGGTCTGCATGCCCCAACCGAGCATCGCAACAACCACGAGAGAGAGCAACACGCGCATACGTGGCACTGCAAAAGAAAGCTTCTTGCTGGGAGCCTTCGTCGGCGCTGCCGGCTGAGGATTCTTGACTTCGGCGGATTTCTTGCGTTTGATCGTAGCCACTCGAACACCTCCTGCGTTGAGTCGCGACATTTCTTAATTTTGTAACGTCGGCTTCTAGCCGTTGGTTAACTCGCTCAATGGCGGCTGGAAGCCACCACTACGTTTCCTTACCAAATCTCGAGTTCGGTTTCTAATTCCACGCCGAGACGCTCGGCCACGCGGCTGCGAATCATGTCGATAAGCCGCAGCACGTCCTGGCTCGTGGCACCTTCGGTGGCGACGATGAAATTCGCATGGCGTTGGCTGACTTCGGCCCCGCCGACGCGGGTTCCCTTGAGCCCGGCCTGATCGATCAACATCCCCGCGCTCATGCCGCGTGGGTTCTTGAAGACCGTGGCACAATTCTGATGCGAAAGCGGTTGGCCGGCTTTCTTGACGATCCACTGCTTCTGCATCCGCTTGGTGAGTTGCTCGGGGTCGTCTTCTTCTAGCAAGAATTCGGCGTTGAGGATCACCAGCTCGTCGAGGCTGCTTTGGCGGTAGGCGAAGACGAGGTCTTCACGGTCGCGTTGGAGGATTTCGCCAGCACGGGTCATCACGGTCGCGCGGCAGGCCCATTGGCCAATGTCGCCTGCGCGGCTACCCGAGTTGCCGTGGAGTGCACCACCTACCGAGCCGGGAATGCCAACGAGTGGCTCCAGGCCAGCGAGGCCAGCACGGACCGATTCACTAATCGCATGAGCGAGCTTTGCTCCGCCACCGGCCGTGAGGCGGTTGCCGCGAATTTGGATTTCCGCGAAATCGCCACCGGCGAGGCTCAGCACCATGCCGGGAACACCATCATCGCGGATCAAGATATTCGAACCACCACCGAGAATGCGGATCGGAACTTCTTCGTCGCGACAACGGCGCACGAGGGCCCGCAGTTCGTCGACGGTCTTGGGCTCGGCGAAGAATTCGGCGTGTCCACCGATCTTGAGCCAAGTCCGCTCGGCGAGCGGTTCATTTACACGAACAATTTTTTCAAAGCCACTGACAACAGTCATTGCAGATTCCACCTCAAAGAGCAGGCATTATCGTGACTTGTAGGCCGCCAGTCGTCAATTCTCCTGTGACAATTGCGCCAACCGCCACGGCGCACCGCCGCTGATTCTTGTTTCGGCAGAGTATTATTCTTGCATAAAATGGGGGTGTTCCGAAGCGAACAATCCGCGCAGACGCGAAAAAATTCGCCGTTTTTCTGTGGATTTGGGCAGAATCTACTCAAGGCGGAGACTCGGTGGTCGGTTAAACACCTTCCGACAGGCCGCCCCACTGCCGCCAAGCCTCGTAGCAGCCCAGGGCAGCTGCGTTCGACAGATTGAGGCAGCGCACTTCCGGACGCATCGGGATTCGTAAGCAACGCTCGGGGCGGGTGAGAATTTCGCCGGGAAGACCCGCCGATTCGCTGCCGAAAACCAGCGCGGCCCCTGGCAGGAACTGCGCGTCGCCGTAATTGATGGTCGCCCTTTTGGTGAAGTACCAATGATTCTCGGCGGGCAGCCGTGCCACCAACTCAGCCCAATTCTCGACGACTTCCAGATTCAGGAGTTCCCAGTAATCGAGCCCGGCCCGCCGCACCGAGGCATCGTCGATGTTGAAGCCCAGCGGTTTGACGAGCCACAGTTTCGCGCCGACGGCCACACAGGTCCGGCCGATGTTACCGGTGTTGTAGTGAATCTCGGGCTGGTAGAGGACGACGTGAAGTTGGGGTTCGTTGGGCACGGAAGTTAACCACGAAGACACAAAGGGCACCAAGGACATCAATTTATGAAGTTCCAAGTATGTCGAAACATCGCCAAATTGAATATGCTCTTTGGGCAAGTGTCGTCAAATTAAGAACTACTTTTCTTCGTGCTCTTTGAGCCTTTGTGGTGAATCGTGGGAGGTATCATGTCGGTGGGGTTTGGGATTATTGGCACGGGGATGATTAGCAAGTTTCACGCACGGGCGATCGGCGACGTGCGGGGGGCGAAGCTGGTGGCCTGCTTCAATCGCACGCCGGAGAAGGCCGACAAGTTTGCCGAAGAGTTTGGCTGCCAAGCTTATCATTCGCTCGAGGCGATGCTGGCCGACGAAAAGGTCGACGCCGTGGCCATCACCACTGCAAGCGGTGCGCACATGGAACCGGCCGTCGCCGCGGCGAAGACGGGCAAGCACGTCATCATTGAAAAGCCACTGGAAGTGACGCTCAAGCGTTGCGATCAAATCATCAATGCGTGTGAAAAATATGGCGTAAAACTGTCGACCGTGTTTCAATCGCGGTTTCACGATTCGTCGCTCAAGCTGAAGCAAGCCGTCGACACGGGCCGGTTTGGCACACTGACGTTGGGAGATGCTTATGTGAAGTGGTGGCGGTCGCAGGAGTATTACGACAGCGGCGCCTGGCGAGGGACTTGGAAACTCGACGGCGGCGGCGCGCTGATGAATCAAGCGATTCACACGGTCGATCTATTGATGTGGTTGATGGGACCGGTGGCCAAAGTGCAGGCATTCACAGCCACGCTCGCGCACAAGCGGATCGAAGTCGAAGACGTCGCCACGGCCACGCTGACGTTTGCCAACGGCGCGCTCGGCGTGATCGAAGCGTCGACGGGCGTTTATCCAGGCTATCTCAAGCGGATCGAACTGCACGGCACGCGCGGCTCGGCCGTGTTAGAAGAAGAGGACATCAAGAGTTGGGAATTCGCCGACAAGGCGCGGGGCGATGACGCGATTCTCGATGCGATGAAAAACAAAAAAAGCTCGGGGGGCGGTGCCGCCGATCCCGCCGCGATTGGCCACCACGGCCACGCCAAGCAGTTTCAAGACTTTGTGAAAGCGATCAAGAATGACACGACGCCGGCGATTGATGGCGCTGAAGCACGAAAGTCGGTTGAGATTATTCTGGCGATCTACAAATCGGCGAAGACGGGCAAGTCGGTGAAGCTGGCGGGGTAAGAGGTCTCACGCAGAGGCGCGGAGAGCGCGGGCTTCTGCAAAATCACGGGTGTTCCCGGAAAGGCGTTGCTCTCCGGCTAGCAGTATTTGCGTGACAAGCTAGCGGGGAATCGGTATTTCCGCGAATCCGTGTTTTCGGCGACAATGTTCGCTCCAAGGAAGGAGCTGCGGGGCGCATGAAGCCGGTCTTTGATTACGTTGTCTATCTCATCGTGCGGATTTTGATCTGTGGCTTGCAGGCCATGCCGCTCAAGATGCTTGCGCCGATTTGCGATCAACTTGGTTGGGTTTGTTGGAACGTACTCCGTTTTCGTAGGCAGGTCGTCGAAGAAAACTTGCTGATCGCATTTCCGGAAAAGTCTCAAGGTGAACGCGAACAAATTGCGCTCGCCATGTGGCAGCATCTGTTTTTGATGATCGCCGAGATCGCCCATGCACCGCGCAAGCTGCATCGCAGCAACTGGCGGCAGCATTCTAGCTTCACAAACATGCGCGCGGCGATTGCAGCATTGATCGACGATCGGCCAAGCGTGATTATTTCCGGCCACCTTGGCAATTTTGAACTCGGCGGCTATTTGCTGGCTCTGCATGGCTTTCCCACCCACACGATTGCCCGGCCGCTCGATAATCCCTATTTGGATCGCTTTGTGAATGAGTTTCGCGGTTCGAAGGGGCAGTACATGTTGCCCAAACATGGCAGCGGGCCGCAGATCGCCGAGGTGTTGGATCAGGGTGGGACCCTGGTGCTGTTAGGGGATCAATTCGCCAGCACCGCCGGATGTTGGGTCGAGTTCTTTGGCCGACCGGCTTCGACTCATAAAGCGGTAGCCGTGTTCTCTTTAGGAAGTAAGGCACGCACTTTGGTATCGGCGGCGGTGCGAAGGGGCGGGCCACTCTGCATCAAGATGGATATCACTGGAATCGTGGACCCGGCAGAGAAGGACTTTGCCTTGGGAACGATTCCTTTGCTCACCGAATGGTATACGAAAAACCTCGAAAAGCTGGTCCGCGATGCCCCGGATCAGTATTGGTGGGTTCATCGGCGGTGGCGTGGATCACCCGATGACCGCCAAAATCGTCGGCTTTTGCGAAAACAACATGCTGCCTGACAGGTGACAATTTCGCAAAAGCATAATTGTAGGGCCAGAATTTGCACTTCCACTTGCTACGGATGCCAACCGTGCCATAATCTGGAAAGCTGCTGAAATTTGGAACTTCAGAGAGCTCCCTCCTAATACATCCCCCCAGTCCCACCTTGGATGTCGTTCGCAACGTGTATCACCTTCGCTCGTTTCGTAACACGGATCCACCGCACTTAGCGGAAATTTGGCGCAGCCAACCGCCGCAGCGGGGGATTCTACAGCCAGTGTCGGCACCGATGTTGGAATTCGCGGTGTTCTCGAAGGCGCACTTCGATCGCAATGGTTTGATCGTTGCCGAACTCGATGGACAGGTCGTCGGTTTTGCCCACGCTGGTTTCGGTCCCAACGACGACGGCACGAAGCTCGATAAAACAATGGGCACGACGCACATGCTTATGTTGCGTGCCGGCTTCGAAGACAACGCGCTGGTGGATATGCTGCTGGCCGCGAGCGAAGAGTATTTGCGTTCGTCGGGGGCCACGGTGATTTACGCCGGTGGAATCAAGCCGCTTAACTCATTTTATTTGGGACTGTACGGCGGCAGCGAGATCCCTGGTGTCCTGCAAGCGAACAAACTGCTCCGCGAATCATGCTCGCGCCGCGGTTATAGCGAAGCTGGGCAAGTTTGTATTTTGCAAAACGATCTCGTGCGTTTTCGGCCGCCCATTTCGCGCAAAGTGCGGCAGATCGGTCGCGTCACGCGATTTGAAGAAACAGTCGATCCGTTGAGTTGCAATTGGTGGGAAGCTTGCGTGTGGGGTTCACAGCAACGCGACCGCTTCCAGTTGCTCGACAAGAACAGCGGAACGCCCATCGCCACGGCGTCGTTCTGGGACGTGCAACCTCTGTCGGCCTGTTGGGGCATCTGTACCGCGGGGCTATTCGAGTTGGAAGTGCTGCCCGAGTGGCGGCGGCAAGGCTGTGCCTCATTTCTCTTGGGCGAAGCATTTCGCCTCTTACGCCGTCGCGGCGTCGCCACGATCGAGGCCCAGTGCATGTCGACCAACGAACAAGCACTCGCCTTCTATCAAAGTCTCGGGTTTATCGAAGTCGACCGGGGCTTCGTGTTCCGCAAAGGAACGTCGGTGCAAAACGGCTCGTCACGTCCGGCGCTATCGAAAGTCGCCAGCTGAGTGTAATCCCAGATTGACGTGGCTTGTCCACTCGCCTTGCGAGTATCTGATATACTGCCATCGTTAGCTGAGACCCTTTTCTAGCTCTCATCCAAGGAAATCACGATGGCTCTTGCTCACGCTGCACCTGGAGAGGTGATTGACGTTCGCCCTTTGACTGGCGCGATACCTAGTTCCAGCACCAAAACTCTCATTAAAACTGAACGCTTGGAAGTGATACGGCTCGTGTTGCCCGCGGGTAAAGTCATACCGTCGCACAAGGTCGCGGGCGAGATCACGGTGCAATGTTTGGAGGGATGCGTCGAGTTCACGACATCGCGTGGGCCAAGGATCATCGAATCCGGGGAGATGCTTTATTTAAGCGGCGAAGAAGAGCATGCCCTGAAGGGGCTTGAGGACGCCTCAGTATTAGTGACCATCCTACTTTGAAGCCCAATAAGACGATCACTTATTTCAGCGCCCAGAACCCTGGCGTGATCAACTCAACCAAGTTGTCGTCGGGATCGCGGATGTAAAGGCTTCGCGCGCCGCCGGGCCAGTTGACGATGCTTTCGATGGGAACATGTTGGGCAGAGAGTTCCGCTTGCCAGTCTTTGAAGTCTTCCTTGGCTATCGAGAAGGCGAAGTGCGTCCCGCAAGCCGGGCCGTGGGGCGGGATGACTCCGCATTCAAATTCCAACGGTTCTTGGGTGACTCCCGTTAGAAATAAGAGCAGCACGTTGCAGTCGGCCACGTTGAGCGCGATCAACCGTTCGCTTCGCGAGAGGATTTCAAAGCCGAAGAGCGTACAGTAGAAATCGGTCGCGCGCTGAAGATCGGCGACATAGAGTGCGGTTTCGAGGATGCCGTTGATCTTGGGCATATTGACTATTCCTGCGTAGCGTGGGGTAGATGCGAATTGCGTTTTCGTCGATTCTAAGATTTCTGCTATACTTCAGCTATGAGCAGAGTTTCTCTTACAGCCGATTAATTATTATTGAGTGCGAATCAATGGGCTCAAGAGGCAAGGAGCATACATGAATTTGAAGCAACTCAATCTCATCTGCTACACCATCTGCATCGTTTGCATTATTGCCGGGATCGTTTTTGCTCTGACTCTGATCTGGGGTGATATTAATAACAAGCTTGCTTGGAAAGGATCTCTGACGATTGGCGTCTTCTTTATTGCGTCCGCGCTCACTTTAAGCGTCAACAAAATGATTGAGCGCCCGAGCGACCGTGAACTCTAGTGTGGCTTTCAGGTCAACCGCTTTATGTCGCTAAGTTAGTTGCGAAAAATTGCAACTAGGCGACTGCTTATCCGCGATGCTAGAATGTTGGGACGCTAAACGCCTATAATTTCTTGCTTAGCGTCTTATCGAGCCATCTGTTCCCGCGGAGATTCAATCATGGCCACCGTTACCGAAAAACCGTCGTCCAAAAAAGTTCCCAAACCCAAGGTGCGCCAGTCGCAATGCTTTATCGATGGTCAATGGGTGCCGTCGGTGAGCGGCAAAACATTTGAGACGATTCATCCCGCCACTGAGGAAGTGATCGCGCAAGTGGCCGAGGGGGACAAGGCCGACATCGATCTGGCCGTGAAGGCCGCGCGCAAGCAATTCGACGGCGGCGAATGGTCGCGGATGGATGCTCGCGATCGTGGTCGCTTGATGTACAAGTTCGCCGATTTGTTGGAGGAGAATGCCGAAGAACTCGCCGCACTCGAAACGCTGGACAACGGCAAGCCGATTCGTGATTCGCGCGCCGCGGACATTCCTCTGGTGATCGATTGCATCCGCTACTACGCCGGTTGGGCTGATAAGATTCATGGCTCAACGATTCCCATCCGCGGTAACTATTTCTGCTACACCAAGCGCGAACCAGTCGGCGTGGTGGGGCAGATTATTCCTTGGAACTTTCCCGCGCTGATGACCGCCTGGAAATGGGGGCCTGCGCTGGCTGCCGGTTGCACGATCGTGATGAAGCCCGCCGAGCAAACACCGCTCACCTGTTTGCGGATGGCACGGCTGGCTCAGAAGGCGGGAATTCCCGACGGCGTGATCAACGTCGTGCCGGGTTACGGTCCCACGGCAGGTGCGGCGCTTGTCGCGCATCCCGGCGTGGACAAGATTGCATTCACCGGCGAAGGCAACACGGCCAAGATTATTCAACGCAGCGCGCTCGAAACCATGAAGCGCGTGACATTCGAACTCGGTGGCAAGAGCCCAAATGTGGTGTTCTCCGATGCGGACGTCGATGCCGCGGTGGATGGAGCGCACTTCGCACTGTACTTCAATCAGGGCCAGTGCTGCTGTGCGGGGAGCCGATTGTTCGTGGAGGACGAGATTCACGACGAATTCGTCGATCGTCTCCAAGCGAAGAACAAGGCTCGCAAGGTGGGTGATCCGTTTGATCCCGAAACCGAGCAAGGCCCACAGGTCGATCAGGCCCAGTTTGACAAGATTTTGCAGTATATCGAATACGGCAAGAAAGATGGCGCGAAGCTCGTCAGCGGTGGAAAACGCCATGGTGACAAAGGCTTCTTCATCGAGCCTACGTTGTTCACCAACGTCGAAGACGACATGCGGATCGCCAAGGAAGAAATCTTCGGCCCCGTGATGAGCGTGCTGAAATTCAGCGATCTGGATGAGATTGCCCGTCGTGCGAATGGCACGCAATTTGGTTTGGCCGCCGCCGTGTGGACCCGTGACATCGGCAAGGCGCACACGCTGGCCTCGAAGATCCGCGCGGGCACCGTGTGGGTCAACTGCTACGACGTCTTCGATGCAGCTGCGCCGTTTGGCGGTTTCAAAGAAAGCGGCCTAGGCCGCGAACTGGGCGAAGCCGGCCTGGCGGCGTACACGGAACTTAAGACCGTGACGGTGGCGATGAGCTAAGGCCAACCATTACTAATCTCAAAGGCCGTTGCCGGTTAAAGTCGGTAGCGGCCATTTTTGTTGATGTGTTCGCCGCCTAACACTATGGTATAATTTAAGGCTGAGAAGGCTTTTTCCATTTGCGAGGGCTACGACCATGACACAAATTACCGTTGATCCGTCGATTCAACAAATGCTTGGAGGAATGTCGTCGCATATCGAGTTGCGAGACACCGACGGTCACGTGCTTGGTCATTTCTTGCCCAAAGACGAGTACGTCAAGATGCTCTATGCCAGCTACAAATGTGATTTGAGCGAGGAAGAATGGGAACGCCGGAGAGCGGAAACTGGCGGCTATACTTTGGAAGAAATCTGGAAGCAACTGGGCGTCAAATGAAGTGGACGGTGACATACAGGCCGTCTGCTCGTGACGAATTGGCTACTCTCTGGATGGATGCACTCGATCGAAACGCTGTCACGACAGCTGCTGAAACGATCGAGACTCAATTGCAAACAGATCCCTTAAACACTGGTGAATCGCGCGGCGGCAAACGACGCCTGGTGATTGAGCCACCAATTGCCATAGATTTTCAAGCAGAAGCCGAAGACATGCTTGTAACTATTATTCGCGTTCTCAATTGGAACTGAATCTACCGCACGGTGCCCGTACGATTCGCCACTTCCATCTGGGCGAAGTGGGTCTTGTCGCCGCGAACGATGTAGAACTTGAGTGACCCGGCTTGGGAGAGCGTGTCGGCGTGGTCGACTAAGAATTGCACGTCGGCTTGTGAGACGGTGGTCCAGCGGTGGAAGCGAACGAGAATGTCGCCCTCGCGAACCCCTTGGCGGGCGGCGGAACTTTCAGGCTTCACCGAGACAACTCGCATGCCCCCTTCGTAGGGCAACGATTTTTCACGGAAGCCTTCGGCGGGTTCTTCTTCGAGAATCAGCCCGAGCGTTTCCCAGGTGGCTTGATCGAAGGTATTGGCTGGTTCGCGTTCTTTCACTCGTGTGGGAGCACCTGTCTTGCTAGCGAGTTGCAGGTCGACGGTCATTTCCTGGTTGTCGCGAACAACTTGCACGGGAATCTTTTCACCGGAGCGCCGTCCCAGCAAAGCTCGCTCGATGTCCATCGGACGGCGGATTTGGGTGCTGCCGATGCTTTGAATCAAATCGCCGCGAGCGATGCCGCAAACCTCGGCGGGGCTATTGCGGTCGACGCGGGCAATCGTCACCGGGCCAGCTGTGTTTAACGTCAGTGCGGCCATGCCGTGCCAGTTGTTATCAAGCTGCTCGATGCTTATCAGCTTTGTGGCGACTTCCAAGGCATTGTCTACGGGAATCGCAAAGCCAATCCCTTGCGCCCCGGCACGGACGGCGACGTTCACGCCGATCATTTCGCCGTCGATGTTCAGTAGCGGGCCGCCGGAATTGCCGGGGTTGATGCTGGCATCGGTTTGGATCAGATCAAGATATTGTTGAGTTTCGTTCACCTGCACATTGCGGTGCAGTTGGCTGATGATACCCGTGGTGACCGTGTTTTCATAGCCAAAGGCATTGCCGACGGCGACAACCGTCTCGCCGGTCATCAGATCGCGGGACGAGCCAATGTTGATCACCGGCAGTTCAAACGATGCATTGATACGGATAATCGCCAAATCGGTTTGGGCATCGCGGGCCACAATCTTGGCGACGAAGGCTTGGCCGGTGGAAAGTGTCACGTTGATCCGCTTCACGCCATCGACGACGTGGAAGTTCGTGAGAATGAAGCCCCGGGGATCGATGATCACGCCGGTGCCCATGCCGTTGACTTGCTTGGAAACCTGGCGTGAGGATTCAGTGGTTTCGACAACTGACTTCTGGCCTTGGATATTGACGACGGCGGGGCTGGCGTTGCGAACCGCACGCACGATGGGCGTCATGCGGGCACTTTCGGCCGCGCTCGCGAGTTGCACCGAACAGGCCAATCCCAAAATGGCGAGCAATCGCAGGCCGGCGGGAAACAACTTCAGAACGGCGTCGCGGGAGCGCAGGTCGTGCATGTGGGTCGTCCGAATGAGGGTACTGGCACGCCGACGCGCCATAATGCCGGGCCGACAATCTGCGGGGAAAGTCGGTGTTAGACAGAAGCGTTGATCGGCCAGCCGTCACGGGGCGCTTAAACGCTACGACCGGCCTCCCTCATAAAACCCCCAGATTGTCAGTCGTGGAAAACACGGCTCAAGTTGTGGGGCGGATAGGCCGGTCACGAAAATTGTGCTGCGATTCAGCCGTGATCAGAGTTGGCCCTAACTGTGGCTGATCTTGAAAGCTGTGGCTGACCTCTTTGAGGTCGGAGATTGCCAAGACCGATGGCGGAGACCTCAGCCCCAGAAAAGAGCGAGGACGGAGAAAGACCGAGGTCACAGACCTCGGCTACAGTCAAAAGCTGTAGCCGACATCTTTGAGGTCGGTAGGTTTGAGAATGAACTCAGTCGTGAGGCTCGACCACGAAGTAGCGGCCCCAGCCGGCGTCGACCGAGCCGCGCATTTCCACCGGGGCACACGTGTTGACGTTGGCCATGATCGGCTGCGTCGGAACCGGCAGAAACTCGGGTGGCATCTGAGGCTGAAATTTGACGGCAGGAGGTCCCACGGCGATCATGCAATGCTGGTGCTTCAATGCTAGCAGGCGAGCGTGGGCTTGGCAGATGCCACAGCGACCTAAGCCGCCGCAGGTGCAACCCGCCAATCGTCCGCGAATGCCACAGCCGTTGTGACAGCCACCACCAGGGGCGCAGCAAACGCCATCACCGCAATCGCAACAATTGCCGCCACCGCCGTATTGACCACAGCCGAGTACGCTATCGATTGCGCAGCCGCATTGGTTCGTGCCGCAGGCAATTGGTGCGCAGCCGCTGATCCCAGCCGCCGTCAGCATGAACGCTGAATATAGCAAGACGCGTTGAAACACGGCCCCCCCTGTTTCGGATAACGGGGCAAACGGCTGGCTCGGCCCCCCAAGGTCGCGAGCCAACGGCATTTTCCCCTAAACGCAAAATCGGCACGCGACGGGTGACAACTTTTGTGTAACCGTTAAACTCGGGAAGAGGGTGCTAGCAAATCGTGTGCGGCACGGCATCGGGACGATGCAGGTTAACGACCGTTGTTCGGCTTTTTCAGTAGTAGCTTGGGTGCGAACTGTACGAGTAGAAAGAGGGCGAGTAACCCCAACAGGCCGATGGCCCACCAGTTTTTGGCGAATTGCAGGCCCAGCAGATCTCCAAACCAACCGGCAAAGATCAGTAGTGGCGGCAAGAGCAGCAGCACGAAGCAGCCCACGGCTGACATCCGGCCACGGAATGATAACTCTTCGGTGAGTTGCTGATGATGGACGTCGATCATGCGTCCACGGCGGAGGCTGATTTCAATCGTGTCGGTGAGCTCCATCGCGCGGAGTGCCGCGAGCCACGTGGTGCGCGAACGCATTTCATCCACCGCGGTGACGAATTCTTTGATGCAATGCGTCGCGGCCGTGGTGGGAAGCAATTCGTGAGGAATTGAGGTTTCGAGCGAGCGAAAAACGCTGCTTTTATCAAACTCAAATCGCACGCGACCCTTTTGACCCACGAAGGTGAGCGTTGGGTAAGCTGATTGATCCGCGGGACCCACGGCCCAGCGAATGGGGACTTGGCTTTTGCCCAGGAGTTGAACGCTCAAACCCGAGTAGGTCGCCGCTTCGTCGGGCGAGCCAAGCGCGCCGAGGCGATCGAGCGGTCCGGCGATCTTGTCCAAGAGTTCCACATCGCGTGCGAAATGCCACAAGACTTTGTCTTTGGAACGGTCGTCCAGCGGACGGTCGCAGATGAATTGCTCGATGGGGCCCAGCTCGGGATGCCCTTTGTGAATCCAACTGGCGAATTCTTCGATGCGATTGGTTTGAGCCACCAGCGGATTGAAATGCCACAGGACCGCGCCACTATCGAGCCGGGCCATGTCGATTTCGTAATAGGTCAGCACCGATTCGTGCAGCGGAAACGTAGTGAGCAGTGGTATGCCGATGCGGACGAGCTGGATGACTTGCTCGATCCGGCGAGCGGAGGGAGCATCGCCACGACCCACGATGACGAAATCGCAGAAGTCGCGGTCGAACAGTGCTTCCCAGTCGTCGGCCTGATCGGCCTCGGCGAGCCAGGGGTGGGTCGCCCGGTCGACCTGGGCGACGTCGCCATACCAGACAATTTCGTGGCCCAATTCCGCGGCACTCGCGACGAGCAGGCAACTTTCGGGATCGGCGCCTAGCAGGGCAAATTTCATGTCTGCGAGCGTAATCGAATGGGCAATTTAAATAAAGAGACCGCGCGAGACGAAATATTGGTCGCGGACAAAAACGCAGAAAGTGGTACAATTACGACATGCGTAATCTCTTGTTTTCCTGCCTTGTGACGCTGGCCTCCGTGGTGCCGGGCCCACTGTGGGCCGAGCCTGCGCCGGTTCAGGAATCGTCCCCCAATTCCGAGAGCGAGATTTCCTGGTGGGTCGGCGAGCTCGACAGCGAACTGTTCGATACTCGCGAAAGGTCGCAAAAACGGATCACCGAAGCTGGAATTCCCGCGATTAACGAGGTCGTGGAAGCGGCTCGAAACGGCACGCTGGAAAGCTCGACCCGGGCGCTGAATATTTTGCTCACATGGTCGGAAGCCGAAGACGCCAAGTTGCAGGTTGCGGCGCTCGAAGCACTGGCGGGGCTGGACAATCGCCCCAAAGAAGCGGCCATAGCCAAAGAAATGTTGGCCCAGGTGCGCGAGAATGTCGCGCTCAAGGAGATCGCGAAACTAGGGGGCTCTTTCCAAGTTGGCGTGCAGATCAACGGAATGATGATTACACGCCCCGACCACAGCATTCAAATTGTGATTGGCTCGGAATGGAACGGTGGCGTTGAAGGGCTTGAACATCTGACGCAAGTTCCTCATGCGGTGCTGGTTTGTTACCATTCTGCTCCGCTCGGTGATGAGGCGTTGGAAGTTTTGGAGCGGATGCCGCAATTGCTACGCGTGGAACTTTATGGCGCGAAGCAAATTACGCCGGAGGCCATCGAAAATCTGAAAGGTAAGATTAAGGCCACGGTCGACGTGGGGAGCGGTGCCTTTCTAGGTGTGCAGGGGATGACCTCTGGTAATCAAGCCATCGTTGCGAAGGTCGTGGCCGAAAGTGCCGCCGACAAGGCGGGCATTCGAGAGAACGACATCATTGCCAAGATCAACGGCGAAGAGATCAAAGATTTTTTGGCGATGAAAGACCTGATTGCCCAACACGAGCCTGGGGATTCCGTGATGTTCACCATCCTGCGGCCGCGGCCGAACGATACACCGGAAACGCTTGAACTCAAAGTGACGTTCGCCCAATGGGGCATTAAAGGTGCGGGGGCCGTGACACCGATCAACATGGGTCGCGAAGTGAATACGTTGCCGAAAGTGGATCTGCATAAGTTTCGCTTGGATCGACGGTAATACAGCGGCGTATTTGTATGAAAAAACCCACGGCTTGCGCCGTGGGCTATTGCTGTTCGATAAAGTGTCTTTGCCTAGACGGCCAGATGCGCGTCGATTTCTTTTTCCAGTTGAGCGATCTGCTCGCTGGCGCGGAATTGGTTGGCCAAGAGTTCGCGGCCCTTTTCGGTCCAGACGCCGATGCTGCGCAGCGGGGCGTTCGACTGGGGACAAAGAAACGTGACTTGCTTGGGAGTGAGCGATTGAATCTCAACGGCGTCGTTCCGGCGGACAAATTCCACCGCGAACGCCACGTGGCGATTATTCTCTTCGTCCTCCCAATGGGTTTCAATCGTGTGCATGAATCTCACTCCAAATGACAATGTTCGGTTGCGGCCTCTTCTCGGTGAACTCTCACCTGGCCTTGATAAACAACTGAGTGTAATCACGGCTTCGGCTTGCCGCAGCGCCGAAATTACCCAAATTTCGCGACATTGAGGAAATTACCCGGGTCGCTAGGGGCAGACGGCAAGTGCTGGCAATTGCTGCGTGATATCACCGGAAGATGAATAATCACGCCTAGGCGCGAAAAGGCAAACTCAAAGTCATCCTGAGGGAGGCTCGTCGACCGAAGGAACTGTTTCGCACTATCTCCACTTATGGATGACTTGCTGAGACTGATACCAGATTCTTCTGTCGCCTAGGCTCCTTCAGAATGACTTGATTACTGAACCCGATCAACAAACATCCAGCCATTGTCGGCCACGGAAAACAGTGGCCGGTGGGGGCTGGTGTTTCCTTCGCGAGCCGTGCGGCCCCAATGCCAGACCAGGTTGATGCCGATGTTCCATGATTCTTGCGAGACGCCCGCAAGGCCCGCATCTTCGTCGGGAATCAGATAATTGAAGCCGGTTTGCACGGACCAACGATCGTTGAGCGGAGCATAGAAGTCGGCACCAACGATGCCTTCCCCTTCGCTCGAACCGCCACCCCAGATGCGACCCTGGTTGCCACCGCGGAAGTTCCAACGATAGAAGCCGCAATACTGGCCGACCGTTTCGTATTCAACAACGTTTACACCGTTGAACGACGTCCCGCTGTTGGTGGGGCTTGCCCCCCAGAAACCGATTTCCCGGCCTTTTGGGGTCTTGAGGCTCAACTCGTAACGGACTTGGTGGAGCGAAACGCTTTCGTCCAAGTCGTCGTGCATCGAGTCCCACACCACACCGAATTGCAAGCCGGTGCAAGTCCGACGGAAGAGACCGGCAGTGATAAACTGTTGGTCACGGCTGTCCGTCGAAGTTTCAGTACCGGAGAGACGACTTTGCAAGGCTTGATAGCCTAATTGATAGTTCAGTTCAGGAAACATGAAACCGATGAACGGGGCGCGACCGCTGAGGTTGATCCCCTCTTGGAAACCAAAGTTGGAATCGCTCCGGCCAGCAGGAATGAAGTCACGCGGACCGCGGAAACCGTGGACACCACCCCAGGCGCTGACGTCCTTCAAGCGAGGCAGACACACGGGGAAGCACCAGTAATCGGGCCCGCGGGGACGAACGGCATCACCGCAACCCGCTACACCACAGCTTGGCTCGGCACAGCCGCAGCCGGGGTCCGTCATGCCGCAGCCCGGATCGATCATGCCACAACCGACTCCGCCACGCATGCAGGAATCGCATTGGCAGCCGCCCATTTGCTGTGGACCCATGGCCATCTCGGAATAGCCGCCCATATCACCTTGCATCGAAGGATCCATACCCGAGCCATCGACGTACACGGGCTCTTCCCAAGTTTCCGCTTCGGTGGTCATGGGGAGTTCTTCGCTTTGAGCGCGACGAACTTGAGTGTCTCGTCGCACGGGTTGTTTGACGACTTTTTTCGTCGCAACCGGAACGGCTGCTTTTTGAACCGGTGCCTTGGCGGCAACTTTCTTGGGAGCCGGCTTCTTCGCAACGGACTGAGCAACAGGTTGCTCGGCTGCTCGTTGTACCACAACTGGTTGCTTCACCGGTTGTGCGACGGCTTGCGAAGGCGCGCGGAATTTTTGTTGGCTGGTCGTTGCCGAGGATTCGCCAGCGCGACCCGGACGTTGAAACCGGAGCGAATTATCTTGGGCACTGGCCGTGGCGATGCAGAGCATCGTCGCGACGAAACTAGTGAAGAGAAGCTTAATGCTGCAGAGTCGTGAGCTAGTCATCGATCGCCTCTCAGGCCACCAGCGTGAGTTTTTCACGTTGGTTTTGCCTTGGAGATCGACGCAGCAGGTCGTGGCTTGGATAAATGCCAGCACCGCTTGCGTCTCGGTAGCCCCCCCGAGAACAAAACGTGTAATGAGGTTATCGACCCGCTACGACAGGAACTTTGAGAAAACTTTGCACAACCGTTCAAGTTTTCCTTTTGGGTGCCAGCACCGGTTGGAATTTATGTTTCGTCTTGAGATTCCTGCGATTTCTTCAATGAAATTGAATGTCGCGAGTGCGATAATCGAGTCAAATTCCAAGTTATTTTGGCCTGATCTTGCATTCCATTTTCGGATTTTGCTCGGCCACAAATTGTTTGCTAGCAATAGTTTGCGAGTGGTGTCTGCTGTCTCGACGAGTATCGCGCCAAGAAACTCAACACGAAGTCGATGTTGCCTGCATTGAAATCGGAGTCGATACTGGAGATAGAGACAGCACAATAACAAGCCAAATGTTGTGCTCGCTCTCGCGGGCACCGCCAGACGACGACACGCCCCACCCGGATAGAGAAATTCTCCACGCTCTTTGCCAACCTTCGCTTAGGTCCGCCCCCTCGCTTGTAAGATAGGGCCCGGTCAGTTTACCAACCCTGCTTACGAGTCTCGCGCCGCTCGGCATCACGATCTTGATCGCCGACTCCCCGCCTTGGCCAACTTTGCCCGACTGCTTTTGTTGGCCGTTCGCACCCGCTCTCCCCGCAGTGTGAATTGATCGCGAGAACCCGAATGGTTGGGATGTGTCTCTAAGTGTCCGCGCAAGGACGCGCCCAGTTGAACGAAGCGCTGTTGAAAACCATACCCGATGAAGGAGACCTACGTCCCCACGACTGAATCACTATTCGCTTTCCTAACATCCCCTTACCAACCCAGAGCCACAGAGAGGAATCCGCGTCACGCCGACCTCCGATACAGCGGGGGCCACCGTCGCGCCAAGGAGCATTACGATGGTCAATGGAAGTGAAATCATCTCGATCATATCGCAACGTCAGGACCGCGACCAATTTCGCCGTAAGAATTGGGTCGGTACCTTCGAGGAATATCTAGACATCGTTCGCGAAAACCCCAAGGTGACGCGGACCGCTTATCAGCGCATCTACGACATGATCCTCTCGTACGGCGTGGACGTTATCCAAAAAGGCCGCGAGAAGGAGCATCACTACCACTTCTTCGACGACCCCACGAACGAAGGTCACGACGCCGTGTATGGCTTGCGGGGACCGTTGCATCTTTTGGTGAACGCGCTCAAGAGCGCGGCCTATGAATATGGCATCGAGAAGCGGGTGTTGCTGTTGCATGGTCCCGTGGGAAGCAGCAAGAGCACGATCGTGCGGCTGTTGAAGCAAGGTTTGCAGCGTTACAGCGAATCAGATGAAGGCGCGCTCTACACTTTGGGTTGGGTCGACGACGAGGATCCCGAGGAAGTGCATTGGTGCCCGATGAACGAGGAGCCGTTGCACCTGATTCCCGAGCGCTTCCGCGAGGGCGTCGCGACGAGTCTCAATGAAGGCCACAAAGAAGGCGATTTCAAGGTTCGCATTCGCGGTGAACTCGATCCGTACTGCCGGTTTATGTACCAGCAGCGGCTGAAAAAGTACGATGGCGACTGGACCCGCGTGATTCAAGATATTCGCGTGAAGCGCGTGATCTTGAGCGAAAAGGATCGCGTCGGCATCGGCACGTTCCAGCCCAAGGACGAGAAGAACCAAGACGCTACGGAACTGACCGGCGATATCAACTATCGCAAGATCGCCGTTTATGGCAGCGACAGCGACCCGCGGGCGTTCAACTTCGACGGCGAATTCAACGTCGCGAACCGCGGGATTATCGAGTTCGTGGAAGTGTTGAAACTCGACGTGGCGTTCCTTTACGACTTATTGGGCGCGAGCCAGGAGCATCGGATCAAGCCGAAGAAATTCGCGCAGACTGATATCGATGAAGTGATCATCGGCCACACGAACGAGCCAGAATATCGCCGGTTGAAGAATAATGAGTTCATGGAAGCGCTGCGTGACCGAACGGTGAAGATCGATATTCCGTACGTCACGACGCTCGAACATGAGAAGCTGATCTATGAGAAGGATTACAACGCGGAGACGGTGAAGGATCGGCATATCGCTCCGCATACGATTGAAATGGCCGCGATGTGGGCGATTCTCACGCGATTGGAAGAGCCAAAGCACGCTGGTTTGACCCGCTTGCAGAAACTCAAGCTGTACAACGGCAAGAGTTTGCCCGGCTTCACCGAGGAAAACATCGCCGAGCTGCGCGAGCATGCTCACAACGAAGGGCTCGTGGGAATCTCGCCGCGGTATGTGCAGGACAAGATCTCCAACGCGTTGGTGGCACATCCCGAAGCACGTTCAATCAATCCGTTCATGGTGATCAACGAATTGGAAAGCGGGCTTAAGCATCATAGCCTCATCAACGACGAGGAATTGAAGCAGGAATACCGCGATCTCTTGGGCGTTGTGAAGGAAGAGTACGAAAACATCGTGAAGCTGGAAGTGCAGCGGGCGATTGCCGCCGACGAGGATGCGCTCAAGCGGCTGTGCGGCAACTACATCGACAATATCAAAGCCTACACGCAGAAGGAAAAAGTGAAGAATCCCTTCACCGGCCAGAATGAAGAGCCAGATGAACGGCTCATGCGTTCGATTGAAGAGAAAATCGATATCCCCGACAGCCGAAAGGATGATTTCCGCCGCGAGATCATGAACTACATCGGCGCGCTTTCAATCGACGGCAAGAAGTTTGATTACAAGACGAATGAACGGCTGAACAAAGCGCTGGAATTGAAGCTCTTTGAAGATCAAAAGGATTCCATCAAGCTCACGAGCTTGGTTTCCAACGTGATCGACGAAGATACCCAAAAGAAAATCGACGTGGTCAAAGGCCGGTTGATTCGAGATCACGGCTACGACGACGAAAGTGCGACCGACGTGTTGAACTACGTGGCGAGCATCTTCGCGCGGGGTGATGCTAAAGAGAAGCATTAACCTCTAATAGCCGTCGGCGCGAGCCGATGGACCCATTGCTTGCGCGACGGGCTAGGGTATGGACAAGAGGATTGACCAATGGTGATGGACATTGAACGCGATCGACGCCGGTTTAAGCAAATCGTCCGCGGACGAATTCGGCAGAATCTGCGCAAGTACATCACTCATGGCGAAATGATCGGCCGCAAGGGACGCGATGCGGTGAGCATCCCCGTGCCGCAGCTCGACGTGCCGCATTTCAAATATGGCAAGAACGGTTCGGGTGGAGTCGGGCAAGGTGACGGCGACGTTGGCGATCCGTTGGGAAAAGGCGAAGGTCAAGAAGGCGCCGGCAGTGCGGGGAGCGAGCCAGGTTCGGGCCACTTGATGGAAGTGGAGGTTTCACTCGACGAGTTGGCGCAAATGCTCGGCGAGGAATTGGAACTGCCGCGGATTCAACCCAAAGGCACGGCCACGATTGAAAGCGAAAAAGCCAAGTACAACAGCATCCGCCAAACGGGCCCGGAATCGCTCAAACATTTTAAGAAGACTTATCTGCGGGCGATCAAGCGGCAGATTTCGACCGGAACATACGTCCCCGACAATCCGAATGTCGTGCCGATCAAGGGCGACAAGCAGTATCGCTCGTGGAACGACGTGCCGCTGCCGGAAGTGAATGCGGTGGCGATTTATTTGATGGATGTTTCGGGTTCGATGACGGACGAGCAAAAGGAAATTGTGCGGAACGAAGCGTTTTGGATCGATGCCTGGCTCAGTCACCAATACAAGGGAATCGAGAAGCGGTACATCATTCACGACGCCGTGGCGAAAGAAGTCGACGAACACACGTTTTATCACACCCGGGAAAGTGGTGGGACGCGGATCAGCTCGGCTTACAAGGTGTGTGCTGACTTGATTGAACGCGATTTCCCGTTATCGGAATGGAACATTTATTGCTTCCAATTTTCCGACGGCGACAACTGGGGTGACGACAATCGCGTGGCGTTTGACATTTTGGGACAGAAACTCCTCCCCGCGGTGAATGCCTTTTGCTACGGGCAGGTTGAAAGCCCGTACGGTAGCGGCGATTTTATCGACGCCTTGCAGAAGCAATTCGCGAATCATCCCTCGTTAATCCTTTCAGAAATTCCTGACAAAGAAGCCATCTATCAATCGATCAAGACATTTTTAGGGAAGGGCAAGTGATATGGTGAACTCGGCTGAAACAATACACCGCTATCGGGTGCGGGTTGGTCATTTGGAAGTCGTGGTGATCGCGCACGATGAAGTCGAAGCAATCGCGCTCGCGCGGCGGGAGTTCGCTCGTGAGTTGCCACGATTTTATGACTTGATCCGTGCGCTGGAGTCGACGCGATTTGAGTTGCAGAAGGCTGCGTAGATGTAATTGAACCGCTGGCTTCCGCCTGCGGCTAGCACTGAAGTATCAACATGGCATTAGCGGAACTCGGAAATTTGACGCCGGAACTGGCCGCGATCCAAGTGGAGATCGAAGGTTATGCGGCCGCTTATGGCCTGGATTTCTATCCGACAATATTCGAGTTGATCGACGCCGATCAGCTGAACGCAATCGCCGCTCGCGGTGGTTTTCCCACGCGCTATCCGCACTGGCGGTTTGGGATGGAGTACGAGCAGCTCAGCAAGGGCTATCACTACGGGCTGCAAAAAATCTACGAGATGGTCATCAACAACAATCCGTGCTACGCCTACTTGATGCGGAGCAACGGCTTGATCGACCAGAAGCTGGTGATGGCTCACGTGTATGGGCATTGCGACTTCTTCAAGAACAATCAGTGGTTTGCCCACACCAGCCGCAAGATGATGGACGAGATGGCGAATCACGGTAACCGGATTCGCCGCTACATGGACGAAGTCGGGATCGAAAAGGTGGAAAGCTTTATCGACACCTGCCTGAGCATCGAGGACTTGATCGATATTCACTCGCCGTTCATCCGCCGCCGCGACGATAAAAGCCGCTACGACTTTCACGGCGATGCCAAGGAAGAACGACGTGGCCCGGCGAGGTTTGAGGCTAAGGATTACATGGATGCGTTCATAAATCCTCGGCATCGGATGCAGGCCGAAGAAGATGAAGAAGCTCCACCGGTGCGCAAATTTCCCGAGCGGCCGGAACGAGACGTGATGTTGTTCCTGCTGGAGCACGCGCCCCTCAATAGTTGGCAGGCCGACGTGTTGGCGATTTTGCGCGATGAGTCGTATTACTTCGCTCCGCAGGCGCAGACCAAGATCATGAACGAAGGTTGGGCCAGCTACTGGCACTCAACGATCATGATCCGTCAGGGGCTGACCGGGGCCGACATTATTAATTACTGCGACCATCACAGTGGCACGCTGGCGAGTTCGCCTACGCAGTTGAATCCCTATAAGGTGGGTATAGAACTGTTCCGCAACATTGAAGATCGCTGGAATCGAGGCGCATTTGGTTCGGAGTACGAAAATTGTGACGACCACCGAGTCCGCGAAACCTGGAACACCGATGCGGGGTTGGGCCGCAAAAAGATTTTTGAGGTTCGTCAGATTCACAATGACCTGACGTTTATCGACGAATTTTTGACGTTGGAATTCGTTCGCGAGCACAAACTGTTTCGTTTTGGTTACAACACGCGCAGCGACGTCTATGAGATCGAGAGCCGGGAGTTTCCCAAGGTCAAACAGCAACTGCTCGAAAGTCTGACCAATCGCGGCCGACCGAGGATCGCCGTGGTTGACGGCAATTACAAAAACCGTGGCGAGTTGTATCTGGAACACAAATTCTCGGGTGTCGAGTTGCAGATGGATTACGCCCGCGACACGCTCGAAAATTTGCAGCGGATTTGGGGCCGGCCGGTCCATTTAGAAACGTGTCTGGAAGAGACCCGCACCGTACTGTCCTTTGACGGTTCGGACCACGAGATCGAAAAAGGAGACATGATTGATTTGCTCGACGAAGCGGAGGGGGGGATATGAAACTCCGCGACGATTTCTTGCAGGAATTACGCAAACTCATCGGGCAGACACAGCAGCGTGTCGTGGCAACGGATGGACCGCGTACCGTGAAGTGCCGCGTCGAGCAGTGTGATGGCCTGAGTGCTTCGGTGTGTGATTTCACGCTGGAAACAGCGGAACTTGCCCACGCCGATATCGCGAAACTGCAAGCAGCTAGTCGGGCGCTGTGCCTGCGGGTGACCTATTTGCTCGAACCGATTTCGCCTATTGAAATCGATGCGACGGGGTGTGTGGTGCAGATGCGCAGCAATCCCCCCCATAAAGATGATAACGGGCTGAAGTACTACGAGCTCACCCTACGCCGTGGCGGGTGTGTGTCGTTGTGCCGCTATGAGAAGCAACCGGCGAACCCACGGGCGATCGTGCCCGCGACGTTGACGCATGAGGTGCTCGCCCGTTTGGTTGAAGATTTTGATCGAGCCGTGGTGGAGGTGACTACTTAACGCTCTTATCTTAGCCGCAGGCGGGAGCCAACGGTTTACAAGTTACCACCGCTGGCTGCCGCCTGCGGCTAGGATGAAGACAATTAACGAATCCTATTAAGATTTTGCTTTTCGTTAACTAGCCAACCCGAGGAGCCGAATTAAAATTAAAGATATGCAGAGTTACGAAAGCCCACTTAATGGCGATCTCAACTGGGCCCTCATCGAGGGAAGCATGCATTTCGAGGGCAACAGTGCCGTGCATCGCACGCTGCGGCGGTTAGCCGGGCGTGTCGAAGCCAATCCCGTTAAATGTGGCGGCATCGATTACGTGATCGCCGCTGGGATGGCGCTCTTCTCTGACGGCTGTCGCCGTGTTTATGGCTTTTCTCAGCAACTTGCGCAAGGAATGAACTTGTGCAGCCAACAAATCCTTGAATTCTGCGTACACAAAAGTAGATACGCTCCTTGTCCTGCGTTGAGTGGATCTTGCCTCGAACTTTCTAACCCCTTACCACCATTACGGGAGATTTGTTACGATGCGGACTGATTTTGCTCACTTGCTCCAATTGCTTCGTCGACTTAGCCATCATGAGCCGCCCGCACGTTACTTCAACTCCTACCGAGATCTCTTTAGCGCCTGCCGCGGGCGGATGGCATTGCAGCCATCTCTACTACTCGTGGAATCGCGCCGCTCTCGCGCGGATGGACCGAGCGGAACGCTCCGCAGCCACTGCCGCAATAATTGCAGCACTAGACCCCGCGGCTGAAGACGCTCCGCTGCGATTGCAAACGTCGCTGGTCAGTGGCCACAAGGCCGATTTCGGTTTGATGCTGATGGATCCCGATCCATTGAAAGTGGAACGGGTCAATCAACGACTTCTCGCATCGCCCTTGGGCCAGGCGCTCATTCCCGGCTACTCGTTTGTTTCGATGACCGAGATTAGCGAATATGTTCCCTCGGTCGAGCAATTCGGTCAGCGTTTGATTGCCGAAGGGGAAACGGCCGACAGCCCCACCTACGCGGCGAAGGTCGAAGGCTATGCCAATCGCTTGGCAGGGATGAACAAGCAGCGGCTCACGCCCGACTTCCCGGCGTATCCCAACACGTGCTTCTATCCGATGAACAAGAAGCGCAAAGTGGGCGAGAACTGGTTCACGCTCTCCAAGGAAGATCGCAACCATTTGATGAGCGAGCACGCCCGCAGCGGGATGGCCTTTGCGGGGAAAGTGAGCCAGCTCATCACCGTTGGTTTGGGGCTCGACGACTGGGAATGGGGCGTCACGCTCTGGGCGACCAAGCCTGAGTATCTCAAAGACATCGTCTACCGGATGCGCTTCGACGAAGCGAGTGCCCGCTATGCTGAGTTCGGGCCGTTCGTGGTGAGCTATGTCTGCACCCCCGCCGAGATGATCGAGCATTGCCAGGTGGGTTAAAGTGTAGCGTTGGTGTTGATTGCCACGACTCCACGAGTTGCGGATTTCAGCGATTCATTGAATCGCGGCCATTGCTGCTTTTCACCGCAGAATCGCACGATTAGAATGGGGCCACTCGTGCACCTCCGCCCGTTGTCGAGGATTTCCCCATGCCCAGCAGTACCTTGGACAAATCTATGGACCTCCCGGCCAGCCAAATCGGCGGCGTGACCGTGGTCGATCACCCGCTTGTGCAAGTGCATCTCACCAAGCTGCGGAACAAGTTCACTCACCCCTCGTTGTTTCGGGCGTCGGTTCGGCGACTCGCCGCGCTGATTGCGTACGAAGCCACGAAGGATTTAAGTCTCGAACAGACCCGCGTGGAGACGCCGCTCGAAGAAACCGATGGCGTCGAGTTGGCCGAGCGCGTGGGGTTGATCCCTATTCTGCGTGCTGGATTGGGAATGGTGGATCCCGTGTTGGATTTGGTTCCCACGGCGGAAGTGTGGCACTTGGGTTTGTACCGCGACGAGGAAACGGCCCAGCCGGTGCGCTATTACGACAAGTTGCCGGAGAAGTCACCGGTCGACGTCGCGATTGTGCTCGATCCGATGTTGGCCACGGGGGGCTCGGTCATGGCGGCGCTCACGACCTTGCGGGCTTGGGGCGTGAAGCAAGTGAAGGTCGTTTCACTGATCGCTTCACAAGCAGGGGTCGATGCCGTGGCGGCGGAATTTCCAGAGGCACAAATTTTTGTCTGCGTGGTCGATCCGATTCTCAACGACCGCAAATACATTGTCCCGGGGCTAGGCGACGCCGGTGACCGCATTTTCAACACCGTCCATCCACACTAATTCTCAACGTGCGGCCTAGCTCCGAGATCGATTTATGCAAAATCTGACAAGCGTGTTTGGCATTGTGGCGATGATCGCCCTGGCCTGGTTAATGAGTTCGCACAAGGATAAGTTCCCTTGGCGGACCGTAGTGAGTGGCTTGGCGCTGCAATTTGTTTTTGCAGTCATTTTTCTCAAGACATCGCAAGGGGAATGGCTTTTTGAGCAAGTCGACTTCATTTTTGTGTCGCTGCTGAGTTGTGTCGACGCGGGGACAAGTTTCGTCTTTGGTCCTACCTATGCCGACCATTTCTTTGCGTTCAAAGTGCTGCCGACGATCATCTTTTTCTCGGCCTTCATGTCGATCTTTTACTACTACGGCGTGATGCAGAAGATCGTTGGTGTGATGGCCATCGTCATGCAGAAAACGATGCGGACTTCGGGGGCAGAGACGCTTTCCGCGGCAGCGAATGTTTTCGTTGGCCAGACGGAAGCTCCCTTGGTGATCAAGCCTTATATTAGCAGCATGACCATATCGGAACTCAATGCCGTCATGATCGGTGGCTTCGCAACGATGGCGGGGGGCGTGCTGGGGGCCTTGGCTTCGATGGGCTTCGATGCTGGCAACTTGTTATGCGCGTCGATGATTTCGGCCCCGGGTGGTTTGTTGTTGGCGAAGGTGATTCAACCCGAGTTGGACGAGCCCAAGACGATGGGCTCGCTGAAGATCGATATCAAAGATGAGAGCGCCAACGTGTTGGAATCGGTCGCCAACGGCACCGTGGGGGGGCTGCAACTGGCACTCAACGTCGGAGCCATGTTGATTGTCTTTCTGGCATTGATTGCCGTGATCAATGGATTGCTCGGCTGGATCGGTGGCTATTTCGGCTTTGTCGATGCCAATGCTTGGTCTCTCGAAGCGGGGCTCGGCAAGCTGTTTTGGCCCATCGCTTGGCTGATCGGGATTGAAACCAACGACTGCGCTGCTGCTGGTCAGTTGTTGGGTTTGAAAATGGCCACCAATGAATTCGTGGCCTACGGTCAATTGGCCAAATTCAATACCCCCGACAGCACGATTGAAATCAGCCAGCGTTCGCGTGATATCATGATGTTTGCCTTGTGCGGTTTTGCCAATTTTAGCTCGATCGGCATTCAGCTCGGCGGAATCGGTGGCATTGCTCCGGATCGGCGGGGTGATCTCGCCCGTTTGGGGCTGCGAGCCATGCTCGGCGGGACCTTGGCCAGTTTTATGACGGCTTGCTTCGCCGGGCTATTGCTGTAAAAACAAGTGTTCCTCGAAGGCATGAATCTCAGCAATTTCGGCAATTTTAGCACCAAGGATTGGCGGACATGAAAACTCTATTTGACAAAGCAACCTTGCATCGCGGCGTTGCCGACATGGCGGCCAAGATCGAGGCCAACTACGAAGGCCGCCAGTTGACGATTGTCGGCGTGCTGACGGGGAGCGTCGTGTTGCTTGCCGATCTGATCCGCTTGATCGAGCAGCCGATGCGCGTCGGGGTGATTCAAGCTTCCAGCTATCGCGGGGCCACGACCGAACGCGGTGGGTTGATTATCAATTCCGAGTTGATGCTCGATATCTCGGGCCGCGACGTGTTGTTGGTCGACGACATTTTCGATACCGGCCACACGCTCAAGAACGTCGTGGAAAAGCTGCACGAGTTTGAACCGAAGTCCGTGAAGTCCGCCGTACTTCTCCGAAAGCATGGTCGGCAAGAAGTGGTTTACGAACCCGACTTCACAGCGTTTGATATTCCCGATGAATTCGTGGTGGGGTACGGCCTCGATTACGAGGACATGTACCGCAATCTGCCCTACCTCGCGGCACTTGAGGATGAAGACCTTCTGAAGCATCAGGAAATGTCCCGCGAAACGCACGCGCTTTAGACGGCGTTATTTCTTCTCGAAGTCGAACTGCTCGGGTAGCAGCACGTCGAGCGATGTCTCGATGATGTGCGACGGGATATCGGCGTTCACCTGTAAAACTTTCATGTCGCCGCCAAACTCGCACAGGAATTGTCGGCAGGCCCCACAGGGTGAGGCCGCGGCTTCCGTAGCGACAGCAATTGCCGTGATCATGCGATGCCCTGCGGCCACAGCCGAACCTACGGCAATGCGTTCCGCGCAGATCGTGAGCCCGTAGGAAGCGTTCTCGACGTTCGTCCCAGTAAAGATCGTGCCATCTTCGGTGAGTGCGGCGGCCCCTACAAGAAACTTGGAATAGGGCGCGTAGGCGTTCTTGCGAACTTCCAAAGCAGCGTCGATGAGTGGTTGAAAGGCGTGGTTCATGGGGAGAGTTTCCTCTTACAATTCAGGGAACGAGACAGAATTAGTTGGAATTTAAACTTTCAATTTCACTTGCTACTTCACGTAAGGCCGAAATTTCTGAATCAATTTGCATCGCTTGTTCGCTACGCTTGAAGGCGATACGGGAAACTCGTGCCGCGTTGGCCTTGTAGCGATCATCCCCCAACTGAGCCAGAGCCAGCAGAGCCTTCTGCAAACGCAATTGCACTTCGATCATGCCGGCACCATCGCGGGCCAAGCTCAAATAAACGTCATCAAAGAGATCGTCAATTTCTAAGGGGGGCACGAACACCTTCGGATATGGAAGATCATCTTCGTCAACATCCGTTGGGCAATCGCGCCACTGTGCCAGCAATCTGACTCCGCGGCCGATGACGTCGATGGCCGTTCCAGGATCGTTAACGGCCGGAGATAAGGCCCTTGAGCCGATCTCGGCCAAGACGGCCAGTCCAAATCTGGGATCTTGGTCAAAGCTTCGCTCGTCGGCGATGGTGAATGCCGAGCGAAGCTTTTGTGCTGCTTCCTCATCATCCACGCCCTGCAAACAAAATAATTTGCGAGCAGGATGAACAAACGTTCCTGGCAGCGACATCAAGTAAACGAGACAATCGTGATCGTCCGCGAACGTCGATAACTGTTGAACGTCGATATGCTGAATATAGCCAATCGTTTCCGGAAAGACATCAATGAGCGACTTATGTGCTGGAAGGTCCGTTGTTAATGGTCTGCCTCCCAAGCAGGGATGATCAATTCGCCCTTCAATCGCTTTCGCGGTTGCATTTTCAACCCGGTCGGTTGTCTCGCCAACGCGGCCCAGGCGAGAGAGGTGATCAATCCACCGCAAAATCGTCACCACGATCAGAATAACGACGCCGACCGTTACAATAAACAAAACAACCCGACCACGATCTCCATACGCGCCGGTACTCAACGCGATCAGCCCCACAAGACTATACAGGAACGTGCCAATAAACGTGGCCAAGGCGTTCTGCGTCGTGGTGTCCTGCATGAGCAACTTGGTCGCGCGTGGTGTCGCGTTGCTCGTTGCCGACGCATAAGCGGCGACCATCACGCTAAGCGAAAACGTGGTCACCGCCAACATGCTCGAAGCAAGAATATTGAGAATATTATCGACGGCATCGGCGCCGATTTTCCCCGGAAGTTCCCACGGCAAATGATCTTCGGCAACGATGGAAATCAGGGCGGTCACGACGCCGAGTACCGCAAAGAGGGTCGCACGGACCCACAGCTTGCGCGATACCTGCAGGAGAATCCATCGCCACTTAGAGATCATGCTTTAACCGATTCGCTCCAAAATTAACGGCCCGACGCTCGATGGCTCTTCACTGATTTGTATCGCTTCGATCAGCATGCGGCGGCCTTCGTCGGCGAGATTAGCCGGGGAAAACAGCGTGGCTAGTGGCTGTCCTGCTTCAACGCGGTCGCCGAGTCGGACGAGCATTTCGAAGCCGGTGGAAAGATCGAGCTCGTCGCCGAGTTGTTTGCGGCCGCCGCGCATGGCGATGACGGCCTGTCCCAGCTTTTCGGCGTTCATCGCGGCGATGTAACCCGCGCGGTCCGTTGTGACGGGGCTTTCTGGGGCCAACGGGCGTGGAGCTTCGAGATTGCCTCCTTGGGCGGCAACCATCTCGGCGAATTTTTCACGCGCCTTGCCGGAATCGATCGTGGCTTGCAACTGTTTGCGAGCCGCTTCAATCGTGGTGGCCTTCTTCGTAGAGACGAGCAACTCGGCGCCCAGCGCGAGCGTCACTTCCATTAAATCGGCGGGGCCTCGGCCTTCGAGCGATGCCACTGACTCGTTCACTTCCACGGCGTTCCCCACCATGCGGCCGAGCGGTTGGTTCATATCGGTCAGCACGGCGGTTGTCGACACGTTCATTCGCTTGCCGGTGTTGACCATCGAAACGGCCAACTCGCGGGCGAGCTCCGCGGACTTCATGAACGCCCCGCTACCGAATTTGACGTCGAGCACCAAAGCATCGAGCCCCTCGGCGAGCTTCTTACTCATGATGCTGCCGGTGATCAAAGGAATCGAAGGTACAGTGGCAGTTACGTCGCGGAGTGCATAAAGTTTGCGGTCGGCGGGAACCAAATCGGCCGTCGCACCGCTGATCACGCAGCCAACGCGCTCCATGACGGCGCGCATTTCGTCCATCGAGAGATTTGTACGGTAGCCGGGAATCGCTTCGAGTTTGTCGAGCGTGCCGCCGGTCGCACCCAAGCCGCGGCCAGAAATCATCGGCACCTGTAAATCGCAACAGGCGAGCATCGGAGCGAGCGGCAAAGAAACTTTGTCGCCGATGCCGCCGGTGGAGTGCTTGTCAACTTTCGGCGGACCACCGGCATCCCAAGAAAATCGCGCCCCCGAGGCGAGCATGTTGTCGGTCAGCGCGGCGATCTCGGCTGTGGTCATGCCACGCAAGTAGATCGCCATCGCGAGAGCCGACATCTGGTAGTCGGGTATGTCCCCCTTGGCGTAGTTACTGATAAAGTAGCCAATTTCTTCGCTAGTGAGTTCTTCGCCATCGCGTTTCTTGGCGATAATCCAAACGGGATTCATGATTGTCTCGTTGCTGAGTTAGCGAAGAGTGGCGACCACGCCTCGCACGAGTTTGTTAAGTTTCGAGGTGGCCGATTGGGCGGCATTGATGACATCGTGGCCGGTGGTTCCCACAGGAGCATCGGGGGAACCGACGTTCGTGATCGTCGACAAACCAAAGACACGCATATCGGCATGCCGCGCGGCGATCACCTCGGGGACGGTCGACATGCCCGCGACGTCGCCACCCAAGCGGCGGGCCATGCGATACTCCGCGCGGGTTTCGTAAGTGGGACCTTTCATCGCGACATACACGCCGCGATGCAGCACGAAATCTTCACGCCGCGCCACGCGAGCCGCGGTTTCCATGAATTCACGATCGTAGGGGCTCGACATATCCGGAAAACGCGGGCCGAGTTGGTCGTCGTTTACCCCGATAAGCGGATTGGCGAACATCAGATTGATATGGTCTTCGATCACCATCACGTCGCCCACAACAAAATGCGGATTCAATCCCCCGGCAGCGTTGGAAACCACGAGCGCGTTAGCGCCCAGGGCTTTCGTCAATCGCGTGGGCAGTGCTGCTTGTTCCGCCGAGTAACCTTCATACAAATGGAAGCGACCCTGAAACGCAATGACGGGTACATCCTCGAGCCGACCGCAAACCAGTTGGCCCTTGTGGCCAATCGCGGTGCTCTTCACAAAGTGAGGAATGTCACCGTAATCGATGGTTCCCTCAACGGAAATTTCTTCAACGAGCCCTCCCAGGCCTGAGCCCAGGATGATGCCTGCGGCGGGAGTGACGGACCAGCGCTCACGGACGGCTTTCGTCGCGGCGTTGATTTGTTCAGCAACGTGCAGCATCGGTTAGCCTCGCGCTTTCTCGTGCGCCAGCACACCCAGCACAAGGGCACGTAGTTTCGGCTCGGCGGAATTGGCGAACGCGATAATTTCGTTAATGTCGGCCGGCTTGAGCGAATCGGGGAAACACATGTCGGTAACCACCGAGAGACCAAAGACACGCATGCCGCTATGCACCGCGACAACGACTTCGGGCACGGTCGACATACCAACGACATCGGCGCCCATCGCACGCAGGAAGCGATACTCGGCACGGGTTTCCAAGTTGGGGCCGGTGACGGCCACCATCACGCCGCGCTGGACGGGGAAGTTGCCCCTACGCGAGACTTCCTGCCCCACGGCAATCAACTCGGGCGTGTAAGGCGCGCTCATGTCAGGAAAGCGCGGGCCGAGCCGGTCGTCGTTGATTCCCACGAGCGGGTTGTCGCCCATCAGATTGATGTGATCGTCGATGATCATCACGTCGCCAGGAACATAATGTGGGTTCATGCCCCCCACGGCTTGAGTGACGATCAGCAGATCGGCTCCCATGGCCTTCATCACTCGGACCGGCAACGTGATTTGCTTGAGCGGATAGCCTTCGTACTGATGGAAGCGGCCTTCCATCGCCATGATCGGTACTCCTTCGAGCATCCCACACACGAGGCGGCCACGATGGCTCGTCGCGGTGGAGCGTGGGAAGTTGGGGATGTTCTCGTAGTCGATCGCAACGGGCGATTCGATCCGCTCGGCGAAACCACCAAGGCCCGTGCCAAGGATGATTCCCGCGCGCGGTGTGTAATCCCATTGTTGACGAATCGCGGCAGCCGCCGATTGGATTTGATCGTAAAGCTCTAGCATAGTTTCTTCCAAACTGATTAACCACGAATAGAACGAATTGCACGAATCAGGAAATACTGCGTTGAATATTCTTCATTCGTGCTATTCGTAAGATTCGTGGTTCAAAAAATTAGTAAGCAGCGGTGTTTTCGGCGTGTTGGCCTTGTTCGCCTTGCCAGATGGCTTGTGTGCCGCTCGTGCCGAGCCGTGTCACTCCGAGCTGAACGAACTTCAAAGCATCGGCGTAGTTGCGAATACCTCCGGAGGCTTTCACTTGCACCTTCTCGCTGACGTTGGCGCGCATGAGTTTGATGTCATTTTCCGTGGCGCCTGTGGCCTGCATCGCGCCGTCGGCACCTTTGACGTAGCCGAAGCCCGTGCTGGTCTTCACAAACGCTGCCCCGGCTTCTTCGCAAATCTGGCACAGACGAATCTTGAGGTCGTCGTTGGGAATCAGGCCCGTCTCGAAGATCACTTTGGTGATCGCGCCGCCGGCCTTTGCTGCCTCAACGACCGCACGGATGTCGTCGGCCACATAGCCCCAATCTTGCTGAATCACGCGGCCGATATTCACGACCATGTCGACTTCTTTGGCCCCCTCGCGGCAGGCGATTTCCGTTTCGCGAACCTTGGTACCGGTGGTCGTCCCGCCATGCGGAAAGCCAATGACTGTGCTCGGCACGACGCTTGAACCCGCGAGCAACTCCGCCGTTAGTGGAATCATCGCAGGCTTCACGCAGACGCTGGCCGTGCCGACTTTGACGCACATTGCGCAGGCATCGCGCAGATCGGCGTCGGTTTGCGTCGGGCTCAGTACAGCATGATCGATAAGTGCAACAACGGATTGACTCATAAACTACCTACTCACAGATTCTCTGATTCACAAAATTGACCGCTCCATCTTATCGGTCGGGCAGCACCAAGTCGACCACCACGGGATAGTGATCCGAAGCGGTGAGCGGCACGCCGTGGAAAATGAACGCCCGTTTAACGTAAGGCATCATTTCCGCGGGGAAAAAAATGTGATCGAGCATCGAGAAAACGTCATAAGGATCTTTCACGCCGTTTTCGTTACGATCCCAAAAGCAGGTGAATCGGTCTTGCTTGCGGGGCATCAGCTTGGCGACATTCTCGAGTTCTGGCCCCGGCCTTTCGGGATCAAAATCCTTGAGATTCTTGATCACATCGGTGACCGTGTCCTGATTGTCATCCTGATCGGGCACGTCGGGATCAAAATCGTTGATGTCCCCCAGAACGATCGGCTGATAACCTTTGCCGGTGATTTGTGAACGCAAAATGCGGCGCGCGATATCGGTTTGCGCCGTCCGCTGGGCGTTGGAGTAATCATCGCTGGGATTCGATTTAAGATGCAAACCGAGAAAGCCCAGCTTGTGGCCACCGATGTCCATCATATAAACGGCATGCCGTTGCAACGAAGCATTCGCATTGAATGGCTTGCCATCGCGACCAGGGGCTTGAAAACTTTGCCGCCACGTAGGATCACTTTCCGGAGAATGGAACAAACGAATCTGCTGGCCGTCGATCGTTTCGGGTTCAATGCGGCTGATCAGCGCAACGTCTAACTTGGAATAATCGTCGAATCCATCAATGTGATAACCGCGATAATCGGTGAGTCCTTTCTCATGCAAGATCTCGACGAGCTTATCGACCCCTTGTTTGGAAACAACTTCCACGAGGTTCAGCACGTCGGGGTTGAGGCCTTCGATCACCGCGGCGATTTGCTCGAACTGCTCTTCGCGGGCAACGTCCCAGCGATATTTTTCGATGTCGCCGCCGCGCTCGCCGGGGGCCGTGAGGATCTCGGCGTTGAACGTCATGATGCGGAGAGGCGTTTCTGCTTGCGCTGGAAAATAACTCGATAACAGAATTGCAAACACAACAAGGCAAAAACGCATAGCAAACCTTCCAGCATGATGAAGCCGCGCAGAGTTAGCGAGGCAAAGAGCAGGCTCAATCGTAACCGAATTGCCCGGGGGATTCCACGAGCGATGTGGAAGAACGAAAGGCAAACTAATAGCGGAAGTGCTTGATTTCTTCGCCCTTTTCACCGATCTCGGTGAGCGATTCAATGCCGATATCCAGATGCACGTCCGACCAATTCGTGTCGACGTGCTTATCGCTGGCTTGGGTTTTGATGCCATGCTCAGTCATGGGGAGATCCGACACCAACAGCAACGCCCCGCGGGCGATTTCATTTTTGTGCCCGACGATAAATAGCGTGGCGACTTCCATATCAATCGCGATCGGCGTGTAATCCTTGAGCCGTTCCTTGAACTCGTCGTCATGCTCCCACACGCGGCGGTTGGTGGTGTAAATCACACCTGTGCGATAATCGAGATTGCGCGAAACGAGTTTATCGGACACAAACTTATGCAGCTTAAACGACGGGAGCGCGGGGACTTTCGTTGGCAAATAGTCGTCCGAGGTTCCTTCGCCGCGGATCGCGCCAATCGGCAAAATGAAATTGCCGATTTCGGTGGAATTCTTGAGCCCGCCGCATTTACCTAGGAACAATACGGCCTGCGGATGATAGGCCGTGAGCAAGTCCATGATCGTCGCGGCGTTCGGCGAGCCGATGCCGAAATTGATGATCGTCAGCCCTTCGCTGTTCGTCGCCGCCTGCATGGGGCGATCCTCGCCGTGGACTTCGCAATCAAATTTCTTGGCAAATTTGCTGACGTAATTGCGGAAGTTCGTGAGCAGCACGTAAGGCCCAAATTTTTCGAGCGGCATGCCCGTGTAGCGGGGGAGCCAGTCTCTCGTCAGATCCAATTTGGTAACCATCGTCGCCGCAATCCTTTCTCATTAAATTTCAGTACGCGACCTTGCTGGGATTGGCCTTCCACAAGTCAAACAATTCACAACACTCTTCGGTCAGCAACCCACTAATCAATTTCACGTCGCTCTTGCCGATCCGCAACAATTCCGCGGCGGGGAGTTGCAGTTCGTTGAACCCTGCCGTGTCGGCATCGGCAATCGATGCACCGTAGTAAACGGTCCCCACGCGGGCCCAATGCAACGCCGCCATGCACATGGGGCAGGGCTCGCAGGTTGTGGCGACAACCGCGTCGGTAAGGAAGATGTTCTCAATCGTCTTGCAACCGACGCGGATCGCGTTCACTTCGGCGTGGGCCGTGATGTCGGTCGTCAGCACCACCGTGTTGTGGGCGCGGGAGATCACTTGGTCACCGATGGCAATGGCACAACCAAACGGGCTTTGGCCGTGGGCAATCCCTTCACGGCAGGTTTCGATGGCCATTTGCATGAGTTCGGCGGGATCGATCATTCGCTACACCTCAGACTGAATGTGGTGAACAAACCATACCGGGTGCCACGGGTGGCTTGCCCACCCGTGCTGCGAAGACACTGCTGGGCAAGCCAGCAGTGGCACCCAGGCTCAGCACGGTCATCCAATAAAATTCTAGCTGCTACTAGAATACCAGAAAAAGCTAGCTAACGCCTAGCGTCAATCCGCTTGGATGCGGGGCCTACGCAGAATCCACCACAGCCTTAAGCTTCGCCAAAACGCTTAAGCATTTTCACCAGCGATTCCCCTAGGCCTTGAACGCCCTTAAGCAACGGCTCGTCACGTAGTTGGCCATCGTCAGTGAATTCCTGATGAGCGTTGGGGACGGCACGTTGATCGGGTAACACGAGCACGCCGATGTTCCCCAGGATCGCACGCACGTGAACCAAGCCACGCAAGCCGCCGAGCGTGCCGGGTGACGCGGCCATCAAGACGGCCACCTTATCGATGTAAGCCGCCAAGCGGGGCTCGCCCGGTTGGGGACGCGACACCCAGTCGATCACATTCTTTAACATGGGGGTGATCGAACTGTTGTATTCCGGGCAAGAGATCATGAGCCCATCGTTGGCGAGAAAAAGTTTGCGCAGCTTGAGGGCATTCTCCGGGTAGCCTTCTTTTTCCAAGTCCTCGTCCATAATCGGCAGCGGATAATCGGCCAGATCGATCAGCGTCACTTCGGCACCCGCCGCCCGGGCCGCATCGGCCGCGATCTTCACGAGTTTCTTGTTGTAAGAATCTTTGCGGGCGCTACCAGCAAAGGCCAAGATGCGAGGAACTTTTTGCGACATGCTTTACTCTCCTATGTGTGTGAGAGCGTATTGTAGCAAAATCCACGCAGCTTGGCCCAGCGACTTGGATTCGGGAATTACTTCACCACGGAGACACAGAGATCACGGAGATAAGAACTTCTTTAGTAGCCTCAGTTTTTGTGAAATTCTCTCTCGCTACTCGCAACTACTTCACTGTCACCGTATAAGTCTCGGTTTCCGGCTCAGGCTGCGTCGGATAGGTCTTCTTGAACTCAATCGTGACCGTCCCCGTGCCCGTGGCTTGAAAGACAAACTCCTTCTGATGCGCGCCGATCAATGGCCCCCCTTCGCCGACGTGGATCACAGAATAGGAATCAACAAGTTTCGCTTTGCCAGTGATCTTGGGGGCTTCAATCGAACCGCCGGAGATTGTCGACGCCGTCAGACGAAACAAGGGCGCCTTGCCGGTGACGGTGAACTTGGTCACGCCTTCTTGAGGAACGGTGATGGTTTTCTCAGCAGACTTCTCGGCGGCAAGGGCGGGGGAAAGGGGGCAAGTGAGAATGAAAAGACATGTGAAGAATTGCCGTAACATGTTGACTTTCCTGTGTTTTGAAGTGAAAAGCTGCATTATATCGTCAAATTTCACTTGCCTAGAGGAGCATCAGCTGTTTAGTAGAGGCTTCTGGCAACAAAAGTGATTGTTGTAACTAACTCATTTAGATAGCTATTTAGGGTGATTGCATCGAAGATGTAAATGATTACAATCCCTTCGATATTGGCTCATGAAGTTGCGTTTTACTTAAAGGTGACAAGATGAATTCCAAGTGCAATGGATCCCTAGGTGTGGAAAGTTTGCTATTGGTCTATGCGATATTATCGATTGCTCTCACCTCTGGCTGCTCTTCGGATAGCAAGCCAGCTTCAAATACAGCTATTACCCAAGCTGGCCCTAAGGACGATTCTGATGCGAAGCTCATAAATTTTATTGGAGGGTCCAAAGAAGATGACAGGCGTGGTGACGTCGTCTTCATCCATGGCCTAGGGGGCGGTTATCTAACTACTTGGACGGCAAGTAATAATTTCGTTTGGCCCGAGGAGTTGGCAAAAAAACACCAAGATATAGGCGTTTGGTCAGTCCAGTACAATGCATCGCCTACTTCTTGGTATGGCAATGCGATGCCAATACAAGATCGAGCGCGAAACCTCCTTGAGCAAATGAGATTGAAGAAGTTAGGTGAGAAGCCAACGGTATTTGTGACACACAGTCTAGGGGGAATAATAACCAAGAAAATGTTGGTTGAAGCATGGACTGCTTCAGCGAAGGCGGGCAATAACTGGAAACAAATAGCAGAAAATGCAAAAGCCGTCGTTTTTTTGGGTACCCCTCATAATGGGTCTGATTTGCCTGAAAAGCTTTCAGCTATTGCGGAAGTGTATGGAGAATCAGTGCAAACAGAGCAGTTGATACGCGATAATCCTGAACTCCGTGATCTAGCGAATCAGTACAAGAATTTTGCATCTATGAGCGAAATCGAACACAAGGCTTTTTTTGAAAACGAACCAGTTAGAATTCGTGGTGTGAGTATTGGGCTGATTGTGCCGATTGGCTCTAGTGAAACAGGATTAACTAATTGCACAACACTCCCAATTGATGCAAATCATTTTACAATTTGCAAGCCGGAGAATGATGAAGAGCAAGTATTCTTGTCAGTTGATGAATTAATCACTAACAATCTTTTGTCAACATCAATTCCACTAGATAAAACTCTCGAAGATGTTTGGGCTGATTTTACAACGCGACGCAATGACCCTATACGATTCAATGAGTTCAAGAAGAACTATCAAGGAAAATCTGTAGTCTGGTTGGCTAAGATTGTGGATATGAATTTCACAAAAGACTCATCGAGTTACGGGCTTGATCTTATTAAGGATATGCCCGGAATTCCATCGCCAAAAGAAGGTGGCTTAATTGCTAGATTTAAAACAGAAAAATTTGATCCGGAAGTCAACCCAAATAGCACTGCTTTAATTGTCGAAGGTGTACTCGGAATAAATAACTTAGGTTTAATCTTAGAGGAATCCAAAATTATCAGCCTTAGAAGAATTGATGAGAATTTCAATCCATCCGTTTTTTGGGAAGAGGCATTAGAAGAAAGGGGAAAATAAAAAAGCTTCTACTGATTTGTATCAAGGGATTGTTTTTTTTCTAATTCTTCAACGCGCTTTGTTAAATATCCCATTTGTCGCTGTAATTGCTCTATTTCACTTTCGACTGTTAAAATATCTTCGCCATAACATCCGTATGAACTATCGCAGCAACCGCAACCGTCCTCGCACGGGCAGCAAGAGGCGATATCAGCGCACGGATTACAGCAGGTATCCAAACACTCTTTTACTTCTCTGCACGCCCTTGTATCGGGCAAACATTTCGTTGTCGTTTGTCTACGCCAAGCTCTTCTGCTAAATGGCCTAGCGTCAGCGACTGAAGACAACATGCCGAGGAGTACGAAGCTAATCGCAAGATAGCGAGTTAACATCATAATTACCTAATCCGTAGTGAATATTAAAGTTACAATGTACAGATTGTGTAAAATAGCTAGTGCCAATTGGTTGTCAAGACTTTCTGGAACCACCAAAGCAAATTCTTAAAAATAAAAATCACATTTTTACAGGAGCAGAAAACTATGCTTCGTGATTATTTCCCCACCGCGATCAGCGCATCCAGTTCCTGCTTCAACTTCGGCAAAATCTCGTTGTAAGGGTATTGCCCCAGCGATTCGCTGCGGCGTTTGAGGTTGACGTAATTCGGGCCGCACCACAGGCCGAGGTCGGCGTCGTCGGTTTCGCCGGGGCCGTTTACGCGGCAACCCATCACGGCAATCGTGATCGCCTTTTCCGCGGCGTAGCGGGTCATTTCCTTCACTTGCTCGGCGAGCTCGATGAAGGCTTCGTTTTCGACCCGCGAGCAGCTGGGGCAGCTGATGATGTTGAGGGTGTCGAGGCCGTAATCGACGAACGAGCGGACGCGCCCGGCGGCGATGTCGGCCAGGATTTGCCGCCCCGCGGCGATTTCCTCGGGCTTGCGCGGATTGGAAACCGTGAGCGATACGCGAATTGTGTCGCCGATGCCGCGGCTGATGAGTTGCTCGAACGCGATACGGGTCTTAATGATACCGTCGGGGGGCATGCCGGCTTCGGTCACGCCCAGATGCAGCGGCACGTCGGGGCGATCTTCGGCGAAGCGGCGATTGACTTCAATTACTTTGTTGGGATCGGAATCCTTGAGCGACACGCAGTAACGTGTAAAACCCAACTCATCGAAATGCCGACAATGCTCGAGCGCGCTGTCGAGCATCGGGCTGATCGAATCATCTTCGGGATATTGATTGCGTTTGTCGGGATCGACGCTGCCGCAATTGACGCCGACGCGGATGGCACAATCGTTGTCGGTGGCTACCCCAGCGAGATATTTCACTTTTTCCTGCCACGGCTTGGTGCGCTCGTGATGATAAAGGTGGCCCGGGTTGTAGCGAACTTTGTCGACGTGCGGGGCAACCAACTCGGCGAGGCGATAATTTTCTTGCAGGTCGACCGAGAGGTTGGCATTTGTCTGGCGACGAATTTCGGCGAGCGCGGCGGCATCTTGCTGATTATCGACGGCGATCCGCACGACGTCGGCTCCAGCTTCATACAGGGCATTTACTTGCGCGACCGTGGCGTCGATGTTCTGCGTGTGCGTGGCGGTCATGCTTTGCACGGCGATGGCATGCGTGCCGCCGATGGAGGTCGTGCCGATGCGAACCGAGCGGGTGGGATTGCGGGTGATATTCAAGCTGATTTTCCAAGCAGATGGGTGGTGTGTCTCAAGACAAATTATAGGAAATCTCTGCTGAACTTGTCATCCCGAGGGCCTATGGGTGTTCTGTGGTCTACGACCAGAGGGATCTGGCTTGAATCTTCAAGGGTAATGCCACGCGATTACGGATTGGAAGCTAGATCCTTCGGTCGGCGAGCCTCTCTCAGGATGACTTAATTGGGCTCAGTAAGCTGTTAAGGCAAACTCAGCCACAGCAGAATCATTGAGTAGGAATTGAACACGGCGTGGGCGACAATTGGCGCGACCAGGCGATGGGTGCGCTGATACAAGTAGCCCAGCACGATTCCGAATAAAACCAGCGGGACGGGGGACACGCCGTGGCCGAGGTGGGCGATGCCGAAGATCGTGCCGCTGGAGAGAATTGGCAACCAACCGTGCGGCACGCCGGGGAGCAAGCCTTCGCGAGGGAGTTGCATCGGTTGCGGAGTGAAAGGCAGCGGAATGACGTCGGGCTCTTCGTCGTCATCATCAAGCGGATCAGAAGTTACCTCGTCCTCTTCCGAAAGTGCGTTGTCGCCTTCAACTTCAACCGGTTGTGGCCGTTCGGTGGCAGTGAAGCCCATCAGTTCGTCTTCAAACTTTTCGAGCCAACCCTGAAACAACAAACGAAACGTGAATTCCTCGCAAATGGGAGCCGCGACGACGACCATCACCATGCCCATCAACATCATCGCCGGTGTATGCGTTTGCTTTAGCTCCTCGATGAGGGGATGCTCGCTCTCGGGTTGCAAAGCAAGAATCAAAAACAGTTGAATCAGAAAGACGGGCAGAATCGAAGCCAGGGCCGCCACGACGCCGGCTTTCGCACCATGCACCCATTCTTCTTTATTTTGCGGCACGCCGAGATCGCTACTATTCGCGTTGACTGTGGAGCGTAAGAGGAGCGCGATAGCCACCACAAAGAACAGCATCAGTGTGGTTGACACCAAGGCGTTGATCACAAAGTTTGAATGGTCGTCGTCGTTTGCGTCGTCAGAATTCGCGTCGTCCGTAGCTGCCGCTTCAACTTCTTCGACGATCTCCGGCGTGTGTTGCTCGACAACGGTCTGGGGACTTTTCGGAGAATCGACCTGCAAGAACGCGCTGACAATCCCCAGTAGTGGAAAAAGCAATGCCAACAGCGCAACACTTAATCCCCAGGGAACGCGGTAGCGGGGTTCGTAGGCCAGCAGCCGCATGCCAAAAATGTGACGCTGAAACAGGAAGAACAAGGCCGCGAGGCTCGACAGATAGGTGCCGATGATGAACACCTGCGATGCGAAGCTGGTTTCAACAGGCATGTTCGTATCGCATCAGTTGGCGCTAAATTTTTTCACTGCGGAGCGGACGTAGCTCACGCCGGAATAGAGCGTGAGCAGCACCATCGCCCAGGCCACGGCGGTGAGGCCCTGCGTCATCCACGTGGGGGGTGCAATTCGCCAAGTGTTCGTGGCCTGATCGACGTAAGTGAGATGCACCATGCTCCAACCGGCAGCCAGACATTGCAGGGCCATCTTCCATTTGCCGACCCACTTGGCCGAGAAGTCGCCGCCATGCTGTTCCACAAAAGTTCGTAGCGCGGTCACAAGCAATTCGCGGCCCGTCACGACGACCGCCATCCAAGCAGCAATGCCCGATGGCCAAACTCCGTTGGTCAGGGGTGGAATGGCCGCGAGCAAAATAAAGACGCCGCAGATGAGCAACTTGTCGGCGAACGGATCGACCACGCGGCCGAACTGCGTGATCTGCTGATATTTGCGCGCCCAGTAGCCGTCGAGCCAATCGGTGCCGACCGTCACAACGAACAAAGCCAGCGAAGTTTTGTACCAACCCAACGGCAAGCAGACGAACAACGCCAACGCCAACACGATCCGCGCCAGCGTGAGCTGGTTGGGAAAATTCCACACGGTGGTGGACGGGTTGGTGACCGTGGATTCAGACATAAGAAATCAACCGCGGAGGGACGCTAATCGACGCTGATATTAGCTTAATTGAAGTTTCGAGAATGGTCTATTGTGAATGTGCTGAGAGTCGAGAGACAAGAGTCCAGAGCCAGGCTGATTGGCTCTGGACTCTTGTCTCTTAGCTCTTGACTGATGGTCAGCTACCGCGGCTCACCAATCGCCACCCCGATGAGATCGTATTCCTGCCGGGCGACAATTTCGCAGGGGACAATCTTCCCCGCGGCAAGGCCTTCGCCGGAAACATAGATAATGCCGTCGACGTCGGGGGCATCGGCGTGGCTGCGGCCGATCCAGGCGTTGGTCTCGCCGGGGACTTGCGAATCGAGGATCACATCCACCTGCCGACCGATTTGGCTCTCGTTCCACTGGAACGCAACTTCTTGCTGCACGCCCATCAGATGATCCCGACGCGCGGCCTTTACTTCTTCGGGAAGATGGTCGGGAAGTTTCGCCGCGGGGGTGTCGGGCTCGAACGAATAAGTAAACACACCCAGCCGCTCAAATTTTTGCGTGCGGATGAACTCTTCAAGTTCCGCGACATGTTCTTCGGTCTCGCCGGGGAAGCCAGTGATCATGGTGGTACGCATGACGAGATTCGGGATCGCAGCACGCAGCTTGCCGAGCAAAGTTTCGGTTTCGCTCCGCGTGACGCGGCGTTGCATGCGGCGGAGCATGAAGTCGCTCGCATGTTGCAACGGCATGTCGAGATAGGGCACGATCTTTTTGCTGGCTGCAATCACGTCGATCAGCTCATCGCTGAAATACATCGGATACAAGTACATCAGCCGAATCCACTCGAGGCCCTCGACTTGTTCCAATTCCCTTAATAGTTCCGGCAGCCGAGTTTCACCGTACAGATCGAGCCCGTAATAGGTCGTGTCTTGAGCGACGACGACCAGCTCACGCACGCCATCGGCGGCAAGTTCTTTGGCTTCGGCGATGACGGTTTCAATCGGTTTGGTGACATGCTTGCCGCGCATCTTAGGAATCGCGCAGAACGTGCAGAGCCGGTCGCAGCCTTCACTGATTTTCAGAAAGGCGAAATGCTTGGGGGTGATCCGCAATCGCTGATTATCGGGGAGCGTGTGCGTGGGGGCCGGTTGAAAAACGCTCCGCTGTTCGGCGAGCCCACCGATCAGCCGGTCGGCAACTTTAGTGACTTCTTCGCGACCGAACACGCCGACGAGCTGGTCGATCCCGGGGCGGTCGACCAGGAGTGATTCCTTTTGACGCTCGGCGAGGCACCCCGAAACGATCACGCCACGGAGTTTGCCCTGGCGTTTGAGCTCAAGCATTTCATCGATCGCACCGAACGACTCCTGGCGAGCTTGCTCGATGAAGCCGCAGGTGTTCACGATCGCAAAGTCGGCCCCCTGGGGATCGTTGACCAGTTGATAGCCGTCGAGCTGCAGCATGCCCAGCATTCGCTCGCTGTCGACCAAATTTTTGGGACAGCCAAGGCTGATGAAGGCATAACGACCCTTGGGGCCAGTGCGGTCCGTCTTCGTATCGTAGTCGGTACTATATATTGTGGTCACAAAACGTCCCTGGAGTTGGCTCGCCCCCTGTTCGCGTCCGAACGGGGCAGACAATCCCCTATCATACCTCTTGGAAGAGATTGGGAATAGCCGCGCAGCCGCGATCCAAGGCCCTAAGGCTTGCCAAATCGCCAAACTCGTGTACTATACATATGTACACAAACTGTTTTGCGGAGGGCGATCATGCTGACCGAGATTCCCGTCGAACAACTGAAGGAAACGATCAACGATTGTGCCCAGGAATTGCTGGCCGGAGCGGGGATCGACCGCCCACCGATCGATGCCATGCTTATCGCGGAGCGGCTGAAATTGGTCGTCGCACGCGACGATCAAGCCGCGGTGCGGGCACGCTTTATCCGCGTGGGGCTTCCCAATCGCGCGGGGCGGGGAACAATATTGCTCGCCGATGATCCCCGGCCTGAACGCCGGCAGTGGGCGGTCGCTCACGAGATCGGCGAATACGCTGCACACCGGGTGTTCTCAGAGTTGGGGATCGATCCGACCGATCTTGTCGCGGCGGAGCGTGAGCAGATGGCCAATCATTTGGCTAACGCCCTGTTGTTGCCGTTCGAGTGGTTTCGCGCGGATGGTTTTGCCGTTGATTGGGATCTGTGTGAGCTCAAGCAGATTTACACGACGGCCAGCCACGAACTGATCGCGCGGCGGATGCTCTCGATGTCGCCCAGTGTGATCATTTCGCTATTCGATCAAGGGAAGCTGGTTTGGCGAAAGAGTAACGTGCTGCGGCGGTCACCGGCGATGGTGCCAGCGGAATTGAGCACTTGGCAGGTGGCTCACAAACAAGGCGAGCCAGCGCAATATGATTGTCAGGACTTGCCCGAGGGTTTGCGCGACGTGCGGTGTTGGCCCGTGCATGAGCCGGATTGGAAACGCGAGATTTTGCGAACGGCGTTAGAAGATTGGTGAAGTTGTTTGGATCGCTAAGCCGCAAGCGGCGAGGAGTTCGTTGATGATGTAGGGCTTGCCGAGGATTGTGTGAATGCCCATCGCGCGGAGCTGGGTGAATTTTTCTTTGCGGGGGAAGTCGAGCAGCACGATCATGTTGCCACCGGCTTGTTGAATCGTGCTGGCGAAGGTTTGCAACTGGGCCAATTCCTTTTGATCGAGTTGCCCACCGTCCCAAAGACCGAGATTTGCGTCCGCAGGGATTTGCGAAGTTTCACGAGACCAAACGCAGTTGATGCCGTGATGCTCTAAAGTCGCGGCGATAGTTTCAAAGCTGGCGAGCGAGGGTGAATGCACGGCGGCGATTGCATCCAACTCGCAATCCCAATCGACCGCGAAATCCCTTGGCGTCAGGGGGCCATCCAAGTTAGGTGACCACGCCGCGTTAGCTGCCAGTTGTCGTTGCCACCACGTTAGGAATTCATACCAATACAGACGCAGCACGCCGGTAAGAGGCACTCCCGTGCGAAGTTCCCCTTCGCACCAACTGCCAGCGACGACAACGATCTTCGCTAGCGGCGCGTGTTGGCGGAGGTGTTCGATCTCGCGTTGTTGAACGCTGCCAGGCAAGGCTTGCGCGAGCAGGATCAGCTGCGGCTGGAATTGATCGCCCGCTAGGATTTTGCAGGCGGAGTTGGAGTCTTCGGCAAACAGCCAGTCGCTGGCCCCTTTGATTTGTGAAACACAAATGGCGAACTCGCCTTGGCTCCAATCACCGATGGTGAGGATGGTAGTTGTGGAAGAACCTAAGCAAGTTACGTGTCGTGATTCGGCTATGGTTGGAGTGGACAACATTATTCTTAGGCCTGTTGCCCTCCCCTAGCCACTCCCGGAGTACCGGAGAGGGGGATGAGACGCGTTAGTCATTGAGTTCACTGTCGCGTTGGGCGACTAAATCGTGGGCGGCGATTGCATCGGGGGCATCGCGCAATGCGAACAGCCAATCGGGGTCGGTGATCATGCGGCTCAAACGGGCCAGGATGCGCAAATGTTCGTGATCGTTCGTGGAACAGATTAGGAAAAAAACGTCGGTCAGACCGCTGGATCCGCCGAAGGGAATGCCTTGGCTGGTGATCCCCAGTGCAATCACGGCCTCGCTAAGGATTGAAATTTGCGGTCGGCGGGGGTGCATGAGCGCTACGCCAATGTCGAGTGCTGTGGGATGCATCGCTTCACGCGCGGTCACCGCTTCGGCCATCTTGGCGGCGTCCCACAACAACCCCGTGTTGGCCGCGAGTTGGGCCATATCGGTAATCACGCTGTTGCGAGTGCGTGCTCCCAAGGGAACGGCAATCGCTTCCACGGGCAGCAATGCTGAAATCGAAAGATCGCCTTCAGTCAGTTTATCGGCGCGTTCGAGGCTGGTTTCAAGTTGAGCGAGCTCGCCATCGTCGGAGAGGCCAATACGATCTTCGAGCCAATGGTGAACCTCGGCTCGCGAAAAGCGCCAATCGCCACCCACACGCCGCGCGGGAATCTTACCGCGATCGGCGAGTTTGGAGATTTGCGTGGGCAGCATATGCAAATAAGCAGCCAACGCGGCGACGTCGAAATCTTCTTCAGCCATTGTTAGCAAAATGTTTGATAATTTTGGACGCGGCATCGGCACGATACCGGCTAACGCTAGCTGCATTGTCAGCGCAAGCGGGGGACAAAGTCTACGGCAAACCAGCAGGATTACGCTGATAGGGTGTTGATTTTGAATCTCGTGCAAGTCGCCTTGACACATTTTCGCAAATGAACACAATCCGGCTCGCCCTCGCAGAAGAGCCTTCCCAGAGATTCTTCACCACTCGAGGGCAAAAGCGGAGAAACGGATTTCTTCGCACGAGCCGTCACGGCAGACACCGCTCCCCCCGCATTGGTAGTGGTGTCGGCTCCCAGGCAAGGAGGCCTGGCATGATGCACGCGACAAAAACTTGCGCCGCCGATTTGCACGGCAGTGTTTCACTGGAGCGGTTGTTGGCCGACGCCACCCGTACCGGTTCTCAGTCCATTCTCGCCACGACTTGCACGAGCGATTGGCGTGAAGTTCAAGCTGGCGACGTTTTCGTAGCCCTTTCCGAACGACTCGGCAAAGAAGAAGACGGCCACCCCTACGTTCAACAAGCCGTCGAACGGGGCGCGATCGCGATTGTTTGCGAAGAGCCGGTTCCCGTGTTCGACGTGCCCACCTATATCGTGGCAGATAGCCGCGTGGCTTACGGCAAGCTTTGCCAAGCCTTGTCGGGCAATCCTCACGTGACTTTGCCCGTGATCGCCGTGACCGGCACCCACGGCAAGTCGACGGTTATCGCTTTGTTGGATTCGATCTTCGCGATGGCAGGCAAGCATTGCGGTAAGATCAGCGGCCTCGGCTGCTACGACGGCATGTCCCACAGCGCAGGTATTGAAATTCCCTCGGCGCCTGAATTGGCTTCACGGATGGAGCGAATGGTTGCCGCGGGATGCACCCACGCTTTGATGGAAGTTTCGAGCGAAGCGATTGCTCAATCTGCTTTTGCCGGTGTCGCGTTTGATGCGGTGTGTATCACGAACGTGTCGGACGCTCACCTCGATTTGCATAACTCGGTGCAAAGTTATCGTAATCTCAAGCGGCGGATTCTCGAATCACTCGATCCAGCGGGCGTGGCGGTGTTCAATGCCGACGATCCCGTGAGCATCAAGTGGCTCAATCACGTCGACGGACCCGTGCTGACCTACGGCACGAAAGGTCAAGCTGAAGTTTCAGCGTACCTGATCGAACAGCATTCCAACGAACAAGTCTTCATGATTTCTGCCGGCAGCCAGTCAGCTGCGATGCGGACCACAATGATCGGTGAGCATCATATTTCGAATTGTCTGGCTGCGGCGGCTATCGCTTTGACATACGGCATCGACTTGCAGTTGATCGCTGCGGGAATTGAAGCGGTTGAGAATCTTCCCGGCCGGATGGAACGTGTCGACTGCGGGCAAGGATTTCCCGTGTATGTCGATGCCGCCGACACCGCCGAGTCGCTGCGGGCGAGCTTGCGAACCGCTCGGCAGTTGTGCACCGGCCGCGTGGTGTGCGTGTTGGGTGATCCTGGCCATGCAACCTATACAGAACAATTGGCTGTGGCTCATGTGGTGAGCCGTTTGGCCGACATCGCGATTGTGGCCCGCCCCTTTCCCGAAGAGGAAGTGGGCGTCGGCGATAGCGAACAACGCGCGACCGTGGAAATCGTGACCGATCGGGCGGAAGCCATCGCTTGTGCGGTGGGTCTGGCTCAACCCGGTGACGTAGTTGTGATTGCTGGCTGTCGGTGGGAGCCGCAGCGAGCTTATGGAACATTTGCCGTAAACGGAGAAGAGGGCGATGCCGCGTTGACTCGCCATCTATTGTATGCCCGAGTGAAGCAGCCCATGCTTCGCTTGGTTGCCTAAGGTTTTCAGTCAACGCTTGAAGATAGGACCCAGTTTGACCATGGAATGGATTGATACTCTTATGTTAGAGCCAAAACCACAACACAAAGTCACGCATCTGCGTATCCATCGCGAAGCGATGCAAGTACGCGTTGCACAAGGTACATCACTACTCTGTGCGGATATTGTCACGCATCAGGAAACGACCGAGGCCCTGGAGCTACTGCGAGGATTCAGAGCCACCGGTCGTCGCATGGTGCTGTGCGATACGTCGCAAATCAGTGCGGGACGGCAACTTGGTCAGTCCATCGTCGCCGAAGGTGGCGCGTCGGTGCTGGTGAGCTGCGGCATGTCTGGCCGTGAAGTGGCCATCGGTGCCCGCGACTCCGGACTTGACCTTGCCAATGTTGTCGTTTGTCGCGATAGTCGTGCCGCTTGTGAGTTGTTGGCCTGTCGATTGTTGCCCGGCGACACAGTGTTGCTCTTGGGCGTCGATCAGGAAGGCTGTGACCGGCTCGTCGATTTGCTCGACGATCGTGCCCAGTTTTCGTTGTCGGCAGCAGCTTAAGCACAGCTAGAAACTTTTGGAAACTGTTGAAGCTTCATCGTAAGTTTTGTTGGATTGCGGGGTCTGACAAACTGCCCTCCCTGGGGTCGGAGCAATAGAGCCTATCCGAGGCAGCTTCTGGGTCAGCTGCCTGATAGGTGCTTCACGATGAAGCTTATGTCTGGGCACCGGGGTAACGCGTCGCGTTGCCCCGGTTGCTCAGCGGATTTTCTTGAAACCCGTAGCGATCACAAATCATGACCACGTCGTCGCCTCATATCATGTTTGCCGGCGGTGGGGCTCAGGGGCAACTCTTTCCCGGGATCGCGGTGGCAGCCCACGTTGCCCAGCAAATCCCTCAGGCCGTGATTTCGTTCGCTGGTCCTGGCCGTTGCCGTGAAAAGCATTCTGTCCGAACTTCCGGATATCAATATGTGACTGTGCCGTCACAGCCATTGCCGCGAAATCCAATGCAGGCCTTGCGGTTTGTCACGGACAACATCGCCGGTTATTGCGCCGCGAAATGGATTCTGCGAGAACAGCATGTGTCGCTAGTCGTAGGGCTCGGCGGGCACACGAGCACCTCCGTCGTGCGAGCCGCCGCCGAACGCGGTACGCCGTTTATCATGCTCGAACAAAATTCCGTGCCGAGCCGCACCACCCGTTGGCTGGCACGCGCGGCCCGAATGGTGTGCGTGGCTTTTGAAGAAACTAAGCCCCATCTGCACGTACAGGCCCCTGTGAAAGTGACGGGGAATCCCGTTCGGCCAGCGTTTGAAGCGCTGTTTAACCGCTTGCAGCAAAAACGCATGCGCGAACCGAATCCGCTCCGGCAAAAGCGAATGGTTATCCTTGGCGGTGCCGGTGGGGCACGTTCGCTCAACGAATCGATGCCTGCGGCGCTCAAGCAACTTCAGGAACTTTTGACCGATTGGCAAATCGTCCATCAAACGGGCGAAGGCCAATTGCAAGAAACCGAGCAGCGTTACCGCCAGTTGGGCGTGCCCGCGTTGGCGGTGACGTACATCGATGAAATTGCCTCAGTGATGTTCGAAAGCGATTTGGTTGTTTGCCGATCCGGAGGCACGACGCTTGCGGAATTAGCACTCGCCGGTGTGCCCGCTTTGTTGGTGCCGTACGCCTTTTCCCGCGAAGATCAACAATTGGCGAACGCCAAAGTTTACGCCGCCTCGAAGGCTTGCCGCTTGATTGATGAGGCGTCGCAAGTCGGCTCGCTCGATAAAGCCCTGGCCCGCGAACTGACGCACATTCTGATTGACGAAAATTTGCGTAAGACAATGGCGCTCAACATGCGAGGCTTAGCTCGCCCTCATGCTTCGGCCGAGATAGCCACTGCGATATGCGAAGCGCTGTATGGCGCGAAGAAAAACATCGCGGCGTAATCTTCGGTTTTCTTCATGGCCGGATTGCAACGCAATCCGGGAAAACTTCTTCGTCCTGCTTCCCGGACCGCCTTGCGGACCGGCTAGATGGCACTCAATGCCCGTAAATGTCTTCGGTCACTTTGCCGCGGAAGGTCCAATAGACGACCGTCGTGTAGCTAATGACGGCGGGCATGCCGATCGCGGCAATGATCAGCATGATCGTCAGCGTTTTCTGACTTGATGCGGCGTTGTAAATCGTGAGACTGTTGGCGGGGTCGTTGCTGGCTGTCACGAGATTCGGAAAGAGTGCGATCCCCACAAGTGCCACTTGGCAAGCGATTCCTAGAGATGACGAAATAAAAGCTTGGCCGATACTCTTGTAATAAATACAGCGCGGGATGTTGGCCATCGCTAGCACATTGATCAACACGATACCCATGGCCCACGGGGCGTGATTGAAATTCGCCGTCGCGCGAGGGATTTCGGCGAGCGTGTACATCGTCGCCAAATTCCAGAGCACGAGATACAGACCCCAGGCATGCCAAATCCAGCGATAGAAGAGTCGCTGCGTGCCCCCTTCGGTTTTCAGATGCAAGTAAAGCCCGCCGTGCAACGCGAACATCGCCACGGTGAGCAGACCAATGAGAATGGGGTAGGGGCGCAACAGATCGTGAATGCCACCGATGAATTCGCCCCGTTCATTGAGTGGAATACCCAGCAGGCCGTTGGCTGTGGTGACACCAAACAAAAACGACGCGATCAAACTCGAGCCGAAAAAGGCATAGTCCCACAAGTTGCGCCATTGGGCCGAGGAAACCTTGCTGCGAAATTCCAAGCTCACGCCGCGAAAGATCAAGCAAAACAGCAGTAGCATGAATGGGGTATAAAACGCAGAGAAGATCGTCGCATAAGCTTCGGGGAAGGCTGCGAAGAGCGCGCCACCGAAGGTCACCAGCCAAACTTCGTTGCCGTCCCAGATCGGACCGATCGAACCCATCACGAGCCGGCGTTCTTCGTCGCTGCGGGCCAGCGGATGCAGAATGCCCACGCCAAGATCAAAGCCATCGAGAATTGCATACCCAGCGAGCAGAATCCCCAGCAGCACAAACCAAATCAGATTCAAATCCATGATTAGTGTTGCTCCTTGGCATCGGTGAGCGACTCGCGATGCTCGACGCGTGCGGTGGCTGCACCTATCGCTCCGGGTTTGTCAGTCGTCACTTCCTGGGACACGCTCTCCGGGCCCTTTTGAATCTTTTGGTGCAAGACGTAAACCCAAATCACAAAGAGCAACATGTAGATGGCAGTGAACATAATAATCGAACCGACGACTTGCTCGGCGGTGATGGCTTGCGACACGGCTTTGGTGGTTCGCAAACCTCCCTCTTCGTCGTAAACGAATTGCCCTGCGTCGTTGATAAGCCGCTCGCCACTTTCCGTTTGTTCAAACGGCGGATAGACAATCCACGGTTGACGGCCCACTTCGGCGGCGACCCAGCCTGCTTCGTTGGCAATAAAAGCGGGGATCACGGCAAAGACAAACGTCCACATCAGCCAGCGGTGACTAAACAGCGTGTTGCGAAATCGCAAGAACGTCGCCAGCAAGGTGATGGCAATAAAAAACATGCCGATGGCGATCATGATGTGATAACTGAAGAACGGAATCGCCACGGGGGGACGATCTTCTTCCCGAAACTGGTCGAGGCCGATCACCGTCGCGTCGGGATCGTTAAACAACAGCATGCTCAACCCGCCGGGAATCGCGAGATTGCCATTGATCGTTTCCGATTCGGAATCCGGCCAGCCGATGATGCTCATATCCGCGGGACCCGTTTTGAAATGGGCTTCAAAGGCGGCGAGCTTGGCCGGTTGCGTTTCATAAACATTGTGGGCTTGGAAGTGTCCGCTCACCAGCATGGCGAGGCTCGAAATCGTGGCGAGCCACAATCCGCCCGTGAACGAGCGTTCCGCAAAGTCACGATGCTTATTCTTGAGCAAATACCAGGCGGAGATGCTCATTACAAACGCCGCACCGAGAATAAAGCACCCCAGCCAAACGTGGATGAGGCGGTGCACGGTCGACGGATTAAAAACCATCGCCCAGAAGTCGGTGATCTCGGCCCGGCGGATGACTTCGCCGTTGATGACCCACGGCTGGCCGTCGCGCATGATCGGGACGATATGATGTCCGGCGGGGGTTTGCTGCCAACTGTTGGCGACCGTGATCCAGATCGAACTGAAAATCGAACCAAGCGACACCATCAACGCGGCAAAGAAATGAAAGCCGGGGCTCACCTTGTCCCAACCAAACACCAATACGGCGAGGAAGCCTGATTCGAGAAAGAACGCAAAAATGCCTTCCGCCGCCAACGCCGAACCAAACACGTCACCTACGAAGCGGGAATACGTGGCCCAGTTCGTGCCGAATTCAAACTCCATGACGATGCCCGTGGCAACGCCGATGGCAAAGTTGACGGCAAAAATTTTCGTCCAAAACCGCGCGGCCTCTTCGTAGATGGCTTCCCGAGTGCGCAGATATTGGGCTTCGAGATAGACAAGCACGACCCCCATACCGATCGTGAGCGGGGGAAACAGATAGTGGAACATGATGGTCAGCGCGAACTGAATGCGCGACAACATCACCACGTCCAACCATTCGGCAAACAGCAAATTTTCGGTTAGCAACATGGCCCAAGTCCGATGCAACTGCGGCGCTAGTCTTACGCGCCTGCATGTTCATCCGTCGGCCAGTCTACAAGAGAAGCGATTTGCGGCCTAGGGACCGCCAAAGATTTGGCAAGGAATTCACGAAGCTTCGTGCGATGTGGCTCAATCCTGTGCGAGCGGGAAAATAATTTTACAAGAGCTTGCGCACCGTTCCTGGCGCGATCGGCTTATGGCGTAATGAACTCGCTACCGCGGCGAAACAGAGTTCTAGGCTACGCAAATTGTTTCGCGCGCTGTGGGAGGGTTGGCGTTTCTCTTCGATCGCGCAGAGCAGTTCGCCCATCGTGCCGTGGAAACCGTCGGGGAACCATGTCCCTTTGATCTTGGGAGAAATGATTCCGTCGGCGGTGACAATTTCGATTCGTTGCCCCGCGAGATTCACTCCCGCGGAACGAATCAACCCCTGTGTGCCCGAGATCAGCGTGCGATCCCATGAACCTTTGGGCACGTTGCCGTCGAAGGTGAGCGTGGCCTGCGCATTGTCGTATTCGATGAGCACTTGCCCCAATAGCGCGGGGCTGATCGTTTGGATTTTAGTTTTGGCCGTCGAAGCATAAACACGCGTCGGTGCTTCCGCACTCATCACCGTGGAAAGAAAATCGAACCAATGGATGGCGAAATCATAAAGGATGAGTTGCTCGACTTGTTCAAACGGAGTTCCTTTGACCCAACTATGATCCCAATGCACGCCGCAATGAACGCCGACGATCTCGCCCAACAGGCCGGAATGCGCGGCTTCACGCAGGTAACTAAAATGCGGTGCCCAACGACCATTCTGATTGACGGCCAGCAGCACCCCCATTTGATCGGCGAGATCCGCGAGCTTCTGCCCCACGTCGAGATCGAGCACGAACGGCTTTTGGCTGAGGACATGCTTTTTCGCTTTGAGACAATCCTTAATAATCGGCGGGCGATTGTGGGGATGCGTTGTGACGTCGACGACTTCGATGTTGGGCAGCCTGAGCATCTCGCGGTAGTCGGTGAAAACTTGCGCGTGGGGATAAAACTCTTGCCGGCGTTTTTCGGCATTCTCGATTTTCACATCGCAGAGTGCGGTGACGCGGTAGCCCGCCGCGTGGTAGGCGGTAAGATGATGCTTCGTGATACCACCGCAACCGATGAGCGCGATTTCCGGGGAATACTTTTTGGGATCGCGCGGAAGATAAGGCAAATTCGGAAATGGGATTTGCTTGGCAGGTTTTTTAGCAGGCTGTTTGCTCATAGGGGCGAACTTGGCGGTGTATGCGGTGGGTCTCAATAAAGGGCAATAGCGTAGCAATTTTCGGGCCAGTTCGCGATGCTTTCACGCTTGTGATTAGGCGAATTTGGTAGCCACGTAGCACAACCGTTTGATGTTGTTTACACAGTGTCGGTAAGTGCGGTTTTCAGAATAAGCTGATTTTAGTTCTCTAAGCATTTGACAAGCTATTTGGATGAGCACTGGCATGGATAACTTTCAAGATTCGGGGTCTCCCCTTTGTTTACCATCATTTAAGGAAATTTCGCTTGGTTTGACGAAGCTTAGTGGCCTGAGGCTTTTCGTTAGTCTTAGTTTGCCTTTTCTGTGGTGTGGCCTGTATTTTGCTTTCGCAGCCGCGGAGCTATGGACTGCGGCAATCTTCTGTTTGGCCGCCTTGAGCTTTACGACTTATGGTTCGATTTCGCACGATTTAGTTCATGCAAATCTTGGCCTACCAAGGCGGATGAATCATGTTTTACTTTCAGTCATCGAAATGATTGCCCTGCGGAGCGGCCACGCATACCGGTTGGCTCATCTCAATCATCATGCTCGATTTCCTCACGATGATGATATTGAAGGAGTGGCAGCAAATATGTCGCTGCTACGCACTCTTTTAGAAGGAGTTTTGTTGCAAACTCGCGTCTGGATCTGGTCACTACGCCGATCAAGCAAGGATCATGCCGTGATTATTTTTGAAGGTATTTGTTGTGCAGCCATCGTTGCGGCCTCAATAGCTGCACTTACATGGACGCCTATATTCTTTATCTACACCGCGCTCATGATCATGGGGAGTTGGGTGATACCACTGTTCACATCTTACGTGCCGCACCGCGCGGATGGAGCGGATGAATTGCACCGAACACGCCGTTTTCGAGGAAAATTGGCTTCGCTTATTGCTATGGAGCATCTCTATCATTTAGAACATCATCTCTATCCAGCGGTGCCACACCACCATTGGCCAGAACTGGCGCGTCGATTGGACCCCTATCTCGATGCGGCTGGTATTGAGCCGATTAAGTTGGGATTTTGACAAACAGCCCCTCCGTTATGTTCTTGATATGTCGGCAGGATTTAACAGCCAGCAGAGTTTGTACGAAGCTCTGGTCGGCGATGGACTTGGGCTTCTGAAACTCACCGGGATTGGCCTCATCGGGTCGGGCCTCTTCGCTTTTTTTCTAGCCGCGACGGGGCATTTCCTTCCGCACGATCTTGAATACCTCGGTGTAACGGCGGATTCGCTTTACTCCATTGCAGACCAAAGGCTCGCCCACTTCATGATCCACGATCGCGTTTCCTTTGGTGGGGCGATCTTTGGCGTGGGGGTGCTTTATTTGTGGCTTGCGGAATTTCCTCTAAGGTCTGGCGCGGTTTGGGCTTGGTGGACTTTTTTGTTGAGCGGCATGCTGGGCTTTATGAGTTTCCTGACTTATTTGGGCTACGGCTATCTTGATACATGGCACGGCGTGGCAACGCTCGTTTTGTTGCCCGTCTACTGCGTCGGCATGTATCGATCTATCACGCTACTCCCGCCGGAACAATCAATTCGCGCTCTGTTCATGGCAGGCTGGCACGGTGCGTGGAAAACTCGCTATGGCATTGGCCGAATTCTCTTGCTAGCGACTTCGGTATCGCTCATCGCTGGCGGACTTATCATCATGGGTATTGGAATGACCGTCGTCTTTGTGCCCGAAGACCTGGAATTCATGAACCTCTGCACGGCAGATTTAGATGCCGTTAATCCGCGCTTAATTCCATTGATCGCCCACGATCGCGCTGGATTTGGTGGTGGGGTTTGCTGCTGTGGTTTGACGATGCTGCTGTGTATTTATTGCAGCGGACCGTCACGAAGTTTGTGGCAAGCTTTGGCTATAACTGGATTGGCGGGCTTTGGTACAGCCATCGGCGTTCACTACCCCATCGGATACACCGCATTCACTCATTTGGCTCCAGCTTATTTGGGTGCGATGATGTTTATAGCTGGTATGCTGATGACCTTTGACAGGCAGACTTGGGCAGATACTAAGGAAACCGTATGAACGCCTCAGAATCACTCTCCAACAACGATCTCATCACGGGTTACCAAGACGCTGCGGGGGAATTGGTCGACGCGGTTGCGGATCTCACTCCGGAGGAACTGCGAACGCGGATCGCGCCCGGCAGGTGGAGCGTGCAGGAAGTTGTTTGCCACATTGCCGATTTCGAAGTCATTTATGCCGAGCGGATTCGCCGGGTGCTAGCCGAAGATGATCCGACCTTATTCAACGGCGAGCCGGATAATTTTGAGCGCACGTTGTTCTACGAAAAACGAGACGTTACCGAAGAGCTGGCGTTGATTCAAACGATTCGCAACCAAACAGCCCTCATCTTGCGAAATATTCCCGATGAAGCTTGGCAACGCCGCGGCATCCATAGTACCGACGGCCCGCTCACGTTGCGGCAGTTGATCGAGCGGGTGAGCAAACATATTCCCCATCATGTGGCCTTTATTCGCGACAAGCGGGCGGCCTTGCGGACTGGAAAATAGCGGGGAATCCGTCGATTTCCCAAGGCTCTTTACCCTTGTAAATTGCCGGTAGATCGGTAATCTTGAAGGTTTGCCAGTGTACGCACAACCCAGAACGAAAAACCGGTCATGGCGCAGTCAAGCGAAAATAGTCAGGCAAGCGGAAATAAACGGATTCTTCTCGTCGACGACGATGCCGAAATCATCGAATCGTTGCGTTTGGCTTTGGAAGCCAACGACTATGAAGTGCTGGTGGCTCGCGACGGCAACCAAGGGCTCGCCTTGATCGAGCGTGAATCGCCCGATTTGATCATTCTGGACATGATGATGCCCAAGCGGAGCGGTTTCTTGGTGCTCGAACGCTTGAAGCGAATGGGCGAAAAAAGGCATCGGATCATTATGATCACCGCCAACGAAGGGGCACGGCACAAAGCCTATGCCGAAATGCTGGGCGTCGACGATTACGTCCGCAAGCCTTTCCCAATGGACCGCTTGATCCAAAGCGTCGACCGTCTGCTGAGTGCATGAGTTGGTACATAACCGGCGAATTCAGCCGATTTGCTAATTGCCGGGTTTCGACAAGTCGCAGATAATGAGTGGCCGTGGCACGGCTGGCTCGTGCGCTTTTCTTGGCCTTACACTCATATAAGTTGAGCTGACCATGACTCGCTCGGTTTGGTGCGCTGTTTGTCTCTGTGTGTGCGCTTTGCTTGGTTGCTCGAATCAAGCCGCCAAAACTCCCCAGGAATTCGTCGAGCAGATCGAGAAATCGCTCAAGGAATTGCCTTTCTACAGCACGGACTTGGAAGTGGCGCTCGATATCTCGGTCCAAGGCCAAGAGCAGAACATGGACGCGGCGTTCGATATCGTGATCGAAAAACCGAATCGTTGGGCCATCGTTCGTAAAAGCGGCGCGATGGGGGGGACGAGCATATCTGATGGCGAGCAGGTGACCACCTATCTTCCCATGGTGGATCGCTATGTCGTCGAAAAATTGTCCGACGAGACGATCCCTTCACTCGACGATGAACAGTCGTTGATGATCTTGGGGGCTGGTTCACTCGCGCAGATTTTCCAGGGCGAGGGGCTCGAAAAGTTTTTATTGCAAGACACGAAGAAATCAAAACTGTTGCCCAGTGAAGTTATCGATGGCAAAGAATATCAGGTCGCGACGTTTGAACGGGACAACGGCACGCAGCTGAAGGTCTGGGCCGATCCGGCGAATCACATGCTGGTGCGGCGAGTCGAGATTGTGCCCGACGTTACGAAGATCGCGCCCCCCGGGCAAGCTGATTCGGTCAAAATAGTCGCCAACTTGGATTTCACCGATTGGGACCTCGAGAAAAAACCTGCTGACGGCGCTTTTGTGTTTACTCCTCCCGAAGGAGCCAAGAAGGCCAAGTCGTTGGCCGAGGCGTTGACGCCCAAGCAGCCGCCACATCCGCTGTTGGGCGAACCAGCACCGGAGTTTACGGTTAAGGATTTGGAAGGCAATGAAGTTTCGTTGGCGTCCTACAAAGATAAAGACGCGGTGATTCTCGACTTCTGGGCAACATGGTGCGGACCGTGTACGGCAGCGCTGCCGATCATTTCGAAGGTTGCTGGCGAGTTTGCTGATAAAAACGTGACGTTTTACGCAGTGAATGTGGCTGAAACGCCGGATGTGATCAAAGAGTTTCTTACCGAAAGCAATCTGAATGTTCCGGTCTTGTTGGATGAAGATTCTTCGATCAGCGACATGTATGGAGTTTCGGGGATTCCACAAACGGTGTTGATCGACAAGGCGGGACGGATTCAAGTTGTTCATGTGGGATTTGGGGGCGATCTTGAACAGAAGCTCACTCAAGAGTTGGACGATATTCTGGCTGGCAAAGATTTAGCGACCGCCGAATTGGAAGAACACGAAGGCGGCGAGGAAGAGGAAAGTGCCGAGCCCGCAGACGAGGCTGATGAGGTAAAGTCGGAAACTGAGGAAGCGGCACCAGCTGCAGACGCCGCCGATGTGGACTAGGTCCTAAATCAACGCAAGAGTACGATATAAACGCCCAGGGATTGCAATCCCTGGGCGTTCTCGATTCTGCAACAAATTTTCAAACAGTAATTGTAACGAGCGAAATCGATGGATCGACTTTCGTCGGTTATTGAGCCGATCAAACGTTTGTTTGCGCTCGATCTTCGCTCGCTCGCTTGTTTGCGGATCGGCTTGGGGCTGCTGATACTGATCGATCTGTTGCTCCGTTCGCGCGATCTCGTGGCGTTTTACACTGATCAAGGTCTCTTGCCGCGGTCGCTGCTCACTACCAGCCCAAATGCGTTGACTCATTGGTCGTTGCATTTGGTTAATGGTGCGCCCTGGTTTCAGGCACTATTGTTTTGTGTCGCGGGGATCGCCGCCGGGATGTTGGTTGCCGGCTATCGAACGACCTGGGCCGCGACGATTTCTTGGGTACTCTTGGCATCGCTTCACCTCCGGAACCCGCTGATTCTCAACGCTGGGGACAAGTATCTGGCGCTGCTGACGTTTTGGGGGATTTTTTTGCCGTGCGGGGCGAAGTGGTCTGTTGATGCCAAGCAGGGCATTAAGACCGAAGCTACAACAGTCATTTCATTGGCGAGTTTTGCGCTCTATTTGCAAGTGGCTTTCGTGTATGTGAGCACCGCGCTGCTCAAGTGGCAACAGAACGTGTGGCAAACGGGCGATGCGACTCAACTGGCGCTTTCCAAAGATTATGTCGTCACTGGTTGGGGACAGTGGCTTGCCGGGCATCCTGAATGGCTCAAGCCGCTCACGCCTGCGACGCTCTATCTGGAGCTCTTGAGCCCGCTGGCGATTTTGCTTTCAAGAGGTTGGCTGCGCGTGGCGGTGCTGGCGGTCTTAGCTCTGTTTCATATCGCTTTGGCGGCGTGCTTTACGATTGGCTTGTTCCCGTATGTGTGCTTGGTGGCTTACATGGCATTTCTGCCTGAAAAATTTTGGACGGCGGTGCTCAAAGATCCTGCTACAAGCGAAACGAGAATGTATCAGCCGCCGAGAACGCACGTTGTGCTGCGGGGCTGCAAGCAGACATTTCTGGCGTTGGCGATATTGGTATCGCTTTGGTCCTGCGTAACCGTTGTCACCCCAAGTTGGCGGATGCCGGAAGTCGTGCGAAATCTGGAGCGAGTGTTCCGTTGGCGGCAAAGCTGGAAAATGTTCACGAATATCCACGAGGCGGTCGACGGTTGGTTCGTCTTTCACGCCCAGTTCGCCGACGGACATAGCGAAGATTTGCTCTCCGGGGCTAGTCCCGTTTCCTATGAGAAACCGTCACTGGCGTCAGCAAACTTCCCCAACATGCGTTGGCGAAAGCTCTGCACGAATTTGAAATCGCCCGGTGCCAAAACCGTGCGAGAATTCTTGGGCGACTACCTGCTGCTCGATCGCGACCGTCGGCACCACGACGTCCACAAGCTGTTAGGGCTCGAGATTGTTTACGTGGAGCCTGCGAAAGATGCCGACGGCGAGAACGAAATCGAAGTTCTGGGCGCAAGCTTCGCCACGCCCCAGCCGCTCGACAAAGAGGTGCTATTCGAATGGCAAAACGAAGCACGGAAATATCACGACGTGTTTATTCGTGAGTGACGGCCAAGCTAGCGCACCGACAACTCAATGGTTTCCCATTGATTCGGTTCCGCCGTAACTTCTTTGACAATCCCACTGGTGGCAGGATCGGCATAGCGAGGTGGAAGCAGATGCCTGCCGTCGCGCACCAATTCTTCACCTGCGCGCCGCGGAGCCCGCAATTCCACTGTTACCGTGTAAGTCCCCGGAAGTGCGCCGTCATTGCTCGAAATCGTAGTTATAGAAAAATTACCGCTCTCATCAGTGATCGCGATGGGCAACGGTAAGCCCGCCAGTCGTTCACCTTGAGGAAAAAGAGTGACTTTCGCCTCGGCCACGGGCTTGCCTGCCTGTGTGATCGTGCCACTCACGGGCGCAAGCGTGGGCAGTGCTTCTCCACATCCGGCAAACACCGGACAAACCAAGAGCAAAATAAAACCAGTTTTACAGCGATTGAAATTCTTAATGCCCAGGCGACCCACTACTGTTCCCTTATGATTTCGCTGCCTGCGCGCGTCGTAAGATCGGCAAGAGTTCGTAAGTTGATGTCCTCATTTAAATAGCGAACCGAGCCGTCGGCAAAAGTGAAATTAGCACCGCTGGGATGGAAGCTGTAGTAGCAGTGTCCCCACTCGTTTGAGTTGTTAATCGAAACCGTGCCGGGAATAGTGCCAAAGGCAGCCTTCCAAGGGTTACGCGAACCGATGGGGTAGGGGTTGTCCGTAGTCGCCCAAGCTCCGCCGCGGGCACGAATAGGTGGGCTTCCGGTGTAATCGACTCCAAAGAATTCCCGTCCATGGTAAACGTCCTCGCGTCCCACGCATTCACCTAGCATGATTGTATTCGACATCCCATCGGAGACATTCTTGATTTGATTGCTCTTGTTGAATTCGTATTGCTCGGCGATCACACCATCAAGGACGAGGTTATCATCCCCTGTCGAAAGTTTTTCATTATAGTTGACGACTTGCTGGTCGGCGGGCAGGGAGGTGTTGATGTCCATATGGACCCCAGTTGGAGCAAAATAATCGCCACAATATCCCGTCTTGTTTGGCGGAGACGATTCTGGCTTGTCTTGAAAGCGTTCTTGGTTGGGAGTGGAGGGGCAAAGCAGAAGTGCCAGAGGATTTTGTACGATTGTTCGGTTCGGTTCACGCCACCAATCTACGTCGAGATCGTAGCCCACGATTAAATTTCCCTGCTCAACGTAGGGCAAGATGAAAGGTGCCCAATTGTTAATACCAGGGACTGGAGTGCCCGGAGGGGCTAATGGGTCTGGATTGATTGTTGCCAGTGGAAACTCTTTCTTAGCACTTTCATAATTCAGAAAGGCTAGGCCCATTTGCTTCATATTGTTAAGGCATTGTGAGCGCCGTGCCGCTTCGCGGGCCGCTTGAATTGCGGGCAACAGCAAGGCCACGAGCACGCCTATAATAGCGATGACCACCAACAGTTCGACGAGCGTGAATCCATTTCGACGCGGGTTGTGTTGGGTCATAATAAGTCCCTCTTTTCGTAAAAGTCGGTCTGCTCGCGAGTTGTGAGCGGTGTCGTCAGATTGTATTCGTAGAAGCTGTGCTTAAAATTGCCTGCTGAAACATTCGTCGCCCCTGTCGACTTGCGCGACACTGGCATGTTGGCCTTATTTCGAGCGTATCGGTGCGAATTCCCCTTCAATATCAAATCATGATGCCGCTGGTGGTGGTGGCCGCGGCGAGCTTATTGGCTGTTGGTGCTATCAATGCGCGGCGGGCCACGCAAGAAACGCAGGCCTCCATCGACCGTCAATTGCAGGGGGTGGTTCGCGTTCTGAAGTCTTCGAACTTTCCATTGACTGACGCGGTGCTGCGCCAAATGAAAGATCTTTCCGGCGCGGAGTTTGTTTTGATAAGTCAGGAAGGTTTGCCAATTTCGAAAAGTATTTCCCCTGGTTCGGTGCAACTTCCCCGCACGCCGCTGGCGAACACGACTGAAGAAGTCGCCTTGGGCCCGCAGATTTCCTTGGGTGATAAAGCGTACTTTCACTCGGCCGTGGAATTGAAGCGACCCTTGGGCGAGTCGGCGAGCGGTGTGCTGCATGTGTTGTTTCCGCGCGAACAGTATGACGCAGCTTGGCGGAGCGCGTTCTTGCCGCCGCTGGTGATCGGGATGTTCGCAGTTCTCGCGGTCGCTATGGTGACTCAGTGGATCGCGCAACGAATCAGTCGCAATCTCGCGCGCCTGGGAACCGGTGTGCAGCGCTTGGCCGGCGGAGAATTCAAGCCACTGGAACTCCCTGAGCGCGATGATGAAGTGCGAGATTTGGCCATCGCGGTCAATCAAACGGCCACTCGGCTGAGTGAATACGAGCAGCATGTCAGGCAGACCGAACAAGTCCGTACGGTAGCAATGTTGGGGGCAGGACTCGCCCATGAAATGCGCAATGCGGCGACGGGTTGTCGTTTAGCTGTCGATCTTCATGCCGAAAATTGTTCGCTTTCGGCGAATGATGACAGCTTGACCGTCGCGAAAAGTCAGTTGCAACTCATGGAAAGCCGATTGCAAAGTTTTCTGCAACTGGGCCGCGAAGATTCGACAACAATCAAACAACCCCTCGATTTGCAATTGTTGCTCGACGAACTGATACCACTGGTCCTGCCCGCGGCTCGTCATACGGGTGTGACGCTCTCTTGGCAGCCGAGTCAAGCAGCCATCACAGTGCTCGCCAATCGTGAATTGTTGAGCATGGTGATTGTCAATCTGCTGCTCAACGCGATCGAGGCCGCGCAGAAACTTTCCCACACGAAATCGGCCCAAGTACAAGTGAGGCTAGGGCTCACGGAAAACCATTGGGCGGAACTGGAAGTCAACGACACAGGGGCAGGGCTGGCCGATGCGGTCGCGGAAAAGCTCTTTCAGCCATTTGTCACCACCAAGGCCGAGGGAGTAGGATTAGGATTGGCCGTTGGGCAGCAGGTGGCCCAAGCCCATGGCGGCGAGATTGCCTGGAGCCGAACGAATAACCAAACAAGCTTCCGCTTGCGATTGCCGCTTATGCAAGGTTTGGCCTCCTAAGAAAGGAACGGAACACATGTCCAAAATTCTCGTCGTGGATGACGAACAAACCATTTGTTGGGGCCTCGAAAAACTGGGGCAGTCGCTGGGGGCCCAAGTCTTCGTGGCCTCTTCGGCGGAGCAGGGACTACGGCTCGCCGCGGAAAGTCAGCCTGATTTACTTATTCTCGACGTACGGTTGCCGGGGATGGACGGTCTGAGCGCGATGCAGGAGTTTCGCCGTATTCTGGGCGAGGCACCGATTGTGGTCATCACGGCGTTTGGCGATTTGCCCACGGCCGTCAAAGCCGTGCAGAACGGCGCGTTCGAATATGTGCTCAAGCCTTTTGATCTGGAAGAAATCCGCGGCACGATCCGCCGCGCTTTGATCGTCAATGATGCGACGATCAATCAACAACCCAACGAACAAACCGAGGGAATGGTTGGCAAGACGCCGGTGATGCAAGCCGTGTTCAAGCGGATTGCCTTGGCGGCGAGTTCCGATGCGGCGGTTCTGTTGCAAGGGGAAAGCGGTGTCGGCAAAGCCACAGCCGCGCGGGCCATTCATCAGCACAGCGCTCGCTCTGCGGGGCCGTTCGTGAGGGTGAATTTGGCCGGCTTGGATGCAATTCAGGCTGAAGCCAAATTGTTTGGTGAAGGCCACGGTCACGCCCGGGATGGCCTCTTGGCTGAAGCCGCGGGCGGAACGTTGTTTTTGGAAGATGCGGCTCAGATACCGTTCGGCGTGCAAGCCAAGTTGCTGCGCGCGCTCGAGTCGGGCGAAATTGTTCCCGTGGGAAGCGAACAGCCGGTCAAAATGGATTGCCGTTTGATTGCGGCAAGTGACGAAAGCTTGCTTAGCAAAGTTCAAACCGGTGAGTGCCGGCAAGATTTGTATTTTCGTTTGAGCGCTTTTGAGATCGAGATTCCGCCGCTGCGCGAACGACAGGCCGATATTCCTCTGCTGTCCCGGCATTTTGCACTCGAAAAACGTGGCGCCACGGTGAGCTTTGCCGAAGAGACAATCAATGAGCTGAGTTCGCGGCCTTGGTATGGGAACGTTCGCGAGTTGCGCAACGCGATCGAACACGCGCTCGTGGTTGCGCGGGCAGGGCTTGTGTTGCCCGAGCATTTGCCGGCGGCACTGCCGATGCTACAAACGGAATCGAGAGGACTGGGATCGCACGACACCTTGGAGAAATTGGCCAAGCAACGGGCCACGGATTTGCTCGACGATCCCGAAGCCGAGGGCTTCGTCTACGAAAAGTTTCTTGAAGAACTTGAGCCCGCGCTATTAGCGAGTGCAATGGATCGTTATTCGAATGAATGCGCCCCCGCGGCACGGGCTTTGGGACTACATCGCACGACGCTCAAGCGCAAGCTCGATCAGTACGGCATGACTAAGTAGACCCACTTAGCCGAGGGCAATCGCGCGGGCGAGCGGATGCAAGACCGCTTCCACGGCGTAATTGTCGACGACCTTCCGGCAAACTTCTTGCAAACGTACGAGCACGTCGAGATAAGTTTGGCCAGGCGGCAGGCTGCCGTAGTGGCGGGCCGTGACGTAAACGCTCAATTGCTCGTCTTGATAATCGCCCGTGCGAATCTGAAATGCATTGGTTCGCGATTCGACACTCAAGCGGCATTGCAAACGGCAATCGTCATCGAGCGCGATCGTGATGCTGGGCTCATGATTGATGATGGTCGCACCGGGTAAAGCCGCCAAACCTTCCACCGCGGGGCTAAGTCCCAATGCCTCGGCCATCAATTGGTTGTGGTTGCCGCGGTAATTGAAATCAAAACCCATCAGCAAATCCATCGCTTCGCAATCAAGCGGGCTCACCGAAAGGGCATAGGGAGCGATGTCGAGCACGCTGCGATGCTGTATCAGCGCCGTATCAAACTCGTCGGGATTAACACAGCCCGAGGAAATTCTCCGCGGTTCGACGGTGCACCAGCGATGGCTGGCACGATCTTTGTCTTCTTCCAACACGAAATCGCGGTTCTCGCGGGTGTAGAAGTTCCGCATCTCGGGATAGGCTTTTTGAAGCTGCTCGAAGAAATGCAGCACCGTTTCCCGATTGCTGGGAAGCTCCATCTCTGTGCTGAGATTCATGTTGACGTAGTAGTCGTCGGCAAGCGAATGATACGAATTCATCGTGTGAGGGCATCCCAGTTGATCGGCCCGGAGTGACTCTGTTTCTCAATCCATGAGTTCCGGGCTTAATTTTAGTATAGGTATGGGCTGCCGACTTAGAAACCCCGTGAAAAACAGCACCATTGCAAGTTTTTCTTTGATCAGGGTAAAAATCGGCTATGATGAGCATGCTTAGAAATTCGTCGATTCCGAAGGAGGTCGAGGATGATTGTCGAGTTTGCCACGGAATTGGGATACATTTCGCTGGCCGTATTAGACGGCGAAGTCATTGGCATTTCGTTTGGGCACCCGTCGGCTCGTGCCGCGCGGCAGTCCTTAGAGCGGTTTCAGGCCCATGAAGGAAACGACCAAATTCGCGAGGCCATGCTGGACAACTCGACGGCATCGGCGCGGACCAGCGAGCACGTGGTCAACTTGTTAACTCGCTTCGCCGAGGGTGAGTCGGTGGATTTCGATGATGTGCCGCTCTCGCTACGCGGCATGAGTGATTTTCAAGCCGAAGTCGTTGCCGCCTGCCGGGCGATTCCCTGGGGTAAAACTGTTAGCTACGGTGAATTGGCCGAGGAAGTGGGCCACGCCGGTGCCGCCCGGGCCGCGGGGACCGTGATGCGCAAGAATCGCTTTCCTCTGATCGTGCCCTGTCATCGGGTGTTGGCCTCCGGCGGGAAGATTGGTGGGTATTCCGCGGCGGAAGGTTTGACGATGAAGCGGCGGTTGCTGGACATGGAGCAATCTGACCGATTTGCAACATCAATCGCAAATAAGGTTCTCAGTGCAGCTATGTCTGATTAAAGTAAGGTAGAGACAGATTTCGACTTCAGGGAGTCAAAGTATGAGGCGAAGATTTGTATTGCCGGGTTGTGCTGCATTTCTTTTGTTGTTGGCTGCGGCCCAGGCTGCTTCGGCGATCAATATCAATGTAGTCTATCCAGCCAGTAATATGTTTCAGGGATATGAAGCCACCGCTAAAGCTGCCATCAATGCCGCAGCGGCTGATCTTTCCGCAGCGATTACCTCAAATCTGTCAGCAATCACGACGGATGCCTATACGGGTTCAGTAAGTGGTACAACCGCTACTTTAGGGTGGGAGTTTTATTATCTCGATCCTTCGACGTCTTCTAACAATGTGTTTGTACCGACAGCGACAATTGCTGCTAATACCGTGACCATGCACGTGGGAGCTCGAAGTATCCTTGGGACTACTCTTGGCTTGGGTGGACCTGGAGGAGTCTCGCTCGATCTCGACCAATTCACGGCAGGTGGTAGCCCAAATCAATGGGTCGCGGCGGTTGCGGAGGCAGAAGATCTGTCAGAAACTGCTTATCGCCGTGGTGGTGGACCAGTAATCGGCGTTGCCGAAGGATCAGGAAGTTACGGTAGCAACAATGCAATCATCGCTATGCCTTACACAATCAGCCATGGATTTTTGAGTCTGGATTGGGACGGCAACAATAATGGCGCAAAAGATAGCGATTCCCAACTTAATGCCTATTGGCATTTTGACCATACGACTCCCGTCGCTACCGGTAAGAACGATCTTTACTCCGTCGCGCTGCATGAAATGATGCATGCCATCGGCATTGGCGCTTCGGATACGTGGGACTCGAAACTGTCGGGAACCAGTTGGACCGGCTCGAATGTGATCGCCTTGCAGGGGAGCGGGGCGGGGCTTATCAACGGCGCGGGCGACCACATCGCTTCAGGAGTGATGAGCACTCGTATTTCCGATGGTGCGGCCCAGGAAGCGGTGATGGACCCCACACTCACGCAAGGCTCTCGTAAATCGCTCACGGCGCTCGATTTGGCCTTCTTGCGCGACATCGGTTACACGACCATCACCCCGACACCCGTCTTCAATCCGGCCGATTTCAATGAAGACGGTGATGTGGATAGTGCCGATCTGTTGATCTGGCAAAGCGCCTACGGCGTGAATCCCAACGGCGATACTGATAACGACGGCGACAGCGATGGCCGAGATTTTCTGTTCTGGCAGCGGGCCTACACGGGGCCAGGACCACTCACTGCAGCCGTGGCCGTGCCCGAGCCAAGCACGATTCTGTTGCTGGCAAGTGTGTTGCTACTGTCAGGCCGTCGGCTTCGTTAGGCCGCTTCGAGAGGACGACGCTGGGCCGCGTTTTGAATCCACCGCTTGATCTTCGCGGGCGAAGGAACTTCGCTGTTTCGCAAGATCCGCTGTCCTTGCTTCGATTGGCAGAACGCTTGAATCTTGCGAATCAAGTCAGCCACACGCGTGCCGGCGATTTGCTCTGGCGACGTGAAGCCACAAGCCACCAGAAGCTGCGCCCCATAACCACGGAGCTCGGGGATTTGGCAGACGAGCCGTGCCTGCATTTGCCAATCGGCAATCGTGTGAGCCGTGATATGATGCTGTCCCAGTTCCGCCGCCACGGACGCGGCATTGGCATTTAACAAATCCGCGACCGTGCGAATCCCCACGGCATTGAAATGCTTGGCGGCTTGAGGGCCAATCGAAGGGGCCGCTTCGATTTCGCTGTGAAGGCTCAAGTGAAATTGTGGTTCACGATCAGCGGGTGCGATTGTTCGGAGTTTCGGTGCCTTCGGAGTTGGCGTTTTCGTGTTTCGTACCGGAGACTGACTTGGTTTGATGGTATGTGTGCCGAGATGAACCCATTCGCGGATCTGCGATGCGTTGAATCGGCCAATCGCATTGGCAAAACGTTGCCCGCGATCGCTGCGCAAGAATTCGCGAATCGTGGCTTCGAGTTCGATAGGCACGGCCTTGCGCAATTCAGCAAAACTGCGAATCCCACAGGCCGTGAGCACTTGCGCGTCGTTAAGTGTAAGCCCCGGCACAGCGCACATGAGCCGCATATGCGATTGCCACAAGGCAACGGTTTCCGCAGTGACGGAAGTGCGGTTCAATTGTGCGGCCACAACCGCAGGGTCTGCGGCAATGAGCTGTCCGACTTCGACAATTTGAATTTTTGCAAAGGCGTCCGTTGTGCCGCTGCCCAGGACGGGGAATTCCGCCAGGGAACTTTCCTCGGTCAAGTAAAAGTGATGTTCTGGATTCACGCCAGGATCGCGGAATTGCAGGATGGGAGTAATTCTCCCGTCTTCCGTTTCACGGACTAAGCGAGTGAGCGTGGTTTCCGCGGTCGCTACTTCTGGGGCCGGTTCAGGAGTCGCCTGACGGCGGAGGCGAGCGAGATCGTGGATCGTCGAATTGAGCGATTCAAATCGTCGCAGTGCATCCATATCTTCCGTGAAGACGAGAATTTGATGCCCAGCGCGGGCGAATTCGTCAAGCACGCCTGCCAGGGCAGCGCTGCCGCTGGCATCCTGGCGGAGGAATGGTTCGTCGAGAATCAACGGCAGATGCACGCAACGGCGAGCGAACGAAGAAACGAGCGCAAGCGTGAGTGACAGATACAATTGGTCGTGTGCGGCGGTGCTCAGCGAACCCAGTTCGAAGGCTTGGCCGAGATGATCGATCACCACAGGATGACGGCCATCACGCTCCAAACGAATTTGCACGAGCTTACCAGCGGTAAGTTGCGCGAGAATATCGGAAGCCCGCCAAGTGGCTTGTTGTGTTGGAACAGTTTGAGTCGCTGGCTTGAGCGCTTCGCGAATCTTGATTTCCAACCGCTCTAGTTCGAACCGTTGCTCTTCGAGACTGGCATTGCCGACGAGGCCCGCGCGTTCGCGCTGAACATCGTTCCAGCGGGTTTCCAAATCGGCCAGATCATTGGCAAGTGCATCGGCCGCAGTCTGTAAAGTTTCCTGCCGCTGCAACAAGTGTTGATACTGAGCACGTAATTCGGCTTCTTGCGGATGACGCGTGCCGTAGCCAACCAGCAAAGGATCGGCATGGCTGACAAATTCGGTGTGATGATCGCATTGGCAATGCTCGACGGCCGGGGATTGTGGCCGCAAGAGAACGGGTTGCCCCACCGAATTCAATTCGTTCACCAACGATTCGCGCCGGGAGAGCAAGTGTTCCAGGCGTTCGCTCAAATCGAGTTGGGCCCGTGAAACTTGGCGTGATTCGATGTTGAGTTGTTGCCGGCGGTTATAGCGTTCTTGTTCGGTCACCAATCCGCATAGCGTATAGACCTGTTGGCGAAGCATCGCGGCGACGGGGGACAACTTGGCATGCGAATCGTGGCCCAAGCAGCGACCCGGTTCATGCGCACGGGCGAGCAGGGCGACTTCAGCGTCGAGGTCCGCCACGAGTTTTTCGAGAACATTGAGCGTCGTGCGGCTATCGGTCAGATAACTCACGCGGTCGGCCGTGCCGTCGGGGGCAATTTGTGCCAATTCCGCGCGGACCACCGCTTCACGAGCTTGCAAATCATTGAGAGCTTGTCGGCAGCGCGTGATTTCGCTTTCCAGCTGCGTGAGTTCTTGGCGTTTGGCCTGCAGGTTGTGATCTTTGGCTTGCCGAGTGACCGCCGTTTCGAGCGACACATAGCGAAGGCGTGTTTCGCACTCGGCAATTTCGCCAACCACGACCCGCAAGTCAGCTTGCACGGCTTCGAGTTCGCGGCGTTTGGATTCGAGCAAATGTTCGATGTCGGCGAGTTCATTGGAGAGCACGCTGCCTTCTTGGCGGCGGATCCCCAATTGCTTTTCAATCGCTTCGGCGATCGCATCGCGCTGGCGGATAAGCTCGTCCACGCGGCGGCGATCGAGCGAATTCGTGGGTTCGATTTCTTGACCCACGGTGCAGTAATTCCCCGCGCGGGAATTCAAATGCTTGCCATGATTCTTGGCGAGCTCACGGGTGAAATCTTTTTTCAACAACCAATCGACCGATGGAGCCTCGGCGAAGTCGACTGCCATCAATTGGGCGATCACTTGCGGCGTAAGATCAGCCAGCAGTTGCTGCACCGTGCGGCTATCAACAGCGCCACCACCCACGGCAGCCACGGTCAGGCGGCTCGTGCGGTCGGTGTCCAAGTGCCGGCGCAGCACAAAATTGCCGCGGGAACTTTCCACGACCAATCGGCCTTCGGTCAGCGGAACGGTCTGGCCGAACTGCTGCCGCCAGGGGCTGTGCGATTTTCCGTAGATCAGGTGATTGGCAAGCTGAGCCACCGTGCTTTTGCCTGCGGCGGGCTTACCAAAAAATACGTTAAGCTGGGGATCAAGCTGCTCGATATGCAGGTCGGGCCAGGCCCCTCGTCCTGCGAGGCTTAGCTGGGCGATTCTCATGGGTTCTTCCTTGAAATAAGCAATCGTCGCGGACCCTAAGTGGTCGCGCGTCGCTGACCCCGGCGGAGTGGAGGTCGGCGAATGCTAGAGCGGCTGGCAACGTACCGAATTACCGAGATTACCACAACACGGGTTTACTTTTGGCAAGTTGTGATAGCTGTGCCCTCGCATAGAGTGGGCAGGTTGTGCAAAATAGAAATCTTTCATTCTCGGCACCTTACCCAATCTACGATGAAGCAGCATACCGTTCGAGTTTTTCCGTCCGCCGCCACGCCACCGCGCGAAGAGCAACTCGCCTGGAAATTGGCCGAGTTGGCCACCGATCCCGTGCCGGTCGAACCGGAGGTGGCTGAGATGGTGGCCAATCGTGTGATCGACAACGCCGCCGTGGCGGTGGCTGCTATCAATCGGCAGCCGGTGAGAACCGCGCGTGAGCAGGCGCTGGCTCATCCTCGTGAAGCGGGGGCGACGCTGTTTGGAATCAATAACGGCAAGCGGTTTGATGCCGAGTGGGCCGCCTGGGCCAACGGCACGGCGGTGCGCGAACTCGATATGCACGACACGTACTTGGCCGCGGACTATTCCCACCCGGCCGACAATATTCCGCCGATTCTCGCGGTGGCACAGCAGCTGGGTTGTTCGGGCGCGGATTTCGTGCGCGGCGCGGTGGTTGGTTACGAAGTGCAGATGTCGCTCGTGACCGGCATTTGCTTGCACAAGCACAAGAAAGATCACATCGCCCATTTGTGCCCCGCCCAGGCTGCGGGGATTGGGGCGATGCTCAAGCTCCCCACGGAAGTGGTCTATCAAGCAATTCAACAGGCGGTGCATGTGTCGTTCACAACGCGCCAATCGCGGAAGGGTGAGATTTCCAGCTGGAAGGCCTACGCCCCGGCCCATGCAGGAAAGCTGGCCATCGAGGCGGTCGACCGTGCGATGCGCGGGGAACGAAGTCCTTCGCCGATATACGAAGGCGAAGACAGCGTGTTGGCTTACATGCTCGATGGACCGAAAAGCGAATATATAGTGCCATTAGTAGAACCGGGCGAGCCGCGACGAGCAATTTTGCAGTCCTATACGAAAGAACATTCCGCCGAATATCAATCGCAGGCGTTGATTGATCTGGCTTTCAAAATGCGCGAACAGATCAAAAGCATCAACGATATCGAGCGAGTCACGATCTACACCAGCCATCACACCCATTATGTGATTGGCACCGGCTCGGGCGATCCGCAGAAGTTCGATCCGACGGCCTCGCGTGAAACGCTGGACCACAGCATCATGTATATCTTTGCGGTGGCACTCGAAGATGGGCGTTGGCATCATGTGGATAGTTACACGCCGGAGCGAGCGAGCCAGCCAGCCACGGTGGCGTTATGGCGGAAGATTGAAACCGTCGAAGATCCCGAATGGACCGAGCGCTATCACACAGCTGATCCCGCTAAGAAGGCGTTTGGCGGGCGCGTGGTGATCGAGTTCAAGAACGGCGAGAAGCTGAGCGACGAGCTCGCGGTAGCGAATGCCCATTCCTTTGGTGCTCGGCCATTTGCACGGGCCGACTACAAGAATAAGTTCAGCACGATTACAGCCGGTTTGGTGGAAGCCACCGAGCAGGAACGCTTTTTCGGATTGTGTGAGCGCTTGAACAATTTAACGGCGGCGGAAATCGGCATGCTCAACGTGCAACTCCCCGCAGGATCTGTCGATTCGACTGAGCGCAACACGGCGGGGATATTCTGATGAATGAAGTCGTTAATGCCGCCGAACGCCGTCAGCAGTTTCGTAGTGAACTGGCGAGTGGCAGGCTCCTGCGCTTTCCCGGTGCGTTTTCGCCGCTGGTGGCAATGTTGATCGCCGAATTGCAATTTGAAGGGGTCTACATTTCCGGCGCTGCGTTGTCGGCCGACTTGGGACTTCCTGATATTGGTTTAACGACCCTTACTGAAGTGTCCGCACGCGCGGAGGCTATCACACGGTCGGTGAATCTGCCCACGCTGGTGGATATCGATACGGGTTTTGGCGAACCCGCGAATGTCACTCGCACCGTGCGAACGATGGAGCAAGCGGGACTGGCTGGTTGCCATTTGGAAGATCAATTGTTCCCCAAGCGTTGCGGACATTTGGATGGCAAACAATTGATCGGCGTCGACGACATGGTGCGAAAGATTAAAGCCGCCGTGGACGCGAAAACTGATCCCAACTTTTTGATCATTGCGCGCACCGACGCTCGCGGTGTCGATGGCCTCAACGCCGCCATAGATAGGGCACACCGTTATGTCGCCGCAGGCGCGGAAATGATTTTTCCCGAGGCACTCGCTGATGAAAATGAATTCGCGGCGTTCCGGCAAGCGATCGACGTGCCGTTGATGGCCAATATGACGGAGTTCGGGAAATCGTCGCTCTTGAACACCAAGCAACTGACCGAATTGGGTTACAATTTGGTCATCTACCCGGTCACCACATTGCGGCTGGCGATGAAAGCCGTTGAAGATGGTTTACGCGTCATTGCCGACGAGGGAACTCAAGAATCCCTTGTGCCCAAGATGCAAACTCGCGCGCGGCTTTACGAACTACTTGGTTACGAAAAATACGCAGCCATTGATAAAGAGCTTTTTAATTTCAAACTGTAACGGCGGGACAATCTCATGACTGATTACGATAAATTTGTTGCCAAGAAGGGCCTAGAAGGGATTGTCTTCGATACGTCGGCGATTTCCAACGTGATCGCCACGGAAAAGGCGCTCTATTACCGTGGCTATCCAGCGCAGCAATTGGCTGAGAATTGCCGTTTTGAAGAGACGGCCTATCTGTTGATGCACGGCGAACTGCCGACACAGAAGCAGCTTGAAGAATTTGAAAAGAAAGAACGTGCTGCCCGCGAGCTCAGTGCCCCCTTGGTCGAAGTCATCGAGCGTTTTCCCCGCAAGGGCCATCCCATGGACGCGATCCGCACGGCGGTCAGTTATCTGGGGATGGAAGCCGAGTTCGCTGGCGACGAAACCGCCGAGTCTGCACTCGCGAAGGGCGTGTTGCTGTTGGCCAAAATTCCCACGGCGATCGCCGCGTTTCAGCGGATGCGTCACGGCAAACCGGCGATCGCTCCGCGGCAAGATTTGTCGATAGCGGCCAACTTCTTCCACATGTGCTTTGGCGAAGTTCCGGATCCGGTCGTGGTGAAGGCGTTTGATGGTTCACTCACGATGTACGCGGAGCATAGTTTCAACGCTTCGACGTTTGCGGCACGGGTCGTCGTGTCGACGCTCGCCGATTTGTGCGGAGCAATCACCGGAGCGATTGCAACACTCAAGGGGCCGCTGCATGGTGGCGCGAACGAAGAAGTGATGTACATGCTGCAAGAAATCGGCTCACCGGATAAAGCTAAGGAATGGCTCGACAAGAAACTGGCAAACAAAGAAAAGGTAATGGGCTTTGGGCACCGTATCTATCGGTTGGGCGATTCACGCGTCCCCACAATGACCAAATTCCGCGACCAAATGGCCGAGCTCAAAAGCGAACAGAAGTGGGTCGAGATTTCCAATATCCTCGAAGAGCACATGGTTGCTCAAAAGAAAATCTATCCCAACTTGGATTACCCAGCGGGACCTGCTTACTTTTTGATGGGCTTTGAAATCGATCTTTTCACGCCGATTTTCGTGATGGCTCGCACGGCGGGTTGGGTTTCGCACGTGTCCGAGCAACTGGCCGACAACCGCTTGGTTCGTCCGCTTGCCGAATATATTGGACCCGCGCCGCGTGAAGTCGTGACGCTGACGAATCGACGCTAGTTGCCCAACCGCGCGACGAACTCGCAACCGAATTCGATAAACGGGGGAGACAAGTCGCGTTGCCGTGCAACGCTAACAATCGCTTGGATCGCGCTACCGCTGGCCGCTGGAAATTTTAGGGCCAACAGATTGTGCGACAATGTTTGAGGAATCGCGAGCCCGACGCCGTCGCGCGAAATGTCCGTAAGGATCACTTTCATCACTTTGTTTTGGAGGACAAAGTTGCGATCCATTTCGATGGCTTGAATGACCATCGCGCTGTAGACCCGCTCCGAGCGTCGCTTTTCCAGATGCGCGGGTAGAGCACTCCGCGTCGCGAGCGAGGCAATGTGTCGGCGAATATGTACCGGAATATCGGGAAGCGTCGTGTCATCGAAATATTGATCGTGCAGGCGGATCAAACGGCCTTGCCGCTCGAGCAATCCCGGGTGAGCCAGACCGACAAATGAGACACCGCAACCCGCGCAGATCCAAACGGACGATTGCTCCAAGTCACGCGAAATGCGCAAGGGCAACGTTTTGACGCAATTTACGCACTCGATGAGCGGTAATGAGCCAACATCCGTGTTTTCGAGCACGGCTTCCATCGGTGGCCTGATCCTTGATGCACAAATAAGATTGCAGCGACGAGAAATTTTGATTCGATATCAAAACCTATCTCACGAGTGTGGAGTACCCACCATAATAGATGTGTGGATTGTGGCATTTCCCCGAATGGTAATCGGATCAAAGCTTAAAAATGGCCAACTACGACGTGGTTGTTTTGGGAACAGGTGGCGTTGGCAGTGCCGCTTTAATGCAGGCGGCCTCGGCTGGGGCCCGCACAATCGGCATTGACCGGTTTATCGCGCCGCACAACCGAGGAAGTTCGCATGGCCAGACGCGAATCATCCGCCAAGCCTACTTCGAAGATCCGCGCTACACGCCTCTGTTGCTGGAAAGCTACAAGCTGTGGAGTGAACTGGAAAGCCACTCCGGCAAGCAACTTTTTTTTGAGTCGGGACTATTGCAGGTCGGACCCGAAAATGGGCAAGTGGTCCCCGGCGTTCTTCAGGCTGCTAAGGAACATGGCCTCAGTGTCGAACAATATTTGGCAATAGAGGTCGAAGCCAAGTGGCCAGCGTTGCGCGTACCAAAGCAATTGACTGCTGTGCTCGAACCGCGCGCCGGATACTTGTTAGTTGAAGAATGCGTGGCCAGCTATCTGGAAGCAGCGAAGCAAGCAGGAGCGACCATTGCAGCGCCATGTGAAGTCTTGGATTGGGAACCGGGGACGCCCATACATTTGCACACCACTCAGGGAACGATCATTGCCGAGAAACTCATCATTACTGCGGGGGCGTGGGCTGAGAGTTTGCTCGGTGATCTCAACTTACAACTCGAAGTGCGGCGGAAGAGCGTCTTTTGGTACGCGGCGAGGCAACCGTATGCCAAGGTGCCTTGCTATTTATATGAACTGCCGCACGGCGTGTTTTATGGATTTCCTGAGATCGAAGGGCGATTGAAAGTCGCGGAACACTCTGGCGGGCAAACAATCCCTGATCCACTGCAATACAACCGCGAGATTGATCCCTACGACGCCGAGCGCGTGCAGAATTTTATTCAGACACACTTGCCGGAAGTTACTAACGGGTTAGCAGAGCACCAGACCTGTCTCTACACAATGTCACCCGACGAGAATTTCATTGTGGATAGACATGCTAGTGAGCCGAACGTCGTCTTCGCCGCGGGATTGTCGGGGCATGGCTTCAAGTTTGTACCGGTGTTGGGTAAGGCGCTCGCGGATATGGCGCTCGCAGGGGGGACGGAGCTGGCAGTGGAGTTTTTAGGGGCGGGGCGGTTTGGGGGGTAGCTGATGCAAACAATGCCAGAAGATCGGTATTCTCATGCGCCTACGCCCAGCCGGTGGCGGCGCAGAGTGATAATCATCACCGTTGTCGTTTTCCTCTATTTGCTCAGCATAGGGCCGGTGCTGGGAATCGCCTTTCGCTTGCGCGAAGCCACGCGCTGGGACGGCTTTTACGGCGTGATGTGGTTGTATTACCCTATGCTAGTTTTTCACCCCGTGCCGATCATCGATGGCTACATCGAATGGTGGGTCAGCGATGTTTTCAACACCGTGGGACCTGGGTAAGAGGTTAAAAGTCAGCGTCGAGCACGATGCGATAACGAGCCTTGCCCGCTTCGAGTCGTGCGAAGGCTTCGTTGATCTGGCTCATGGGGTAATGCTCGGTCTGGGGCGTCACATTATGCCGCGCGGCGAACTCGAGCATCGTGCGCATATCGATGGGCGAACCCGTGGGGGAACCCGACACGCTCTTTTGGCCCATGATGAGCGACATCGCGACAACTGGAATCGGCTCCATCACCGCACCGACCACGTGCATCCGACCATTTGGCGCTAGGGAACCGATTAGAGCATTCCAGTCGAGCGGGACATTCACGGTCACGATCAGCATATCCAGCGAACCAGCGAGTTTCGCGATGGCTGCGGAATCGCGACTGGAAACAACATGATGGGCACCGAAGCCTTTGGCTTCCTCAAATTTGCTTTCGCTCGATGTGAAAGCCGTTACGTCGCAGCCATACGCCGCGGCGAATTTCACCCCCATGTGCCCCAAGCCGCCGATGCCGACAATACCCACGCGGTCAGTGGGCTTGGCATGCATGGCGAGTGGATTAAATACCGTGATCCCACCGCAGAGCAGGGGACCGGAGTCGGCGGCGTTGATGTTTTCGGGAAGTGGCACTGCCCAGGCCCAATGCGAGCGAACCACATTCGCGAAACCGCCAAGATGTTTGATGATGGTCGGGATGGCTTGCGCGCACAAATGTTGATCGCCGGAAAGGCATTGGCGACAACACATGCAGCTGCCTGCCGTCCAGCCGACGCCGACGCGTTGGCCCACTTGAAGTCCTTTGGCGGCTGAACCAACCGCGGTAACCCGGCCGATGACTTCATGCCCCAGGACCGCCGGGTAAGTCGAACCGCCCCAATCGTTGTGCCATACAGAAAGGTCGGAGTGGCAAAGGCCGCAATGCTCGACGGCGACTTCCACGTCGTCTGGAGCGAGCTGACCAAGATCAATTTCCTGGCGGAGAAACTTTTCTTTAGCGGCGGGGGCAACCCAGGCTTGGGCAGTGGACATGGCGAGGGCTCCTGCGGATTACTGGCGGAGATGAAGAGCGTATTGTATCGCGCTCCAGCCTCGATGTAAGCATGTGTGGTGCGAAACTGCAATCTTGGTTATTTTGTTGGGCGATAAAAATAAACCTCGCCTTGGCCGTTGTTTGTATCAATCTCCCAAAGGCCAACTTTCATCCCATGAGGTGGCGCATTCTGATGCGCTACAGTAATTTTTCCGTCCCCGTGATTCCGCCAGAGTATCGCACTGTGACGATTGCTACTGAAGGAAGGTGATGAGAATTTTTCGAATTGAACGAGATCACCCGGGATGGCATCTTCGCGACTGACCGATTCACCAAAAACATAAACGTCGCGCCCACGCGCGCCTGCCAGATGCATGGCATGATTCACAAAGTTCCAACAGTCGCCACTCCCGAAGGGCTCGTTGGCCAGCGACGTTGCAAATCGATAAATAGTGGCATTAAGTGGCGGCAATTTGCTGGCAACGGCTTCTACTTCCTCGCGACCAGAAATTATTTTACGTGAGCGAAGACGATGCTCGTGGACAAAACGAGGCGTATGCAACGGAGCAGACGATTCGACCAAACGGTCGCTCAGATTGGAAATGTCTTGCCAAACATAGTTTGATGGCGAAAGGTCGTTGGCGTCTGGTTCATCAAAGCGCCAATAGCCAACGAGGTTCTTTTCATTCCCTTTGAGAGTACGATACAGATTCTGCTGCAAGGTTTTTTCGGTGAGAGCTTCGCTCCACAACCGCAGTTCGTCTATTTCACCTAATAACCCTTCGGCCCCAATTCTCCAAGGCACTGAGTGATCGTGCTGCAATGCAGTCTTTGGCTCATTCGGCAGTTTGGCCACTTTTCTACCATCAATGTAGAGCGCACGATAACTTCTCGAGTAGACAGCTGCGAAATGATGCCAATGGTCGTAATACCACGTAGCCAACAGTGAGTCGGGGAGGGTTTGTAAGGACTGATCCCACCAACGAAATTGAACGCAGTTATATCCTGACTGACTGGCAGCAAAAGTTAGACCTGGCTTCTCCCAACTTGCAAGCTTGCGAATAAATTGGGCGTGTTCTGGCTGACCACGTTCAAGTTTGGCCCAGAGCTCGATTGTCAATTCAGGTGGCTCAAGTTGGGCGGAAGGGGCGAGTTGAAGCTCAGTCGATTGCTTGTCAAATTTTAATGCGAGACCTGCATTCTTTGCCCGCCGGAATTGTTGCGTGGTGGATTCTTCTGCCGTGCCAGTTCGGGACTGACCTATGCCAAGCAATAAAAAGACGATGGCCAGTTGACAGACCATCGTTTTGGGTGCTCTAAAATTCATACAACTGGTCAACCAGAGTTGGTGAATGACTCCTGGTTGTGAGTTTATCAAAATTCGAGCCTTAGTGAGCTAACAGCTCTTCAAACTCCTTTTTCGCCTCCCTTGAGACGCTTGGCATCGCTTGGCATCGCTTGGCATCAGCAAGCCTGAATGAAACCCAGGAGCGAAATGAAATTGAGCCAGGCGACGCGTGCATACATGCAGAAATCGAGCCCCCTAGTTTCCGAGCGTTTATGCTAAAATGCCGCTCGGAAACCTAGCATTCTCCTCTTAACTCGAACGCTGTGGTTTCCAAGGCTCCGACCGTCACTTCGTTCGACTCAAACCATTTCGCATTATGCTGAACTCACCCGCTCAACGACGGCATTTCTTACAAGCCGCCGGCGTTTCCATGGGGTTACCTTTTTTTGCCTCCTTGGGACGATCCGCCGAGCCAAACGCGATAGCACCCAAGAAACGCATGGTTTGCATTGGCAACATGCTTGGTTTTTATCCCGAGGCATTTTGGCCGAAAACTGATCACACAGCCATGCCATCGGGGCCGCGAGCCGATTTGCGAGAGTCAGCGCTGGGGCAATTCAAACTGGGCGAAACGACGGCTTCGCTGGAACCATTGCTGGACCGGATGACGGTTGTTTCCGGACTCGACCATGGCCTCAAAGGAGGTCACTTCGCCATCCACGCCTTCCTGTCGGGTGTACGGCAAATCGATGCGAAATCCATGCCGACGGCAAATGTAACGCTCGACCAATTTGCCGCTGAGTTCATACCGGGCCAAACTCGTTTTCCAACATTGACAATCGGTAGTGAATCCGGAATCCACGGCGGTTGCCAATTGTCTTGGACTCGTAGCGGCACGCGAGTCCCACCAATCACAGGCCCACAACAACTCTTTAAAAAGCTGTTTGAAAGCACGGATGAAAAACACCGAGATGCGGAAAAAGATAGATTCCGGATGCAGACATCGATCCTCGACTTAGTGCAAGGCGACGCAAACAACCTAAAGAAAAAACTCAATCAACGAGACAAGGACAAGCTTGACGAATACATGACCTCGGTCCGCGATGTTGAGAAGCGACTCGAATTACGAGGTAACTGGGTCGACATACCCAAACCAGATGCGCCGTTCCCAACACCCAAAAATCGCAACATGGTCGAAGACCTCCCGTTGCTCTATGACTTGATTGCACTGGCTCTTCAAACGGACTCGACACGGATAGCGACGCTCGAAATCGGTGGCGACTTTGAACCGAGCGATCTTGGCATTCGCGGTGGCTATCACAGTCTTTCACACCACGGCCAACGCCAAGATAACATCGATGCACTGATCAAAATCGAACAATACCAAGTGGAGCAATTCGCGAGGTTTGTTGGAAAGCTCATTGAAACCAAAGACGAGAGCGGTTCGCTGCTCGACCAGACCTCGGTGCTCTTTGGCAGCGGCATGGGGAACGCCAATTCACACACGAACAATAACCTGCCGATTGTGCTCGCGGGTGGTGGTTTCCGCCACGGTCGCCTACTTTCCTACGACCCAAGCGATCGAAACCGACCGCCACTGTCGAACCTATTTGTCTCGATACTGCAAAACTTCGGGGCCGAAACCGACCAGTTCGGTGTAGCCACGGGGACACTGCGAGGCTTGACGTGATGAACCTTCTTGGATGTCCCCGGATCGTCCGAACCATCGTCCTTGCAACCTCCTACATCGCGTTCACCGCATTCGCGACTGCTGTCTTGGCGAAAGAGGAAGCCACTGGCGAACTACAGTCTTTGGCAAGCATGATCGAGAACTACTGTATCCAATGCCACACCGCCGACGATCCGTCAGGCGAACGAGAGTTCGAAAGCTTGGATCTCGAAGCCCCAAGCCTTGACAATCAGATCCTTCTACAAGACATCATTGACCAACTGACTCTGGCAACGATGCCGCCGGAGGACGCGAGCCAGCCGACTTCGAAAGAGCGATTAACGGCAATCAAAGCCCTGACGACCCGGCTAGACGCGATGCGCCAGGCCACAACGAGCACAGGCGGACGCACCGTCCTTCGTCGACTTTCCAAACGGGAGTATCGTCGGACGATCGGTGATTTGCTTGCGATCGACATGACGATGTTCGATCCCACCATCGAGTTTCCGGGCGACAACCTCTCAGCCAACTTTGATAACGTTGGCGATGCACTGATTACTTCGGGACATCTTTTAGAAAACTACCTCGAAGCCGCCGATCTTTGCGTGGAAAAGTCACTCGCCGTAATGGAACGGCCTGAACAGAGAGAATGGATTTTTAACAAAAACTTTTACCAGCAGCCGGAACTCGCGACAGCCCATAGCAAATCGTTTGGCAATCGATTCATCTGCCTTTACGACCATCCGTTCAACGATAAACCGGAGGGCGCCTACGGCCACTTAGGCGAGTTTCGTTCGGGTGTGCCTGTCGATGGAATCTACGAAATCCGCGTGCATGCGAAAGCCATGCACCGCGATACGCCATACAGCAACAAGGCCGTCCGCATCGATCTCGACGAACCCTTTCGCATGGGCATTCGCCCCGGTAACACCGCGATCGGCGACATGGTTCATGTGCAGCCAATCCAACCCAAACTTGCTGAAGCAGTGATCGCAGACGACGAGTTCCGGTGGTACACATTTCGCGTGCCGCTGGACCGCGGATTCTCGCCTCGCTTCACGTTCGAAAACGGAATACACGACGTCCGCAGCTCATTTGGCAAAGTCTATCGCTACCACCAAGACACTCTGCCAAAGTCCGTTCAGGGTGATCAGGGGATTGCGAAGCAGCGAGTCGCAGTCATCCAGCATGGGCAAATGCCACAAATTCGTATTGATGAAGTCCAAATTCGTGGACCTGTCGACGCGGAATGGCCAACAAAAAGCCAACAAGCGATTTTAGGCAGCCCAGACTTCCATGAAGCCAACGCCCCATCGCTCATCGAAAAATTCGCGTCTCGGTCCTATCGCCGCAGTGCAAGCGTCGAAGAAGTCCAATCCTTAATGGCGTTTTATCAATCACGACTTGCCGATGACAAAAGTCCGTTTCAGTCGTTCAAAGACACTCTCAAGGCAACTTTGTGCTCGCCGGCGTTTCTGTATTTCAAAGAACCTCCATCACCAGCGAATGAGACCACCGCCACCACCGACTACGCCCTGGCCGAACGACTGTCATATTTCTTGACGTCCACGATGCCAGACGATGAATTGCGTCAGTGCGCCGACCGTGGTGAGTTATCGGATCCCGCGATACTGAGTCGCCAAACAAGGCGTTTGCTTGCGAGCCCAGCATCTGACGCATTCGTTGCAGACTTTCTGGATAGCTGGCTCTCGTTACGAGACGTCGGAACAATGCCACCGGATCCCAGCGAGTTCTGGTTCTACTACGCCGCGGGCCTGGAAACGGACGCCAAGACCGAAACACAAATGTTCTTGCGAGACCTGATCGACCGCGATGGCTCCATCGTTGAAATGCTCGCTGGAAACCACTCTTTCATCAACCGAGACCTCGCAAAGCTGTATGACATCGTCGACAAAGTCCCGGTGGATACGGCAAACGAGTTTCGCCGTGTGACTTTTGACGACCCCAATCGCGGAGGTCTGCTTGGACAAGCCAGCATTCTCACGGTCTCTGCGAATGGAATCGAAACGTCGCCGGTCGTTCGAGGCGTTTGGCTCTTGGAGAACATTCTCGGCACACCCACGCCACCACCACCGGACAATGTCCCCGCTATCGATCCTGACACTCGCGGAGCCTCTTCGATACGAGACCAACTCACGAAACATCGCGAAGACGAAGCGTGTTTCCAATGCCATCGACGCATCGACCCGCTTGGCTTTGCACTGGAAGGATTCGATCCCATCGGCCAGTCACGCAAGTTCTATGACGAGAAACAAAAGATCCCGATCGATACGTCGGGCACTTTGCCTGGTGGGGAACAGTTCGCCGGCCCCGCCGAGTTGAAACAAAAGTTGCTCGATCGAAAGTACTTCTTTGCGAGAACGTTTACGGAGCGTTTACTCACCTACGCGCTTGGTCGTCGGATCGAACCGCTCGACCGCGGCGCCGTGGATGCAATTTTGACGAACGCTCAAGCCAAGGATTATACCACCGCTGAGCTGATCGAATCGATCGTTACAAGCGAGCTTTTCCAGCGATAGTTCTCGCAACTGGCCTCAAAACCACGACCAGTGAGCGACTACATCACGGAGAAATAGTTATCGCAAGCGAAGTCGAAATATTCATTCTTGAGCTCGACTTCCAAGTCGTTATAGAGACAGAAATTGCGAACTTGAAGCAATAAGTCACGAGGCTGGCAGTTACGAAACGGACGATTGACCGGCAAGTAATGCGTCTTAATGACGTAGTCAATCGCGTCCGCATTGTACGGAATCTTCGTCACCTTACACATGATTTCAAAGAGTCGTCGAAAGTCTGCTTCCGGCGGATTAGGAACTTCGATCTTGTAGGGAATACGTCGTAAGAACGCGTCGTCCACCAGGTCTTTCGGCTCAAGATTCGTGCTAAAGATCACGAGCTGGTCGAACGGCACTTGGATCTTTTTGCCGCTGGCCATGTTGAGATAATCAAATCGCTTTTCAAGCGGCACGATCCAACGATTGAGCAATTGGTCGACGCTCATTTTCTGGCGACCAAAGTCGTCGATTACAAGTGTTCCGCAATTGCTCTTCATCTGAAGCGGTGACTCGCTGATTCCGCTCTGCGAGTTCTGGCGAACCTCGAGCATATCCATCGTCAACTCGCCGCCAGCGACAATCGTGGGGCGTTTTATACGCACCCAGCGCCGATCGTAATCAACGACATCAAGAATCCCCACCGACGCATCGGGCATGGACAACTCATGATTCATGGGATCGAAAACGCGGAGAATATCGCCGTCAATGTCGATACTCCGTGGGATCCAAATGTACTTACCAAAAGCCCCCGTCACCCGCTCAGCAATGGAGGTTTTGCCGTTTCCTGGGTATCCGAACAAGAACATTCCGCGACCGCTGGCCACTGCGGGACCCAAACGTTGAAGCATTTGCGGATTGATCAACAAATCCTTGAAAGCGTTCTGCAGATCGACTTTCTTGGGGTACTGCCCCTCAATCGTTTGCAATTTGACACTTTGGATGTAATCCTGCAAACGAACCGGACAGGCACCAAAATACGTCGAGTCCTGATTGTGATTGCGAGCGATCGCTCGGCCTGCTTCCGTCAAGATATAAACGTAATCATTCGTCGCCGTCGAATTCTTGTAAGCAACATTCTGCTCCATCTTGAGCCGAGAAAGCAAAGGCTCAACGATTCGGAAAGGCAGTTTGATCTGCTCGCTGACCGCACGCCCCTCCATTTCGCCTGAATTAAGCAACGCCCGATAAATAATCGCCTCCAGAATCGTCTCATTGATCCTTGCGGAATGCAGGGTCTCAGGCTCCGACGGTCGCCAAGGCTCATCACGGCAAGGCGTAAATCCGCGAGCCATGACGACCTGCCCTTGAGAGGGCTCGCTCTTTGGCGTAGCTCGCAACAAACTCGGAATTGATGCCGGTGCTGGGTTGCGATTGGGTTCGTTCGTGGATGGAGCCATTGGTCTGCCCGCAGAACCGCGGCTAGCCAAATCGTGTTCTGATGCATCCCTTCGTTCGCGAGGCTCAACTTCAACTGCCTCCGCTTGAAAGGATTGACTCACCTCTCTGGCGTAGCCCGGAGGCGTGCTGCCGGATGCTGGCCTTGGCTGTTGTCTTGGGCGATTTGCATCATCCGACGCCCGTGAACTCGGATCACCAGCACTTAATGACTGGATTCTCGATATGAGTGCATCGAGTTGATGATCGACTGAAGAGCCCTTGGATGACTCCCGCAATCTCGAATCGTTGGAATCGTTGGAGGCTCGAGTCATGTCAACAAAAACCAAAAGGCTAGACCAAATAACAGTTTCCGCTGCAAAACAGCCCCGGGAGACCAACCACTAGTGCCCAGTCATCGAACTTCATCGGGCCAGCAAGTCGCATTTGCTCAGCCAATCCCTTCCAGGTACCCCCCGCCGTCAGCGAGCCAAAGACAGCTGTGCCGAACATGCCGAAACTCGGGTTCATCCAGATTTCCATCACGAAAACCGTTCAAAGCAACCGAAACACTCAGGATGCAAACGAGTTCAAGGCTCACAGACAAGCGTTGAATGACGTGTTCACAGCCAAAAACAGCGGTAAGAAAAAAGAAATTGAAGAAACTTGCGAAAGGCTCTTGCGAGCACGACCGAGTGCCTATATCTTTCCGCCTCGCTGTTACCGAACGCGTGCCACTCACCCGAGTGAAACGCAAAAGTCAACGGATCGAACCAAAAGTTTTTCAAGAAGTTTTGGCAAGAGCGGTTGACGAAGTGACCTGCGAACCCGATACTACGGGACCTGCCTGAGACAACTCGCCGGACACTTAGTTTGCTCGCAAACGAAGTGCCTGAACGAGACCTAAGGCTAACTGATATTTGACAATTTGGTGATGAAACTTCTGTTGAGTTCAGCATTGCGAGGTCGTTTAGCCTCGATTTGCGAAGCTTTCGAGCGGAGTGAATTGAAGCAAAAATGGCGAATTGCAAATAGGGTGTTTTACCGAGCACCCGACCAGAGCAATTAGATTTTTCGGTTGAAACTGTTTACAGGCATTCAAGCTTCGGCTTGGGTGTTTAAAGCATATAAAATTGAAGGGTTTGATCCTGGCTCAGAATGAACGTTGGCGGCGTGGATTAGGCATGCAAGTCGTGCGAGAAGCCCTTCGGGGTGGACAGCGGCGGAAGGGAGAGTAACGCGTGGTTACATGCCCT
>NZ_JBGSQY010000043.1:0-2769 GCF_041737835.1 Bythopirellula sp. | reverse complement strand
TGCGGGCACGCTCTGATCTTGTACTTTTCCTAGATGACGACGTGCTTGTCGCACCGAACCTCGTCGAAGCCCATGTCTCCTCCCAACGTACTAACGGTGCCGGACTAATTGCCGGACGTGTCATCCAACCTTGGCAGGAGGGCGTCGATTTCTCTGACGATGGACATTTCCATTTCGCCTCAACTCGCCCAGCTTGGGCCGACCAGTTTATAGGCTGCAACTTCTCGATTAATCGCCTCGAGGCACTCAGGCTGGGTGGTTTCGACGAAAACTTTGCCCGCGTGGCTTACAACTTCGAGGCTGAGTTTTCTTACCGTTGGCGCCGTGCTGGTCATCGGATCTATTACGAGCCTGCAACGACTATACATCACTTGAAGATCCCGAGCGGGGGAACACGAACATTCGGGCAACATTTGTTCACCGCCCGACCAGATCATTCGGTCGGCGCGTACTATTTTGTACTGAGAACATGGCAAGGTTGGAGCAGTTTCGGTGGTTTGGTCTGGCGTCCGATCAGGTCGGTCTTGACACGACACCATCTCATCCGACCCTGGTGGATTCCCTTAACTCTCATTGGAGAAATCAGGGGTTTCCTTTGGGCGATAAAGCTAGCTTGGCGCGGCCCCACTTTAGTGTGTGAGCAAGATGAGCGAGCGATACCGGCGCCATGAATGGAATCGCCCTAGCCGGGCTTTTGGTTGCATGCTTGGTCTCGCTTTCCGACTGGCGCCGGGGAATGTATCTAACCGTGGCGGTGGCGCTTTTGCAGGACCCGATCAGAAAGATTGTTCCCGGGCAGCCACCCTACTTCATCTTGTTTGCCGGAATTGTTTACGGCGCTGCGCTTCTGGGCGCTTGGACAGCCAAGGTGCCTTTGGGTCCGCGGATGATTGTCGGATGGCAGCAAAATGTGGGAGGGGCGTTCAAGGTTTTTGTGTTGGTAGTCTTGGCACAGGCAGTACACAGCCTTTTGCGATATGGGGTACCGATGGTTACGATTCTCGGGCTCATAAGCTACCTGGCCCCTTTCGTCGCCCTGGCGTTGGCGCACGCTTTCGCGGCAAAGCAGGGTAGCCGAGGTGTTGAACGATTGCTCCTTTTTTACCTTGTTGGAGCAGGCCTAGCGCTGAGTACGATATACCTTGAATCTTCAGGACTTGCCTTGCCCTTTTTCGGTGAGGTCGGAGAGGGCATACGGATCCACGATCAAGGTACTATTCTGAAGGCACACAGCGGAACATTTCGCGCGTCAGAAATCGCGGCATGGCATGCTGCAACGTGCTCTTGTGTTGTCCTTCTGCTTTTGACGCATCGAAAGGTAAGTGCCCCGCGTCTTATTATCGCATTTACGATTGTTGCTTTTATTGTAGCTTTGGGGATTTTGACAGGTCGTCGGAAGTTCATTGTCACCATCGCTATCTTCTGCTCAGCTTACATGGGTTTGCTTGCCTTATTTTTGGCGCGGGCGAGGTCAATAGCCATTCCGGCTGCAGTAATAGGCGTGTTGGCCTACTTCGCGTTCATGCTTGCCGCTGATCCGGATGCCGAAATGGCCGGTGTAGTTGCAAGCGACGCCACAGATAAGGAATACAGGCTGTACCTTCAGCGCACCAGCGGGGTTTTTGGTGACGTCAATGAACGTTTCCTGCAGCTTGGGTTAGCCCCGATTATGTGGGCGTATGATTGGTTTGGTTTGTTGGGGGGCGGCGCCGGCATTGGAACACAGGGTGTGCAGCATATGACTAAGGTGGGCGGACACATCGGCGCTGCTGAAGGAGGTCTTGGCAAGATAATGTTGGAGCTTGGGCTTCCAGGACTACTTGCAGTCGCAGCACTGATGTCGGGATTCATGCGCCATGTCTGGAGGCTTCTGGGACATGTCGGTCGCCGCTCGCCTGCGCATACCAGACTGGCGTGTGGTCTATCAGCCATTCTCGTCGCAAACCTCGCCAGCTTCTCGGTTGCCACCCAGGCGTTTGGTGACATTTTCATACTGCTGTTTCTGGGCATCTGCTTCGGGACGTTGCTAGCTATTCCACGAATGATGGAAAAAGATGCCGAAGTGGCGAGGCGGAGTATGCAGCATCCGAAACACGTCCGCCTATACAACGTCGCTGGTTCGAGCCAGCCGGGACTATAGATTGCTAGCAGTCCTTTCAACCCATCCCATTCAGTACCAGGTGCCGCTCTGGCGCGCACTTACGGAACGCGGACGCGTTCCAATGAAAGTGTACTATTTGAGTGACCACGGCCACACGGCAAGTCACGACCCCGGTTTCGGGCACTCCGTAGCTTGGGACATTGATCTGTTGGACGGTTACGATCATGCCTTTGCCAAAGTCGCAATCAGTTCTAACCAGTCGTCATTCTGGTGGCTGCGACTTACCGAGGATGTCGCGCGGCGTGCTCGGGCCGACGGCGCGACGACATTGTGGCTTCAAGGATGGCAAGTCGCCGCCTACTGGCAAGCGGCGCGCCAGGCACAGGCACAGAAATTGAAGCTTTGGTTGCGTGAAGAGACAAATCTAAAGAGCACGAGCAAAACAACAGTCCACCGAGCAAAGCGCTTGATCCTGTCGACGTATCTGCAACGTTTTGATCGGTATCTCTACATTGGTGAGGCGAACCGGCAATTCTATCTCTCGCGCGGCATTCCGGCCGCCCGACTAGAATCGGCACCGTACTGTGTTGAGAACGTCCGGTTCGCCCGTCAGGCGAATGCACTCCGGCCAGGACGATCCGATATCCGTGCTCGTTGGTCCATTCCCG
>NZ_JBGSQY010000037.1:0-1939 GCF_041737835.1 Bythopirellula sp. | reverse complement strand
GTCCGGTTGCCGCTGGTCATGGTCATTTGCACATGCGGGAATGCAAGGGCGATTCTGGTGAAGGCTTCCGTAATGTGCCCCGCTTCGGTCGAAGGCGTCCGCATGAACTTGCGTCGCACGGGCGTATTGAAAAATAAGTGCCGAACCTCAAATGTCGTTCCCACCGAGCAACCGACTGGGTTGATCGCCGTTGATTCGCCGCCACGCACGTTGAGTTCATAGCCTGAGTCGGAATCGGCGACGCGTGTTCGAAGCGTAAGATGGCTGATCTCGGCGATCGAGGCCAATGCTTCACCTCGAAAACCGAGGGTGTGTACGTCGAACAGATCATCGGCAGTCTCAAGTTTGCTGGTGGCATGACTGGCCACTGCCAGCGGAATTTGCTCGGCGGCGATGCCGCATCCATTGTCGCTGATGCGGATCATTTCAGTGCCACCGCCTTCAATCGACAGTTCGACCTGAGTGGCTCCGGCATCAATGCTGTTTTCCAGCAATTCCTTCACCACGCTCGCAGGCCGCTCGATGACTTCGCCAGCGGCAATCTTGTTAATGATGCTGGCAGGTAGTTGCCGAATCGTGGGCATTGTTCCATTCCCTTAAAAATGCATCCGAAGCGTTAGCCACCATCGTCTTGCTTGTACTTGTCTAATTTGCGGTAAAGCGTTCGGGCGCCAATGCTCAGGACTTTGGCAGCTTCCTCTCGGTTGCCAGCGGTCATCTTAAGCGTCTCTTCGATGGCCCAACGTTCGATTTCGTCCATCGATCGACCGATCAATCCGGAGTCACCGACGCTCGGTAGACTTGGCACGGCGGCGTCGCGTTCGGCCACGGCGGCCAAATCTGATTCCTGACTGAGTTCGGGCGGCAGGTCGTTCAAGTCCAGCACGCTATCGGTATCGAGAACGACCATGGTTTCCACAAAATTCCTCAGCTGCCGAATATTACCTGGCCATTCATAGCTGTAGAATCGCCGCATCACCGCTGGAGCGAAACTGCACTGCGATTTGCTGTGACGCTTCTGGAAGATCTTGCGAAAGTGGTCCATCAAGGGCACGATGTCTTCCGGGCGCTCGCGCAGTGCGGGCAAGTGCACGGTGACGATATTCAGTCGATAGTACAGGTCGTTTCGAAAGCTGCCTTCCTCCACCAGCTGTTCCAGGGGTCGGTTGGTAGCACTGATCAAACGCACATTGACTTTCACGGCTCGATTGTCACCGACGCGTGTAATTCGATGTTCTTCCAGGACTCGTAGCAGTTTAATCTGAGTGCTCATCGGCATATCGCCAACTTCGTCCAAGAACAAGGTACCTCCATCGGCGTACTCAAATGCGCCCATGCGATCGCTGGCCGCGTCGGTGAACGCACCTTTTACGTGACCAAAGAGCTCGCTTTCGACCAGTTGCTCTGAAACCGCGCGAACGTTAAGCGCCTTCATCCGCTTGGCTTTGCGAGGGCTGTTCTGGTGAATCGCTTGAGCGATCATCTCTTTACCCGTACCGCTTTCGCCGGTAATTAACACGGTCGCGTCGGTCGGAGCGATGCGTTTGATTCGTCCGATCACATCATGCATCTTAGGGCTGGAAAAGATAATGCCTTCGAAACCAAACTTTTCATCCAAGCGCTGACGCAGTTCCGTGTTCGTCTGCTTAAGGTGCACTGCCTCGATGGCTTTGGCCGTGACCGCGCGGAGCCGGCCGGGTGTGATCGGCTTCTCCAAGAAATTGAAAGCGCCCTCCTGCATGGCCTCGACCGCTTTGGAGACCGTTGCATGCCCGGTCACTAAAACCACTTCGCAGTCGGGCAGCGAGGCTTTCGCCCTCTGCAGGATTTGCATTCCATCGATATCGTTCATGACTAAGTCACTGACCACGACCTGGAACATGTTTTGGTCGATTTGCTGAATGCCCTCCGGTCCACTGGTGGCGATCGTGCAACGGTA